>JAXDKH010000230.1:0-11231 GCA_034667185.1 Chloroflexia bacterium | reverse complement strand
AGCCCGATACCTCTAATGGCCCCAGGAATATGCCGACCGCTGCGGCAAGCAGCCACACCCGGAATATAGATATGGCAAAGCTTGCCAGCGTGAGCAATCCGGCATACGATAGGGTGCGCGCGTCGAGCGACCACCCGCCTGCAGTGCTATTGCCACCGCCGAACCGCGCTAGACGCCGGGCCACAAGGTTAACGGCCCACGTGCGAGAACGGTTCCAGGCCAGGAAGGCCACCACTGCCACACAGGCGAGCGCCCAACCCACCAGCACAGGAGTCTGTCCCGCGAATCGCCCGCCGTACACGAGCACTCCCACCAGGCCCAGCACGGCCAGCCCCGCCACGTCGAACAGCCGATCCAGCACAGAGCTACCCAGCCCGCGGGCCAGCGTGTAGCCCTTGCGCTGCACGTACCAGGCCTTTAGAGCGTCACCCGCCTGACCGGGCGTGAAGGTCCCAGCCGCCAACCCGATCCCGTAGATACGCCAGGCATCACCCCACGATAGCGGCACGTTCATAGCCGCCGATACACGCCGCCACCGCGCCGCCTTCACGACCAGGAACGGCCCATAGAATGCAATCGAGAGGGCGACCAGCCCGAAGTCGGCACCGGTAAGCGCGCTCCACACCTTCTCCAGGGGCAGTGCTCCACTCAGGTCGAGCCACACGAGCAGCACCACGAAAAGCAACGTACCGGCGATTCGCAACAGCCATGCGCGGGCGCGGCTGCGGGGTTCGGAGGGTTGCGGCACGGGAGGCTGCGCGGTGGGGTCAGGGAGCGAGGCCGGTTCCGCGGCAGGGGAGTCGGGGGCTGAAAGTGGATGATCGGTGCGGTTGGGGGTCGCCTTAGCTGCCATCCCCGCCCTTCGCTGTATGCTCGCGTTTGCCGTCCAAGCTGTCCACCGTGCCACGATCCCTGGACCAGTTGCGCTGGCTACTCTCAAAACGCATGGCCGCTATCTGCTCCGAGATGAGGCCGAACAGGAAGATGAACAGGCTACTCAGTATCAGCAACACCGAGCCGTTAGGTATGCGGTTGATACCCCAAATGAGAATGTTCACCAACCCGTACAGCATGCCCGCCACGAAAAGGAAGATGCTGAACGGCAGAAATAACTTCATAGGCGCGAACAGGGTAATCATGCGCAGGATGATTACGATGGCCCTGACGCCATCCCGCACAATCTTGGTATTGCTACGCCCGGTGCCCTTGCGCGCCCGAATCGGCACGAAGCGCACGTTGTACCCCGCCTTTATGAAAGCAAGCGTGCTCGTCGTGGGATAGGAGTACAGGTTGGGCAGCAGGTGGATGAACTCCATAATCATCTCGCGCTTCATGGCCCGGAAGCCGGAGGTGAGGTCCGGTATCTCCCGGCCCGACAGGTACGTGGCGAGCCTGTTGAAGATGAAGTTGCCGAAGTCGCGTATCCGGGCGCTTTCGGAGTCGCGGGTGCGTGCCCCCACCACGAGGTCGTACTCCCCGATTGGCTCCAGCACTCGCTCGATATCCTCGGGTGGGTGCTGCCCGTCCGCGTCGAGCAGGAGCACCACATCCCCCGTGGCGTTGCGTAGCCCCGTCTTGACCGCCGCGCCGTTGCCCTTGTTGTAAGGGTGAACGACCACTCTCGCCCCCGCCGACCTTGCCACTTCTGCGGTGTTATCCTTTGAGCCGTCGTCCACCACCAGTATCTCGGCCCTGGGACGAAGCTCACGTACCTTGTTTATGACCTTGTACACGGCGTCACCCTCGTTGTAGGCCGGGATGACTACTGTCAGCGAATAGGGGTCTTGGTCTTGGACAGGAGGTTGAGGCACAGGCAGCACCTGGCTCGCCAGGGTCTGCCGCTGTGCCTGTGCGGGTCCAACGGGATGATGGGGAGCAGGCGGATCGCCCACCGGCAGATAGCTTTCACGTCCCATAGCTGGCATTATACAGCAATGTTGGCCCATGACTGTGTAACCCACACCGTGCCTGTCACGTCGCTACAACCCGACTCTACAGCCCGACTGGAGTATAGATGCTATAATAGGTGGGCGTGCAGATGGAGAGTTGAGAAATGTCGAGCAGGCTGATCTGGATGCAGGTAATTTCCACTCGTATCAATCACTATGAAAGGTAAGGTGAAAAGTATGCAGCCAAAGCGCAGACCGTTTGACATTCCGGGGTCTCTGTTCGATGGCGGGATCCGAGTCGCCGGGGGCCGCCTCGTAGGGACCTTTGTAACCGAGGTCATCGACACCGAGAAGGGTCCCATGTCAGGAGCGCCAAAACCTGTCGAAACGCAGTTCATCGTGGCTGAAGGTGATATACAGGGTAAGAGCGTACTCACCTTCCAGGCACCGGGGATGAAACACACTCAGGTCACAATCAACACCCGCGTGCGAATGCACCCCCCAACCTACGATGTAGCCCTGGGTAACTAAGTTCCCAGGTCCAACTTTGGACAGCGGTTAGTGCGCAGCCAGGCTGGCGCCTCATCACCCCATCGACGGCTCCAGCACGAACGCCTGGTAATCGCACACGCCCGCACGCACAGGGTAGGAGTTCTTGAGGGCCAGGTCCGGCTGGAATAGGGGCGTGTACTCGTTGGGACGGCGTATGTGCGAGCCTTCATCGGCCAGGTGCACCAGCGCGCCCAGGAAGTTGAGCGAGCCACGTAGCGGCAGGGCTATGTCCTCCATAACGAGCGCGCGGCCTCCGGGAGTAAGCACCCGTTTTATCTCGCTCACGATGCTACGCACTTCCTCGTCGCTCAGGTGGTGTAACACCCCCGTGATGAGAATCTGGTCGAAGTAGCCATCCGGGTAGGTCAGGTTGCTGGCGTCCATTACGCGGAACTTGCCCTGCGGAAAGGCTTTTTGCGCGTAGCGTATGCGCTCCGGCTCAATATCCACCCCGTAGTAGTCGTAGCCCGCCTTGATGAAGTTCCCTGCAAGCTCGCCTGTGCCGCAGCCCAGGTCGAGGAGGCGGGGCTTGCGCTGCTCGGCCTTCTCCACTCGCCGGGCGCGCGGCAGCAATTCCTGGCGAATGACCCGCTTCTCTGCGCGGAAGTTGAGTTCCAGGATGCGTCTAAAGAGGTTCCAGAGCTGGGGTTGCGCCGACAGCCGCCGCACCACCTTGCGCACCGGCGTCATCAGCGTCTCGATAAGACCTTCCTCTCTCACGAAGCGCGCTCCCCCTCGCCCTCAAAATAAGATGCAATTACCTGCACAACCATCCTGGCTTGCTCGTCCGTAAGCTCCGGGTACATCGGCAGCGTAACTATCTCGTCAGCCATCTTCTCGGCCTCCGGGTACGTCCCGCGCCCCAGCCCGAGAAAGCTGTACGCCTCCTGCAGGTGTATGGGGATCGGATAGTGCACTATCGGGTCAACCCCCTGCGCCTTCATGTGTGACATCAGCGGCCCGCGCTGCTCGGCAGGCACCCGGACCACGTACAGGTGCATCGCCGTCTCCCCGTAATCGCGCACCGTGACAGGCTCCACCGGCACCGCCGCATCAGCAAACAGACGGTCGTACCTGGCCGCGTTCTCTCGCCTCCGCGCCGTCCACTCGTCGAGGTGCCGCAGCTTCACCCGGAGGATAGCGGCCTGAAGCTCATCAAGGCGGCTGCACACACCCACGCGCACGTGGTTGTAACGCTCACGCTGCCCGCCATTCCGTAGCTCTTTCAGCGCCTGGGCAAGACCCTCATCGTCGGTGGTAATCGCCCCACCGTCGCCATACGCACCCAGGTTCTTGGTCGGGTAGAAGGAGAAGCAGCTTAGCAGCCCCATAGAACCCGCCCGCTTGCCTTTATATGTCGCCCCGTGCGCCTGCGCCGCGTCCTCAATCACCGGGATGCCAAAGCGGTCCGCAATGCCCATTACCGGCTCCATATCCGCTACCTGCCCATAGAGGTGCACAGGCATAATCGCCTTTGTGCGCTCGGTAATGGCCTCCTGCAGAAGGGCTGGATCGAGGTTGCCTGTAGCAGGGTCGATGTCCACGAAGGTAGGTGTCGCCCCGGTCATGGAAATGCCAAGCGCGGTGAACGTAGCCGTATGCGTCGAAGTCAGCACTTCGTCGCCATGCCCGATGCCCAATACCCGGCAGGCAAGGTGCAGGGCATCGGTGCCGTTTGCCACTCCAACCGCGTACCTGGTGCCGCAGTAAGCCGCGAACTCCTCCTCAAAGGACCGCACGTTCTCACCCAGTATGAAGTAGCTGTTCTCCATCACTCTCTCGACCACAGGCAAAAGCTCAGCCTTGATAGCCTCATACTGCGCGCGAGTGTCATTTATGTAAAGCATGGTTTCTCCATTTGGGAATTGGGATTTCGGATTGCGGATTTGTTGGATACCAGCTAAATCCCAATTCCGAATTCCCAATTCCCAAATCACCAATAATACTGTCCTTCCTGGCGGTAGAACTCGACGGTGCGGCGCAGGCCCTCTTCCAGGTTGATGCGGGGACGCCAGCCGAGCGCGTGCTCTATTTTGTCGTAGGAGCTATATACGTCGCCGATGTCTATCGCCTTGCGCTCCTCGGGCCAGGGCACCAGCGTGTAGGAGCCGCTGCCCGCGATTTTTACCAGTAGCTCGGTCAGGTCAACGTGGCTGATGGGGGTGCCGCCGAGGTTGAACACCTGCCCGTTCGCCTCTTCGCTGGCCCCCACCCGCAGGAAGGCGTCGACCACGTCGTCCACGTAGTTGAAGTCGCGTATCTGCTCGCCCGTTCCGTAAATAGTAATTAGCTCATCGAGCACGGCCTTGCGGATGAAGTAGCCGATGAAGCCCATGCGAGCATCTTTCACGTACTGTCGCGGGCCGTAGGTGTTAGTCAGTCGCAACGAGGCCGCGCGCACCCCGTAGACGTTGTTGTAGAGGATGTGGTACCACTCGCCCGCCATCTTGTTGATGCCGTTCACGTCGGTGGGGTGCATCAGGTGCCGTTCGTCTATCGGCAGGTAGTCGGGCTTGCCGTACTGCTGGCGCGTGCCCGCGAAAATGACCTTCACCCCAGGATTGTTGTGCCTGCACGCTTCGAGCAGCGATAACTGGCTGCGGCAGTTGATTTCCAGGTCGGTGAACGGGTCGGTCATGGAATCCAGGTGGCTCACCTGCCCTGCCAGGTTGAAGATGTAGTCGTGCTCCTGCACCAGGAAGTTCATAGTGGTTTGGGTGCGTATATCGGCAATGTTCACGCGCAACCGGTCCTGTATGCCCGCGATGTTGCGCCTGTTGCCGCCGTATTGTGGTATCAGCGAGTCGACCAGCATCACATCCGCGCCCAGGAACACCAGCCGCCGCGCCAGGTTCGAGCCGATGAAGCCCAGCCCGCCCGTAATCATCACCCGCTTGCCCCGGTAAATAAGCTCATAATCGGCGGGTGGAGGCTGAGACGCTTCTTCGGGGGGCGGCTCGGCGAGCGGGCCGGTGTTCCAGTGCCAGCCGGGGTTCAACGCTTGCCCCCAGGTGCCTTTGCCTTAGCACCCCGCCCATCTGGGGAACGGTCATCAGCGGCGACACCAGGGCGTGCGGCCTGGATGGCTTTGGCCTCGGCGTCGGTGCGGTAGGTCAGCGAGGGGTTGGTCAGGTCAACAGCCGACTTCGGCTTGACGCTCTTCACCGGCTTCTTCCCCGTCATTTTGGGCACGAACACCAGCTCAATCCAGAGTTGCATTAGCTGGCGAGCAGTGGCAGCGAGACGCTTGAAGTTGAAGAACTGCGACTTGCCATACGCCCTGTGGTAGTGGTGCACCGGCACCTGGGCAAACACGGCTCCGGACTCGTGCAGCTTCTTGACCAGTTCCACCGGTATCGTGCCGGTGTTCGACTTGAGGGTGAAGCGCTGCAATGCGGACTTGCGGATCAGGCGGAAATCGCAGTCGGTGTCACGCACGGGCAGTCCGAAGGCGATTTTCACGGTCCAGTGGTAAATCCTACCGATGATGATGCGAAAAATGGGGTCATGCCGCTCGATCTTGTAGCCCTGCACGATGTCTACTTCGGGCCGGAGGGCTGCCACCAGCAGCGTCAGTTCATGCGCGTCATACTGTGCGTCGCCATCCGTGTAGAAGACGAGTTCCTTGCTGGCCTCTCGGAACCCTATCTTCAGCGCCCCGCCGTAACCCAGGGGCTCCCGGTGGGGGAGCACCCGCAGTTTCTCATGTGTGGCCGCCAAGTCTTCCAGCACCTCTACCGTGTAGTCTGTGCTGCCGTTCTCTACGACGATGACCTCGTAGTCGTCGGTAAGCTGGGCGCAGGTGCGCAGGGCCGCGATCACCATAGAGGCGATAGTGCCGGCGTCGTTGTAGGCCGGGAAGAACACGGATATACCGGGACGCTGCCCCGCAGGTCCGGGTGCCTGCGACCTGGTACTGTTATCTGCACTCAAATCTGGTGTCTCTCCAAGCCCCTCGCTCATGTCAGCCGGGATTATAACACAGGGCGTGACGCGTGACGAATAATGCGGGAAGGGACGCATGGGCGGCTAGTGGCTACCAAGATAGGCCGAAAAGCGTATGCGCTGCGACATGCCCCTCGGTTACCATTGCAATGAGCTATGCCCGCGTGCCCTCGTCTGCGCCCCGCGGAACGCTAGGCCAAAAGGCCCACTCTACAGCACACCTTATGGTAGAGCAGCGGTAAGCGGACTTGCTGATGGAATTGTAACGCGCGCTGGCTATACTGGTAGCACAGAGAAATAGCAACACACAACGGATTACATTCGGCTCTCAGGCACGAAAATAGGTAAAATAGTGACATTCAGGCGGCTACAATCGAACATTCTACGGAGCGTAGCGGTGCTCGTCATACCGTGTCTTCTGCTCGCCTGCAACCCTTCAGGTGAGACATCGCCCGTCTCATCAAAGGTGGAGCCAACAACACTCGCCAGTATAGAGATGAAGCAGTTGGCCATCCAGGATAGCAGTACCCTCGGCATTACACCGGAGACCTCAATTCAACTCGGTGGGACGCCTGTCACTACTCAGGCTGAGATACGCCTCAATCCGGACAGGGGAGGCGCAGGCAAGCAAGTCTCGATCGTGGGGAACAACTTCCCGCCCGATGCGGACGTGCAAATATACCTGGGCGGCTTGAATACCGGCGCATCGGAGCACGTGTACGCAACGCTCCGGTCGGGAGGTGACGGCTCGGTCAGAGGCACCTTCGAAATGCCTGGGTACTGGCCTAACGGCGAGAAGATACTGGTCTCGCAGGTCACCGTGCTCGCGGCCACCCCCGACTTCCTCCACAAGGCCGCCGCCGAATTCAACTACGAGGCAGCCTCCACGGAGCCCGACGACAACACCCCTAAGTAGGCTTGTCGTAAGAGACGGAACCGCATCACGCCAAGGACGCCAAGAACCACGCCAAGATTAGGTAATTTGATTCTAAGCAAAAGAACCAGGGTACGGCATTCCGTACCCTGGTCCTTTCTGTACTCTCCAAACCTCTATTACCTTGGCGGGTACTTGGCGTCCTTGGCGTCTTCGCGTTTCCGTCTACTGATTACTGCCCGCGGGTGTTAAGGGCGTCCAGGCCCTTCTCTATAGTGCGCAGATGCTTACCTAGCTGTTCGCGTAACTGGGAAAGCACCTGGCGGGCGTACTCGTCGGCCCCGTTGATGCGCTCCTGCGCCTCGGCCTCTACCTCTTCAAGGTACTGGTAGGCGCGTGCCTGGGCCTCGGCCATCAGGCCCTGCTCGTCCAGTAGCATCTCGGCCTGTTGGTGGGCGTTCTTGAGGATGTCGTCGGCCTGCTGCTGGGCCTCAGCGATAATGCTGTCTTTCTCCTTGAGCACCTTGCGGGCGGCGCGAATCTCGTCGGGCACGACGGAGCGCATCTGGTCTATAAGATCGGCCAGCTCCTGCTCGTCCAGCATCAGCTTGCCCGAAATGGGCACGCGCCTGGCACCCGTAACCAACGACTCCAGCCGTTCGATCAAGAACTGGAGGTCCATCCGCATTTCGCTGCTAGTAGCGACCATAGTCATCCCCTCTTATGTGCTGTGCCTATGTAAGGTGCGGCAACATCATGGAAAACCCGTCGCAGCTCACCCTATAGCTAACACTCTCAAATATCTCTAACGTCGGCGGCAGCCAGGCCGCGCTTGTACTTGGTCTGCAGGGCCTCGGCCACGTTCGGCGGCACCACGTCTTCCAGCTTGCCGCCGAGCATAGCCAGCTCGCGCACCACGCTGGCGCTCAAGAACGAATACTCCTGGCTCGTCATCAGGCACACCGTCTCAATCGAAGCATCCTGCTGACGGTTGATGAGGGCCAGTTGGAACTCCCACTCAAAATCGGTAACGGCCCGCAACCCCCGCAGTATGAGGCTCGCGCCTACCTTCTGGGCGAAGTGGACGGTCAGGCCGCTGTAACTCGTCACGATCACTCGCCCGTCCACGCCCATCTCCCGGAGCGCTTCCGTTATCAGCGACATACGCTCTTCGACGCTGAACAAAGGGCTCTTATTCCGGTTGTCGCCAACGGCCATCACGAGCCTGTCGCACAGGTTTAGGGCGCGGCGTGCAATGTCAAGATGCCCCACCGTCACCGGGTCGAACGTGCCCGGGTAAACGGCTATGCGCTCCGGGTGCCGCCCATCTCCGGTCTGTGACTGCATCGTGCTCCTTTAGTCGGACGATGGACGAGGGGCAGTGAATTGCCTGCGTCCCGGCTCGTTTTCTAGTCGGCCACTCGTTCGTAAATAGAAAAGGCCGATCCTCCCATGACCCGCTGCCGTGCCCGCACCAGCCGCCCGTTGCCGTATTCCTCAGCTAGATGGACCTGTGTGGCGTGGCCTATCACCAGTATTCCGTCTTCCGCGAGCAGCGGTCCCGCGGCTATGGTTTCCAGCGTGTCGTTTATTGCAGGGTCGGCGTACGGAGGGTCGAGGAGTATTATATCATAATCGGCGGCAGTGTCTACCACGGCATGAGGCTGTTCGTGCGACTTACTGCGCATAGCCAGGAAAGCACCCACCGCCATTTTGTACACGCGGGCACGACTCGCCAACCCCGTGCTTGCCAGGTTGTCATCGATGATGCGCACCACCCCGGCATTATGCTCCACGAAATCGGCCCACTCAGCCCCTCGCGAAAGCATCTCAATCCCAAGCGCCCCGCTCCCCGCGTAAAGATCGAGCACCCGCGCGCCCGCTACCCCATACGGCACCAACGTGTCGAAGAGGGAGGTCTTGAGCCGGTCCGTCATGGGCCTCGTACCCCTCGTGGCAGGGCCTTTGATCGGGCGGCCTTTGGCTGTTCCGGAGATTACTCGCATGGTTCAGAAACGTGAAACGTGTAGCTGAAACGTGAAACGTGAAACGTGATGCGGCAAGCTATTCTTGGATCACAAATGCCAGGTGGTTTCTATTACAGGACCGAAGCTGCCCCTGTCATCCTGAGCGTAGCGAAGGATCAGTAGCCCGTTCTTGACCCTTACTACTACAGGACCAATGTTCCTCTTACCACCATCATCCAGTAAGTTGAGGATTCTTATCTACCCACCTGATCCTTCGCTACGCTCAGGATGACAGGGGCACTCTTGGTTCCTCCATGCTAGCCCCTTGTCATACACGGACCAAACATGGCAAGCCGCATCACGTTTCACGTTTCACGTTTCAGCTACTGGTCCGCGTCCGTCTCGGCGCGGCTCCAGAAGGCTTCCAGCACGTCTTTGAGGGGGGCGTGTTCGGGCATGCCGAGGTCGGGGTCGCGGGTGAAGAGGGCCTTCGCCTGTTCGCGTGCGAGGCTCAACGTCTCCATATCGGAGAGCTTCGCCATGCGGAGGTCGGGCATGCCGGACTGGCGTGTACCGAAGAACTCTCCGGGGCCTCGTATCTTCATGTCCTCTTCCGCGAGACGGAAACCATCGTGCGTCTCCTGGATGATCTGCATGCGCTCGAAAGCCACACCCTGTGCGTCCTCGGCCAGCAGCACGCAATATGATTGGTGCTCCCCACGACCTACGCGGCCCCGGAATTGGTGCAACTGCGACAGGCCGAAGCGGTCCGCGCCCTCTATCAGCATCACCGTAGCATTGGGCACGTCGATGCCGACCTCCACCACGCTGGTGGAGACGAGGATGTCGGCCTCACCCCGGTTGAAGGAGGCCATTACCTCCTCCTTCTCCTTCGGTTTCATGCGCCCGTGCAAGAGCGCCAGCTTGCGGTCGGTAAACACTTCAGACCGCAACCTCTCGTATTCGGCAACCGCGGCCTTGGCCTCTATCTTGTCCGACTCCTCCACCAGCGGGCATATGACGAAGGCCTGCCTGCCCTCCGCTACCTTCTTCTCAATGAAGTCGTATGCCTGGTGCCGGCGCGTGGCGTCCACCCAGCGCGTCTTGATAAGACGTCTGCCGGGCGGCATCTCGTCTATCACCGACACCTCAAGGTCGCCGTAGATCGTGAGCGCCAGCGAGCGTGGGATGGGCGTGGCGGTCATGACCAGCGTATGCGGCATCAGCCCGGCCTCGATGCCCTTCTGGCGGAGGGCGTCGCGCTGCATAACGCCAAAGCGGTGCTGCTCGTCCACCACGATCATCGCAAGTCGCTCGAACGCCACGCCTTCCTGGATCACCGCGTGCGTGCCGACAAGTATGTCTATCTCGCCCGCGGCCGTGGCGGCGTAAATCTCGTTCTTCTCTTTCTTGGTGGTGCTACCCTTCAGCAAGCGCACCCTGGGAGCAGGTTGCCCGTCGCGCTCCAAGCATGCCATCATGCGCGAGAGGCTCTTGTAGTGCTGCTCGGCCAGGATTTCGGTGGGGGCCATGAGCACGCCCTGGGCACCGTTCCGCACCGCCAGGTAGAGGGCAGCAGCAGCCACAACCGTCTTGCCGGAGCCTACGTCGCCCTGCAAGAGCCGGGTCATGGGCACGGTCCCGGATATGTCGGCGGTAATCTCGTCTATGACGCGGCGTTGGGCGTTGGTAAGATCGAACGGCAGAGAGGAATAGAAGTGCTGAAGGTCGTCGCCCTGTACTTTCAGCGCCAGGCCCTTCTGCGACTCCTGCCAGGCCCTCTTGCGCTGGAGCATGCCAAGCTGGATCATCAGGAACTCGTCGAAGGCGAGCCGCTTGGTGGCCTTGGCGGCGTCCAGCTTGCTTTCGGGGAAGTGTATCTGGCGGATAGCGGTCACCAGGTCGAGCAGTTGGGCGTCACGCTTCATCGACTCGGGTATGTAATCGGTTAGCTGGTCTGAGAATCGCTCGACGGCATCGTGCATGATGCGCCGCAGCGTGCGC
>JAXDKH010000229.1:0-8948 GCA_034667185.1 Chloroflexia bacterium | reverse complement strand
TGGCAACACAGTTGCAAAGGGCACACGGTGGCGGTATAGTAGGAGGCAGTAAGAGGCCGGAATGTCGCTCAACGGGGAGCGTACTGGAGGAACTGAATATGAAAGCTGAGGAGATAGACTGTACCGGGACCGCCAACGAAGCCGCCGGTGACCGGAGCATCAGGGAGGCGTTTGCGAACGACCCACGCGACCTTATAGTCGGCGGGCGAACTCTCGTGCCTACCCTCGATGGCACGCTGCGGCCCTACGTCAACCTCGACAGCGCCGCCTCCACACCTATCGCCCGCCCGGTCAAAGAGACGGTGGACGGCTTCCTTGAATGGTACGCCGCGGTGCACCGGGGCAGCGGCTTCAAATCGCAGCTATCCTCCCTGGTATACGAGCAGGCCCGCGAGCGACTTGCTGCCTTCGTAGGTGCCGATCTCAACGACCGCTGCCTCATCTTCGTGCGCAACGCCACCGAGGCCATCAACCGCTGCGCCAACCGCATCCCCCTCACGGAAGGCGACGTGGTGCTCACCTCCCTCATGGAGCACCACTCCAACATACTGGCCTGGAGGCGGCGCTGCGCCCACGTCGAAAGTGTCTCGGTGGACCAGTTTGGCATGCCAGTTCTGGAAGACCTGGAGAATCGCCTCCGGGCCAACGCGGGGCACGTCAAGCTGGTGGCGATCTCGGGAGGCTCGAATGTCACAGGCGTCATACCCGACGTGAGGGGCATCGCCCGCGCCACCCATGCAGCAGGCGCTATGCTCCTGGTGGATGCCGCGCAACTCGCCCCGCACAGGCCCATATCTATGGGCCCTATGGGCGAGGCTGAGTCGATAGACTTCCTGGCCTTCTCAGGGCATAAGATGTACGCGCCGCTGGGCTGCGGAGTGCTGATTGGACCTCGCACCGCCTTCGAAGGTGGCGTGCCTGAACTCGTGGGTGGGGGCACCGTGCTGTTCGTGTCGGAGGAAGAGGAGATGTGGGGAGGGCCGCCGGACAGCGAGGAGGCAGGCAGCCCGAACGTGGTGGGCGCGGTCGCCATGGCCTCTGCCGCCCGCTTCCTCTCGGACGACCTGGGCTGGGAGGCGGTGGTGCGGCACGAGCGCGAGCTTACCTCTTACGCGCTGGAGAAGCTCAACGAGATACCAGGCCTCACCATCTACGGCCCCCGCGACCCCGCCCTTCCCCAAGACCGTCTCGGCGTGATCGCCTTCAACCTGGAGAAGGTGGACCACCAGCTAACCGCTGCCATCCTGAGCCACGAATACGCGATTGGCACGCGTACCGGGGGCTTCTGCGCCCACCCCTACCTGATGCGGCTCTTCGGCCTCAATACGGACAGCGTGCACACCCTGCGCGACGAGGTGGTCGGGGGCGACCGCCGCAACATGCCCGGCGCTGTGCGCATGTCGTTCGGCTTCTATAGCACCCGCGACGACGTGGACACCATCATAGGGGCGCTCTGGGACATCCAGGACGGCAAGTGGCGCGGCGACTACACGCAAAACTCCAAGAGCGGCGAGTACAAGCCCACGTCAGGTCAGACCAACCCGGTGGGGTGGTTCAGCATTTAGGGCGTAGCGCCTCTACTGAAACGCCAGCGTGTGCAGTCTTGCGGGAACCTGGTCCAGGCTAAGACCAAGCTGTGGTGCACCACGTAAAGGCCGCCTCCCTGCCAGCTATCCGGCTTCGGGTGGTAGTCGTACTTCGGCCCGTACTTGGCCCCGAAGGCCTTGGCTAACTGTTCGGTGAGTGCGCTGTCGGGGTTCTCTATCTGCCCGGCGGTGCCTTCCAGGATTACCACATCGTCCCCGCGCTCGATGTGCACCACGACCGCCGGGTTCGCCTCCAGGTTGCGGCCCCTGCGCGTGTCGGGCCCGCCTTCGAAGTAAAAGCGCTCTCCGACCCACACGCCCCACAGCGGCACGGCATGCGGCCTGCCGTCAGGGCGCGTGGTGCCTATCCAGTAGTTTATGGCGGCGCTCATCATCTCGCTGACGTGGCTCCAGGGGAGCAGGCCCTCACTTGTCTTTGGTACGCCGTAGCCGTCCGGCATCTTGGGGCGGTCCGCCTGTGGTTCTACGTGCTCCGTTACACCATCATGCTGCAACATGAGTCCTCCCTCCGTTGTATAGGGTCAATACGCCCAATATACACGGGCATTACTGACACCTTCTGTCAGGATGGCAAAGAAAGACCGTCCATGGCCTAAACTCTGCTTATACAGCTTGGGCATGGATGCGGCTTCTATGCGCGTATATACGTGTATTGCAAACTCTGAACGGGCAGGTATACAACAATGAGCAATTTATCCATTTCTCGCGGCCAGGGACTACTTGTGCGATTACTCTTGTGGGTCATGTTGGTCCCGCTTGTCCTGGGCGCTTGCAGCCTCAGCACCGTTGAGGTGGGAAGCTCACGCACCGCCACACCCCCTGCCAACCAGCCTGCTACCCCGGTAGCCTCCGAGCAGAACGGCTCGCAGGGGCAGAACGACCAGGACAACGGCTCCGGAGGCAGCGGCAACTTCAACGCGCCCGCGGAGCAGGCTGGGGGCTCGGCTGGGGCCGCGTGGCAGATACCGGCGGAGCAGCAGGCAGTGGTCAAGGTAGTGGAGCAGGTGAACCCGGCAGTGGTCACGGTGGTCAACAGGCTCGACCCGCGCCAGAGCGGTTTTAGCGGCGAGGCGCGTGGCTCAGGCGTGGTAATTGACAAGGAGGGCCGCATCATCACCAATAACCACGTGATCGAGGGTGCGGCCACGGGCGGCTTGCAGGTGATCTTCATCGACGGCACGATAGCGCCTGCTACCCTGATCGGGGCCGACCCAGGCAACGACCTGGCTGTGCTCAAGGTGGACACCGAGATAAAGGCCGTGGCTACCCTGGCTGACTCCAGCAAAGTGCGCGTGGGCGAGACGGTGATAGCTATCGGCTCCGCGCTGGGTGACTTCACCAACACGGTGACTGTAGGCGTGGTT
This sequence comes from Chloroflexia bacterium, assembly GCA_034667185.1. GTDB lineage: Bacteria > Chloroflexota > Chloroflexia > QHBQ01 > JADMIH01 > JADMIH01. Next base: position 5,977 of record JAXDKH010000229.1, on the reverse strand, counting down.
AGCGGCACCAACCGAGACCTTGGAGGCCAGGACGTGCAGTTGGAGAACCTTATCCAGACTGACGCCGCAATCAACCACGGCAACTCCGGGGGGCCGCTCCTCAACCTGTCGGGCGAAGTGATAGGCATCAACACGGCTGTAGTGCGGGGCGACGGCAGCACTGCCAGTGGGGGCGACGTGGCAGAGGGGCTTGGCTTCGCGATACCGGCCAACCGCGTGAAGACCGTGGCGGGCCGCCTCATCCAGAAGGAGGGCAAGCCGAGGCCGTTCCTGGGTGTGGCCACCCAGCCGGTCACCCCTCAGCTCGCCTCGTACTACGACCTGCGGGGGCCGGACGGTAAGCTGCTAACTAGCGGCGTACTCATCGTGGAAGTGGTGCCCAACAGCGCCGCGGACAATGCAGGGCTGACCCCCGGCGATGTCGTACTTAGCATAGAAGACACCACGCTCGACGAAAACAACCCCCTCGCTGACGTGCTGGCCGAGTACGAAGCAGGCCAGACCGTCCGTCTCCAGGTGGTACGCAACGGCGACAGCCAGGAAGTGGACGTGAAGCTGGGATCAAAGTAGGGTTGTCGGACGATGGACGATGGACGATGGACGATAGACGATAGACGATAGACGATAGCAGATTGGTTATCGCCTATCGTTTTATGTGACTTTATGTGCTATAGTATGTCAGGGGGTACAGAAATATGGACATCCTGACTGTGGAAGAAGTAGCGCAGCGGCTGAAGCTCAACCCGTTCACGATACGGCGCTTATTGAGAGAGGGCGTGCTTCACGGGATGAAGGTGGGAAAGCGGCAGTGGCGCGTGCAGCTTCGCGACCTAGAAGCATATTTAGGCCAAGCGGGCAACAATGGAGAACATGCTGGGCAGAGCTACAGCACGCCAACAACCGCGAGCATGGAACCCGCGTTGCCACAGGCGAGACATCCGTACCCGTTGGAGTTAGCCGACATCGAGGCGGCGGACCTGGATGAGATGCTGTCTCGAGTTACCCCTGAGAACCGCCACGACTTAGTGGATTGGGGTCCGCCTACCGGCAAAGAGGTCTGGTAAGTTGGCACCTTCGCCTCAGACCTACGTACCGGACCGGGGAGACCTGGTATTTCTTGACTTTGACCTCGTGAGAGGTCACGAACAAGCGGGGCTACGTCCGGCCCTGGTGTTATCGCCGGTCAGCTATAACTCGAAAGTTGGGTTGGCGCTGGTCTGCCCAATAACCAGCCGCGCCAAGGGGTACCCATTCGAGGTGTCCATTCCTGGGGGCTTAGCTATCAGCGGTGTAATACTCACGGACCAGGTGAAGAGCATATCCTGGCCCCACCGCAACGTCTCATACCGAGACACGTTGCCGGTACCGATCTTCCGTGAGGTGGTGTCTAACATATTGGGGCTGATGACAAAGGGCTAGCTTTCGTCCATCGTCCATTGTGCTACAATACCCTTGATGACCAAGCTGCGGCCAAAGACTCTATCCTGGGCGTTCCTTCTGCACGTCCTCATCGTCTTCGCGCTGGCCCTGGTGGTGCGGCTGGCCTACTGGCAGGACGCGCGGGCTTACGCCATTGGGGCCGACGAGCCTGACTACGTCCTCCCCGCGCAGACGCTGCTCAGGGACGGGCGCTACGTAGATACCTTCATCACGCCGGGGCGCACCTGGACCAGGGTGCCGCTTACGTCGCTGGTGTTCGCCGGGTCTTTCCTCTTTGTGCCCGACGAGGCCGCCAAGCATGCCGCGGGGGACGATGCAGCCCTCATGGAACCCCGCTACGACGCTCTAAACCTCGTCCAGATAATAGAGAGCCTCCTGACCGTGGGGCTTATCATGCTGCTGGCGGGGCGCATCTTCCCTCAGCGGAAGCATTACGCAACTGTGGTCAGCGGGTACATAGCAGCGCTCTACCCACCCCTCGCCAGCAGCCCGGCCCAGCGCGCCCTCAGCGAGCCTACCTCGATCCTGTTCGTGGTGGCGGCCATATACGCTTTCTCCTGGTGGTCGCCCGAGGCCGCGATGAGCAAGAACCTGCTTGTGGCGATCATTGGTGGCGCGTTGGTGGGCTTCGGGTCGCTCGCCAGGCCTATCGCGCTTACTTTCCTGCCGTTCATACTGGTGTGGCTGTTTGTCACACACAGGTTCGCCCGCAAATCGTCTACGGGACACGTTGAAGAGAATGAGGCTACGGGTGATGAGCCGCGCAGGGTGGGCTTTCTCGGTCGCTACCGCAAGCCGCTGCTAGTCTCTTTGGTGGCGACAGTGGTGGCCTTCTTTTGCATCGCGCCCTGGACGTTGTACAACTACAGGCAGTATGACCGCTTCCTCTTGCTCGACACAGCCAGCACCACCGCGTATTGGAACTACCACAACTTCCGGGGCGAGGACATCACGGCACGCATGGTGGCGCTGCCCAACCCGGCGGACCGGCTGTCGCTCATCATCTCGGAGGGCACGGCCAACATCTTCGAGTACCCCGGCCAGGCGGCGGGCAGCGTCGTGTTCGCCTTCTTCTACTTCTGGCACCTGGAAAGCAACTCGGCGGTGCTCCTCAACCCCTGGGACATGACCCAGCGCGAGCCCGACGTGCCCGACCTGCTGCACGCCGACGCCGCCTTCTTGCTCGTTGGCCTCATGGGAGTGTGTGGCCTCGCAGGTGTCGGCTTCAGGCGGGTCCACGACGAGGCAGGGCGCACCTTGCTGCTCTCAAACCTGTGGCTGCTCTCGATGCTGCTCCTGGGGCTGGTGGTGCCGTACGACGGGCGCTATCGTTTGCCCGCGGTGCCCTCGTTCATCGTGCTGGCTGCGGGACTGCTTATCCTCACCGACTGGAGGGCGGTGTTCTCGCCGTCGCGGGCATGGCGCATAGTGAGAGGGCACGTGAGGGTGGTGGTTGCCGCCTTCGTGCTGTGCCTGTGGGTGATGGTAGGAGCCTACTCGCCCAGCATACCGCCCCTGCTGCGCACTCTCTACCAAAGCTGGCGTGGCGATCTCGCTCTGCAATCGGGGGATGCAGGGTCAGCGATTGGCAGGTACAGGCTGGCGCAGCAGGCGTTCCCCAGCTTCTTCTACGGCTACAGGCGCGAAGCTGACGCCGCCCGAATTGCAGGCATGGACGACGCCGCCCGCCAGGTATACGCCCGGACCCGCGAACTCGCCCCCGACGATGCCTACAGCATCCTGGGGTTCGCAGACCTCGCTGCCCGGCACCCCGAATGGGCGTTCACCGCCCGGGAGCGCGATTGGCTGCTACGGGACGAATCGGACTGGCGTGGCAACCCCTGGAACAGCTTCCACCCGTCGCCCACCCGCGCGATTGACGTGGGTAGGGGCGGCGACAGCGTCTACATACGTGGCTTCTACCGCCCCGACCAGCCCTCGCCCGACTTCAACTATCGCTGGAGCCGCGGCAGGGCCATGCTACGCATCCCGCTGCCCCCGGGCACGTTCAAAGCTGTAAGCCTGCGCATGTCGGCACCTGGTATTGGCCCCAACGAGCCGAAACAGGTCAATGCTGTAACAAACGACGCATTGATCAACCAGTTGCAGGAAGCCCCAGGCTGGGCGGACTACAGCGAGCCCATACCAGCACGCGCAACACAGGGTGGAACTCTGACGCTGCAAATCACCAGCCCCACCCGCAGAGTAGCCGACTACGTACCCGATACGAACGATCCTCGCAGCCTGGGTGTAGGCATCGACAGCGTCACGTTGGTGGAAGGTCCGTGATTCGACCTTCACGACCTGGAAACAAAGCTGTCGAACGTAGCGTATCAAGGCTCCCCTTGTCATTCTGAACGCAGTGAAGAATCTCGTCCCTCACCACCCAAGTACCACCTTTCCTACAGCCATGGAGTCACATAGGAAAAGGGAACACCTGCATAGAGGACGAGATTCTTCACTGCGTTCAGAATGACAAGGGGGGCCTTGATCCCGTACATTCAACACGAGGACCAGCGCAACGCGGGCACGATGCATCGTGCCCCTACACACCCAACAATCCTAATCTTGGCGCGCTCTTGGCGTCCTTGGCGTCCTTGGCGTGATGCGGTTTCGTCTCTTCCGCCCCTTACGACAGGTCGAAGCGAAGTTCCATCTTGCCAAGGAGGATGCGGTCGCCCGCGCGGAGGGGGTGGAGGGTGTAGGGGGGCAGCTTCTGGCCGTTGACTACGATGCCGTTCATCGAGCCGAGATCCTCAACGTACACCTGGTCGCCTTCGCGCTTGAGGCGGAAGTGGCGACGAGATACCCCTAGCTCCAGTCCGCCATAGGGATTGAGGTCCACGTCGGGGTAGCTGTTGCTCTGAGGGTCGCTACGGCCCACTATCATTTCGGGGCGGGCGGGGACCGGGATGGTCGCCGGAGGCGGGGGAGACACGACTATCAGGGAGGCCACGGCCTGCCTGCTGAGTGCGTATCCGCTCTCCGCCGGGCCGTCCATAGGCGCATTGGAGTAGGAGGGTAGCGGCGGAGAGTATTGGGGCTGGGCAGAGGTGGACGACTGTGCGGCAGAGGGCATGTAAGCAGTAGGTGCCAGCAGCGCGGCCCCGCAGTTGTCGCAGAAAGCCTCACCGGGAAGCGCCGCGGCCCCACATACAGGGCAGGCAGTCGAACCAAGCCCTGCCACCTGCGCAGGCGCTTGAGCCGCCGGTGCCGCCGCGAACCCCTGCCCCTGGTTCTGCCCTCTCAAAGGCGTGCCGCAAGCATCACAAAACGCCACCCCATCAGGTAGCTCAACCCCACAATTCGGACAATATATCGCCATCCATAGCCTCCAGAGTGCCCCTATGCACTCGAACCATCATCTTAATCTTTGCGCGTCCTTTGCGTCCTCTGCGTCTTTGCGTTTCCGTCTGTTTAAAGTGCTCAACTCTGCCCAAGGCGTACGGTTTTCCCACTTTCGAAGCGGATCGTTTTGCGGCCTTCGGGGGACATCACTCGGCCTTTTTCGAGGTTGGTAAGCTCCTCCTCCACGACCCTTGCAAGCTCCGTATCGCCCTGGTTGAGCAGGTGGGTGAGCGCGCCTTTCAGCTTCTGGGTGGCGCCGGGGATGTTGCCTGCCTCCAAGTCTTGCAGGGCGCGGGTCTGCAGCTTGAAGGCGCTCACCTTCTCCACAAGGTTCATCACGCGGGGGTCGGGCGCGGAGATCACTGCCGGGTCGTGCGAGTAGCTCAACACGAGATCCAGGTTGGCACGCTGGCCGGACAGCCCGTTCTGCGGCACGTCGTATTCCGCCTCTAGCTGGGCGATGCGGTAGGTGCCAGCCGGACGTGAGGGTACCACGAACTCCAGGAGCAACGTCTGGCCGTGCCCGCGCTCTAGCTCGCCCAAGGCCACGCGCAGGTCGCCCGCAGTTTGTTCGGGTGCCAGACGTGAAATGAGGGGGTGGACCCGGTACAGGCTCCGCACCTCTATGCCCAGCGCGGGTCTGACGCCGAGAGAGAGCCGCTGGAGGGCCACAGCCTGCATCTGCTGGACCGCCCGCTGGAAATGGGAGCGTATCTGCTCAGGCGAGGAGATGTAGTCTGCGTCACCGGCGGTGCGGCGTCCAATCTCCTCCATCAGCTTGTCGTTCCAGTCCTTGCCTATACCGAGCGCGGTGATGGGCACACCCAGCCTGGCGGCGTTGTCGGCCTGCTCCAGGCAGCGCTTCTCCTTCTCAGTTATGCCGTCGGTAAGCAGCACCAGGCGGTTCACCATGCCGCTGGGAGCGCCGGAGGAGGGCAGCGGCATCTGCTTACGAAGCTCCACCAGCCCGGCCTCCATAGCGGGGGCCATGTTGGTGCCGCCGTCGGCTTTCAGGCGTGAGATGCGGCTGTGCAGGTCGGCCCGCACCGCGCTGTTGCTTATCTGGCCGGAGAAGATCACCTCGTTACGGCTGTTGAACGAGACGATAGCGATGTAGTCCTGCGGGGTGAGCATGTCGAGCACCAGGTTGGTGGCGTCGCGCAGGTTGTCGATCTTCGAACCGTTCATG
>JAXDKH010000228.1:0-8619 GCA_034667185.1 Chloroflexia bacterium | reverse complement strand
AGGCCCCCGTGCCTGCCCTTGTTGGAGATTACCGACAGGGCAGGCACGGGGGCCTGCCCCTACACTAGGTTGGAGAGGCGCTTTGAGTACCGTTCGGTTTGAACCGCCAGGCAGAACGGCTACTATTTTCCTCTTAGCCATGTTGCTTTTCAGCCTCGCCAGACCCGCAACCGCCGCCCCTCTGCTCCAAGCCGACAGCGTGACCGCGCAACGCAACGTCACCTACTGCACTGTCGGCGGGGAAGCCCTCAAGCTGGACCTCTTCCTGCCCGCGCCGGGTAGTCGTCCGGCCCCGGTGGTGGTGTACGTCCACGGCGGTAGCTGGGTGGGTGGTGACAAGTTCGAGGTGGGCCTGGCGGGCGACGAGCTGGCGCGCAAGGGGTACGTGGTCGCCTCGATCAACTACCGGCTGGGGCCGAAGTACAAGTGGCCGGCGCAGATACAGGACGCCAAGTGCGCGGTCCGCTACCTGCGCGCCTCCGCGAAGCAGTACAACCTCGATCCCAACCGCATCGCCGCCTGGGGCAGCAGCGCCGGAGGCCACCTCGCCGCCCTCCTGGGTCTCACCGACGCTTCGGCGGGCTTCGACAACTCCGGCCAGTACCTCGACCAATCGAGCCGGGTGCAGGCGGTGGTGGACATGTTCGGCCCTACCGACCTCAACGCCTTCGACCCCGATAAGTTCTCCAAAGGCGTGGGCCAGGCGGTGTTCGGCGTGACCCGCGACCAGCCGGAGGCGCGGGAACTTCTCAGGCGGGCCAGCCCGGTCACCTACGCCGGGAGCAGCCCAAATGTGCCCTTCCTCATCCTGCACGGTGACAAGGACAGCCTGGTGTCCCTCAGCCAGTCGCAGGCCCTCTACGACCGCCTCATTGCCGGGGGCGCGCAGGCCGAGCTTGTGGTCGTGAAGAACGGGGAGCACGGCTTCCGACCCACCGGCGGCCCCATTGACCCAACTACCGGGCAGATACGCACCATGATCGACAGCTTCTTCGACCGTACACTTTCCAATGCAAGCGCCGCCGCACAGACCTTCCCGCAGACCGGCAAGACGGTTCAGGGCGAGTTCATGCGGTACTGGTCCTCGAATGGCGGGCTGGCGCAGTTCGGCTACCCCATCTCCACTGAGATGCAGGAGGTAAGCGACACAGACGGCAAGACTTACACGGTACAGTACTTCGAGCGCGCTGTGTTCGAGTTGCACCCTGAGAATCGAGCGCCGTATGAGGTGCTGCTGACATTGCTAGGCTCAATGCAATACGTAAAGAAGTACCCCGGCGGTGCGCCCGGACAAGTGCCGAACGCTGCGCCAGGGTCTATGCTCTTCGCTGAAACGGGCAAGCGACTAGGCGGCATGTTCCTCCAGTACTGGAAGGCGAATGGTGGACTGGCGCGGCAAGGCTTCCCCATATCGGACGAATTCAAGGAAGTCTCGCCCGTGGACGGCAAGACCTACACTGTGCAGTACTTCGAGAGGTCCGTGTTTGAGTGGCACCCCGAGAACAAGCCGCCTTACCAGGTGTTGCTATCCCCGCTGGGCACGTTGCGTTACAATGCCAGTCATAGAACCGGGCAACCATAGCGCCGGTAATAGGGTATTATTAGGTGCGGCAGCATATAGCTTAGACGGGAAACGCATGGCATGAAAGACACACTTACAAGAGAGGCTGGCACTTCCACCGAGGCTCTCGGACGCGGCAACGGTGCGGGCAAACCCGACCCTGGTAGCGCAGGGCTGATGACTGACCTGTCTCAGCAGTTCGGGCAGCGTGAGGCCGTCATGCTTACGCCCAAGCGCCGACCGTGGCGCATACTGGTCCCGCTCCTGATCGCGGGCGTAATTGTTGTCGCAGCTATTTTCGTGCTGGCATCGCCCCCTAAAGGACAGGCTACTGCCCAGGTGAGAAGGGGCACGATCATCTCCAGTGTGGAGACGACGGGCAAGCTGGAGGCTCTGAAGAGCGCCCGCCTCTCCTTCCGCACGTCGGGACGGGTGGAGCGTGTGGTTGCCAAGCAGGGCGACCAGGTGAAGACGGGCCAGGTGCTCGCGGAACTCGACTCCGATAACCTCCAGCGCCAACTCAGGGAGGCCCAGGCGCAGGCGCAAATCAGCCAGTTGAGGCTGCAACAGGCGAAACTCGGCCCCCGCCAGGAGGATATCACGGCAGCCACCGCCGATCTGAACGCCGCCACCGCCCAATTGCAGCAGCTAAAGGGCGGCGGGCGGCCCGAAGACGTAACCGCGGCACAGGCGGCGCTGAACCAGGCGCAAGCCAGCCTCGACGGCCTGAAGAAAGGGGCCTCACCCCAGGAGATTACCGCTGCCCAGGCCCGGCTGGACCAGGCAAAGGCCAACCGCGACCTCGTGACCGCTACATCTTCCAACGCCACGGAGCAGGCGCGCATCCTCTACGTGCAGGCCCAGAGCGCCGCCGAAGACTTCCTCGACCCGGCGGGGCAGATAGAGCAGGCCCGGCTCAACTACGAAGCCGCCCGGAAAAGCGAGACCGCCCAGAAGACCGCCGCCGACGCCCGCGTAACCGAGGCCCAGGCGGCACTCGACGCGCTCAAGGCCGGGCCAACTCCCGAAGAGATACGCGGTGCTGAACAGGGGGTAGTGGAGGCGCAGGCCCACCTCGATAAGGTGCGCAACGGAGCCACCCAGCAGGATATAGCCACCGCACAGGCCCGCGTAGATGCGGCCCAGGCCAACCTGGACAAGCTCAAGGCCGGTGCCACCGACAACGATATCTCAATACTCGAGCAGCAGGTGACTATCTCCAACATCGCGGTGGAGCGAGCCCAGGCCCAGCTTGCCGACGCCCAGATAGTAGCCCCAATGGACGGCACCGTGCTGAACATCGACCTGGAGGTAGGTGAGATTGTCAACGCTTCCCAGCCGGTAGCCACGCTGGCCGATACCACTTCGCTGCGCATCAAGGCCGATGTGGACGAGATTGACGTAGGCCGCGTGCAGCCGGGGCAAGTCGTAACCGTCACCCTGGATGCCTACCCGGGCGTCCGGCTGCCGGGCAAAATAGAGTCGCTGGCCCCTGGAGCCACGCTCAAACAGGGCAGCACGGTCTACCAGGCCACGGTGTCGTTTGTGCCCACCGGCGAGGTCGTGCCCCGCGAAGGCATGGCCGCTAACGTCGATATCACCGCCCAGCGCAAGGACGGCGTGCTCCTCCTGCCCAACCGTGCCTTCGAGACGGTAGGCCGCCGCCAGTACGTCACCCTCAAACAGGGCGACACGACCACCCGCCTCGAAGTCGAAACGGGCCTCAGCAACACCACCGACACAGAGATCATTACCGGCCTCGAAGAAGGCCAGTCGGTGCTCCTGAAGTAGGGGTGCGGTGCGTCGTGCTTGCTTTACAGTTGCCCGCCGCGCGACGCGCACCCAACCCTGTGAGCCAACATCTACCATGACCGCTCCCCTGACAGTCCGCGACCTGACCCTGCCCGGCGAGCCACTTGATGGCGCGGAGTCGCTGGCCGGAGACGTGGGGCTGGATAGCCCGGTTACCTGGGTGGTATCGCTCCGGCCCTTCTCGCCTGCATTTCCCCGCTTGAGGGGCGGCGAGATAGCCCTGGTAGCCACGGAAAACCTGGTGCGCCACGATCCCCCGATTACGCTCACCGACGTTGTGCGGCTGCTCTCCTCGACCGGCGGCGCGGGCATCGCGGTGCGGGGTGGAGTGAACGACGCGGCAATCAGGGCGGCGGAGGAAGCGCAGTTGGCGCTGTTGCTGCTGCCCGCCGAGGCCCCCCTGGCCGATCTCGAACAGGCGATCATGCGCGAGTGCGCCTTCCACCAGGCCCGCACCGAGATCACGCGGGCCGATGAGCCGGAAAGTTGGCTCGAAGACCTGCTTTCGGGACGTGACGACCTGCTTGAAGGGGCCGTCAGCCGGGCCGAAAGGCAGGGCTACACACCGACAAAGCAGTACGCCATAGCTTTCGTGGTGCCGGTGCAGGCAAGCAAAGGCCGTACACTACATCAAACGGAATCGCTCACAAACCTCAGCGATGTACTTCGTGGGACAGCCTCCGCACGTGGAGATAGACCGGTAGCCGCGCGCTACGAGGATGGGCTGGCGGTGCTCGTGCCCCAGGGACGCGAAGACGCGCTGCTCAAGGCGCTGCAAGGGATAAGTTCGTTAGCCTGCGGCATAGGAAGTCCCAGGTCGCTGCTACACGCCTCCGAGTCGCTGGAGCAGGCCCAGCTTGCAGCCACCGCGTCAGCACTGATGCACGCCGGAGCCCCGACCTTCTTTACGCACTTGGGACCTGTCCGCCTACTGATGTTGCTCTATAGAGACCAACGCGAGGAGCTCGTTAGATTTGTAGGTGAAGCAATTGGTCGATTATTAGCACATGATGCGGGTAACTCAAACCCTTTATTACCCACAGTGCAGGCCTTCATCGAGCATGGCGGCAGGCTGCGCGAGACGGCGGAGCACCTCATCGTACACCGCAACACTCTTGCTTACAGGTTGGACAGGGCGGAAGAAATCCTGGGGGCTAACTTGAAGGAACCCCACGTGCGACTTGGGTTGGAGCTTGCCTTATTGGCTCTACCGCTATTACAGGAAAGAGACGAGCAGCAGTGACCAAACTACAGGTGCAGGGTTGCTCGTGGATTAGCTGGATGTTACCTGAAGCAGTATAGATTTGTAGGCTAATCTCGTTCGCAGGGGTTGGCACAACTCTTGCCGACTGTAGCCAATTCATCATAGTATGTGCGGGCATATGTACTAAATACCCTTCCCAAGTTGGGAAATTCTGCTATACTACTGCAACAGGTTTGCGACACGCGTTGAGTGGGAGTCAGGCTCCGAGTTACGCACCGGCCGCAAAATGACCCTAGAAACCGGAGCAGATACATGCCATTCGCGAACGGGCTACCTCTGATCGGCATTTCGACAATGGACGACAACGATGCGGCAGGCGTGCATGCACCTCGCTTCAGCATCAACCAAAGCTACTGCAAGGCGGTGGAAGCGGCGGGCGGCGTGCCCATCATGATCCCGCACCAGGAAGATGCCGACGCGTTGCGCCGCATCTACGAGATCCTGGATGGCTTGCTGGTGCCCGGCGGGTTGGACATCCACCCCAAGCACTACGGGCAGGAGCCCCACCCCGCGCTCGACCCCACTGACCACGGCATGGACTTCCTAGAGACGACGGTGCTACCGTGGGCCATCGAGGACGATATGCCGGTACTCGGTATCTGTCGCGGTGAGCAAGTGCTGAACGTGATAATGGGCGGCACTCTCATCCAGGACATTTACTCCGAGTACCCAACTACGATAGACCACCGCGAGTCGTTCAAGCGCAGGATCCGCGATTTCCTGGCTCACGACATCTCCATTGACCCCGGCTCCCGCCTGTATACCCTCGCCGGCAAGGACCGTGTGTGGGTTAACACCTCGCACCACCAGTCTATAGACAAGGTGGGCAACGGGTTGGTCGCCACGGCCTGGTCGCCCGACGGCATTGTAGAAGCGATAGAGCACCCGGACGCGCATTTCCTGGTCGCGGTGCAGTGTCACCCTGAGGAATTGTGGCGCAAGCACACATGGGCCCGTAAGCTGTTCAAGTCGTTCGTGGAGGCCGCAGTGGAGTCGAAGAGGGGCGTGCGCCGCACTCCGGCCTCTATCTCCCTGCCGCAGAGCAAGCCCCAGGTAACAGCGGTAGGCGCGTAAACCCCCAGCAGTATGTAAGGCGGGCGGCACGGGAGATTTACACAGTCTCCAGAGCCGCCCGCCGTTGTTATTCCATGACAACCATGCCACACAGCCATGCCACTCTCATAATCCATTCGGCGGCAGAGCTCGTCACATGCCACAGCGATGGCTCACCTGAAGGTCCGCGCGCGGGAGCATCGCAGGCAGAAGCCTGCATCATTCCGAACGGGGCGGTGGCGGTAAGGGACGGCCACATCCTGGCGGTGGGACCTAGCGATGAAATCCTGCATAGCTACCGGGGCGGCGACACCGGCCTGATTGACGCCACAGGCAAGACTGTCACCCCTGGCCTGGTGGACGCCCACACGCACCTCGTCTGGAGCGGCTATCGAGACGAAGAGTACGAGATGCGGCTGCGCGGGGCCACATACCTGGAGATTATGGCAGCGGGCGGCGGCATCATGTCCACCGTGCGGGCGACGCGCGTTGCCAACGAAGGCGAGCTGAAGAGTAAAGCGCGCGAACGTCTCCGCCGCATGCTTGAGCACGGCACCACGACAGTCGAAATCAAGAGTGGCTACGGCCTCTCGGTTGAAGACGAGCTAAAGTGCCTGTGGGCGATACGCGACCTCAACCACGAGTTGCAGATGTCGGGCACTGGGCCGCGCATTGCCGCCACTTTCCTGGGCGCGCACGCCGTACCCGAGGAGTACGCAGGCGACCCTGAGGGCTATGTCAGGCTGGTGATAGAGGAGATGCTGCCCACCGTGGCCGAAGAGGGCCTTGCGGAGTGGTGCGACGTCTTCTGCGACGTAGGGGCCTTCACAGCGGAGCAGACCCGGCGCATCCTGCAAGCCGCCAAAGTCCTGGGCCTTGGCACCCGGCTGCACGCCAACGAGTTCGAGCGGGTGGGCGCGGTGCAGGTAGCCACCGAGATGCGCTGCTCGTCAGCCGATCACCTGCTGGTGATGGAGCCTGAGGACATACAGGCGCTGAGGGAGGCGGGCACGGTGGCGGTGCTGCTGCCCGGCACTCCGCTGGGCCTGGGGCTGGGCAGGTACGCCCCGGCGCGTGCCCTCATCGAGGTGGGGGTGCCGGTAGCTCTCGCCACCGACTGCAACCCCGGCACCTGCCCTTCCGAGAACCTGGCGCTGATGATTGCGCTGGCCTGCTCGCAAATGAAGATGTCGCCAGCTGAGGCGATTGTGGCCGCCACCATCAACAGCGCCTACGCCCTCGACCGCGGGCACCTCCTGGGCAGCCTCGCGCCGGGGAAGCTGGCGGACATAGTCATCTGGAACGCCCCCAACCACCGGCACCTTGCCTATCACTTTGGGGTCAATCTGGCGGAGGAGGTGTTCGTAGGTGGCATGCGAGTATGACCAACTAGGGGACGGAACCGCATAACGCCAAGGACGCCAAGTAACCGCCAAGTGGATGACGGTTTGGCTGCTGTAGGGGCACGATGGATCGTGCCCGTGGTGGTCACATCCCTCTGTTGAACATGCGGATCAAGAGAGGCCCTGTCATCCTGAGCGTAGCGAAGGATCTCAAGAAGGTGAGTAGGGATGTTGTTGAGCACGTGTAAGCACGTGGCGAGATGGTGCTGAAGGTCCGGTGTAGGGGCAATGCCAACATCTTAGATCCTTTGCTCCGCTCAGGATGACAAGGTGGGGCAGGGTTACGTACGAAGGTGCTTGGGAGCTACCCACATAGGCACGATGCATCGTGCCCCTACGCCCTCCCCAAACATCAATGACCTTGGCGGGTACTTGGCGTCCTTGGCGTTATGCGGTTCCGTCCTTTAGCCATGACAATTACCCTTCCGCTACAGACAAGGTGAAAGCGGGGCGCACCATACCAACCACATCGCCCGGCCTATTGCGTATCTCCTCTACCCAGTACATCTCCAGCTTGTTCAGTGCATCTTCATTGAGCATGCCCGTTTGACGCAGGCCCTCGGTCACGGACGGGTTGCGGGCGCGCATTGAGTTGTCGCCGTCCAGCACTTTGAGGGCGAAGCCGGTGCTCGAAGCGCCATCTGGAGGCATCGTAGCGGCACAGAACACGCCTTCTGCCCCAACTTTGCTGATCAGGGTGCCTCCGGCGGCGCGCATCAAGTCGGTGTCGAAGCGCTGCTGGCGGGCCGCCACATATTCCGGGTGGGCGAGCATGGCCCGGGTGAGGCGGCGCACTGCGCTACGTCGAGGCTCCGGCCAGTAATCGGCCTGCGCCAGTCGAGCGAACGATACCGCCATGGCATGTATCGACATGCCGAAGGTGAGCACGCCGCAGCCGTCAACGCCCACGTGCACCGCCTCCGGGTCTAGCCCCGCGAACTCGGCCACGACCTTGTGCATCGTCTGCTGCACGGGATGAAGGCGGCTCTCATACCCGCCTACCGGCCAGCCGTGGAAGCGTGCCAGGGCCAGCATCCCGGCGTGCTTGCCTGAGCAGTTGTTGTGCAGTACCGTGGGCGCTTCCTGGCGGTCTTCAAGCGCTCTGGCGGCTGCTTTGTCATACGGACCGTGCACCCCACAAGCCAGAGCGTCCGGCCCCAAGCCAATCTTACCCAATATGCTCATCACTGCTTCTACGTGAATGTCTTCCCCACCATGTGAGCCGCAGCAAATGGCGATCTCCTGCTCGGTCAGCCCAAAGTGGTCGGCGGCTCCGCTTTCCACCAGCGGCACGGCCTGTAGCGGCTTGGAGGACGAACGGTAGAAGCTCACCAGGCCGGGGTTGCCCAGCCACGCGAGCAGGTTCCCCTCGGCATCCGCCACCGCTATCACCCCATGATGCACCGACTCGACAATCGGCCCACGCGTAACCTCCACCAGCACTGTGGCGGTATGCGTCAGGTCATGCTTGGGATCGACCATTATGCCTCCATTAGGAATTTGGGATTTGGGATTTCGGTTTGCGG
>JAXDKH010000227.1:0-5749 GCA_034667185.1 Chloroflexia bacterium | reverse complement strand
CTGCCTTGTAGTCCGCCCGTGCCTTTTCGAGGGCAGCCGCGCTGTCCGCCAGCCCACCTGGACGGTTGCGAAGCAGCCAGATAGCTTCGTACTCGCGAATGATGTCGCGCATGTCGTCATCCAGTGCGTTGCGCGTCAGTTCGGCGCCCGTGCTCTCCTGACCGAGCATCAATTGGCCGCGCCTGCAAGCATGTCGTAACATCCTGGCCGTGTTTTCAAACTCTCTCGCAATGAGCGTCGCATCAGCTCTCCGCATGCGTGCTTGCGATAGCGGCTCCATAGCCTGGTCTATTGCTTCGAGCGATGCCGCGAAATCCGGTGTGGGTCCTTCGCGTTTGTGCAACTCCTCGAAGGAGCGTTGCAACGTCCAGAACAGCGCGGACCCATTATGGACCTTCACTCCGGGTGCCTGGTAGACGTTTCCGAGGTCGTATGCCAGGCGGCCCATGTTGCCGGTGGGGTCGTGGAAGGCGTGTGTGCTTACGACCGCGGCGACGTCCATATCAAGGTTGGCCTCGAGCGCCCACGAGTAAGCAGCCCCGACCGCGAACCCAATGTAGCTAACGGGGAGCACCTGCCAGTGGCCGAGGTCGCCCCAGTCGGTGTTTAGATAGCCGGTCGCGCCATGCTTGAGGCCGTTTTCTGCCGCGCTTCGCAGGTTAGCTAGGGCGTTGTCCGTGCGTCCCGCGATTGAGGTCCAGGACGAGGTGCCGGGGCACACGTAGAAGGGGATGCCCGAACTTGCGAACATGGCTCCATGCTCGTCAAAGGGGTGGTCGGCCTCGTAACCCCATTCCAGGGCGATGCTGTCTTTGGGGAGTTCAGAGATCAGGTCGGGCTTGTGAACGATGATGTCGCCCCAGAACTGCATGGTGTAGCCCCGCCCGGCGACTTCCTGGTGGACCTTGTGCAGGAAGTCAAGGTAGACACGCTCAACCCCGCGCCGTTCGCATTCCTCCTTGCTTCGGCCTTGCCCCAGGTCGAACGTCTCGTCGCAGCCGACGTTGAACTGCTTGCTGGAGAAATGGGGCAGCAACTCGTCGTAGAGGCTGCGCACAAGCTCAAGGCTGCCAGGATCGCCGGGGCAGAGGCTGAACGGTCCCGACATCGTGCCCCAGGGCACGCTGAACTCCCCGTGCACCTCTGACAATGGCGCGTAGCGGTCGTGTACCAGCCAGCGGTGCATATGTCCAAAGGAGTTCTGATTCGGCACCAACTCTATGTGTCGCTCGCAGCAGAAGCGATCGAGCGCGAGTATCTCATCGCCGGTGATGGGAGAGGCCCTAGCCCACACGTCGGGGTGCTGATGGTACGCAAACGTATGCTCGGTGTACAACTGGACCTGGTTCACTTTCCAACTTGCGAGCATATCTATCAGGTCGAAGATGGTATCCATCCGCGGCACCTTGTCGCGGCTGATATCGAGCATGACTCCTCTCACGGTGAAATCAGGCCAGTCCTCAATGTGCAAGGTGGGCAACTCGCGCCCTCGTTGCCGGACGATTTGCGCCAGTGTATACACCCCGTACAGGACGCCGACGGGACTTTGCGCTTCAATGGTGATTTGCTCAGGTGTGATGGTCAGCTCGTAGCCTTGCTCGTGTGGGACTTTCCCCGGTGCGACTCGCAGCACAGCCCCGACCTCGTGGGCAGGTCTTAGAGTGGTGGCTGAAAGCTCCCAACCGACATCCGCGTACTGGGCGAGTGTGTCTTGCAGGTACCGCGCGGGCATGAGCAAGTCACCTGGTGCAACCCCCTGGAGAACAATGCGGCGGTTTGCGGTAAGAGCGTAGTGACCGGCCGTTAGAGTAAGTGAGCGCGGAGACGGAAGAAGTGATAGGTTGTCCATGTTTGCCCTCCTATGCAACTTCCTCTAAGCAGCCCAAGAGGTCCCTGCATCCTAGAGGTTTGGAAGGCAGCATAGCATCAAGCCGCTTTGCTGTCAATCGCAGTTCCCAAGTGTATGACGGTGGTTAGGTACAGGACTTGCTACCTTTCGCAATATGTAGCGATAATGTTACAACTGGGATATTAACAGGCTGTGCAGGCGAGCCCTGCACAGCAGCATACTAAGGAGATATTAGTGAAGATAGACGTATATGCCGACATCGCCTGCCCCTGGTGCTATATAGGCGAGAAACGGCTTGAACAGGCGCTTTCCATACGTCCCGACCTGAGTGTGGAGTTGCGCTGGAGGCCGTTCCAGTTGAACCCTGAGATGCCGCAAGAGGGCACACCCTGGAGCGATTTTGAACTGCAGAAGTTCGGCGGGCATGAGAAGGCGCAGCAAATCTTCGCTCGCGTCACTTCGGCGGGCGCTGAAGACGGTATCGACTTCCGCTTCGACAGGATACAGGTCGCACCGAGCACACTCAATGCCCATCGCCTGGTGCTCTTCGCCAGGGAGGAAGGGCGCGAATGGGAGGCAGTTGCCGCGCTGTTCTCCGCCCACTTCACCGAGGGCCGCGACGTGGGAGACATCGACACATTAGTGGCGATTGCGGAGGGTATCGGCCTGGATGTTGCTGCCGTTCGTGACTACTTGCAGAGCGACCGTAATGCTGAGGCCGTCACCGAAAGCCAGGAGGAGGCATACAGTGTGAGCGTGCAGGGAGTGCCGTTCTACGTGTTTGATAACCAGTATGCGCTGTCGGGTGCGCAGCCCCTTGAGACGTTCCTGTGGGCTCTGGACGAGGTGACGAAGGCGGAGAGCGCGGCTTAGCTTGCGTTCTATTGTCGCAAGATATAGATAACAAAGAGGCGCTGCCAGTTGATAGGCAGCGCCTCTTCTTATGGCTAAGATTCGCCCGCACGGGACGAGGGTTGCCTTACTTTCAACAGCCTGGCTCGCCGGGGTGCCCGCAGCATAGCGAGAGGTGCACCGTCCGCACGGTCAGATTGCGTAGCAGCAACCGGACCTTCTTGTGCAGGGGCATTGGTTGGAGCAGGTTACGCATGTATTTGCTTGGCGTTCCGCGACGCCTCTGCGGTGAGCACATACGCCTGAGTTTCCCCTTTGAGTTCCTATTGCCTGTAGTGGCTACTGCATAATACAAGAAAGTAGTTCACATGCACAGGCGTCTGCCCGCACATTGACACTGAGACATGGGAGGTACAAAGCGCCCTGTGGCACGAGGCCCTTGATATACACACTAATTGCTTGCCTGCGAGTCATGGTGTACAATAACGGCAGGCAGGGGTGTAACGTTAACGGTATCGAGCGGCTATACAAAGCCTATCATTGGCAGTACATCTTCTACGCGGGCATGCCGTACATCAGGGGGCAAGGTACCCTATGCCGAATGAGGGCATCGAAAGCGTTAGCGACAGAGAGGTCGAGCGTCTGCGCCAGAGCGTATCTGACGCCATAGACGATACAGTGGCGCGGCTGCGCGGGATAGAGGTCGAAACGCAACGCCTACTGCGCGAAGCCGGCACCGAGCAACAGCACCTCAACCGCTTCCTCGAAGAGGTCCAGTACCGTCTCAGCACGATCAACTCCAGCCCGGAGCGCCCGGTAACCATCACCGGCCCCCTCACCGACAGCCAGGTGCAGGCGATAGAGAGCCAGCAGGGCGCGATGTCCGCCGAGAAGGAACGGCTGGAGAAGGTGAACGCCAGCCTGGAGCAGCTATCGAATCGCCTCTCGTGGCTGGTGCACCAGATCGACGGCGCGTGTGCGTGGGTGCTCTCCTCCAATGAGTCCGCAGAGGCTGAAAACGCAGCGGGCACTGAAAACGGCGCTATGGCGTCGAGGGGCCTGCAACCCTCGGCGGGCGAGCAGGTGATGTGGGCGCAAATGGTCATGGGCCAGGAGGCCGAGCGAGCGCGGCTGGCACGGGAGATCCACGACGGCCCCGCCCAGGTGCTGGCTAACACCGTAATGCGCCTGTCGCTGGTCGAGAAGATGTTCGTCCACTCGCCGGGTGAAGTGCAGTCGGAGCTTGAGCGAGTGAGGGCGGCCTTGCAGGAGAGCGTGCAGGACGTAAGGCGCTTTATTTTCAACCTGCGCCCCGCCAGCCTCAGCGAGATCGGCCTGCTGCCCACGTTGAGCCAGTATACGCGGGACTACAGCGAGCAGTTCAACATCCCGGTTGAGCTGAGTGTTCCTGAGAACCTGAACCTATCCACCAACCAGGAGTTGGTGGTATTTCGTATAATCCAGGAAGCGCTGCAAAACATACACAAGCACGCCGAGGCCACCAGCGTCGCGATAGATATCCAGCAGCGGCCCGGTGGGCCTCTAACGCTGACCATCACCGATAATGGCAGGGGTTTCGACCACAAATCGGTGCGCACCGCCAGTCCTTCGAGTTCGGGGCTGGTGGGGATGCGAGAGCGTGCGGCCACGGTGGGTGGAACCCTCAAGGTAGACAGCAGGAGCGGGATTGGCACGACTGTAACTCTTGTGTTGCCCAAAGTATCGTAAGGAGAGCAAAGTCGCATGGAAAAAGTACGCGTGCTGATAGTAGACGACCACCCGCTGTTCCGGCAGGGTGTGAGGCATACCCTTGAGTCGGCCAAGGACATAGAGGTGGTGGGCGAAGCCCCCGACGGACAGAGGGCTATTCAGTCAGCCGAAACGCTGGCCCCCGACATCATGCTGGTGGACATCAACCTGCCCGGCCTCAACGGCTTGGAGGTGACGCGCGTGGTGCGCCGCCGCCAGCCTCAGATAGCGGTGATCATTCTCACCGTTTACGAGGACGACGAGCAGCTATTCAACGCCACCAAGGTGGGTGCCGCCGCCTACTCGGCTAAGGACATTTCGCCCGACCGTTTGCTTGACATAATACGAGAAGTGGCAGAGGGTCATTATCCGATCAACGACACGGTGCTCTCGCGCCCGTTCGTGGCCTCTCGCATGCTCAACCAGTTCCGCGAGCTGGCCTCGTCGGAGTCGGAAGGTGGGGAGTCGGTGTTCGCGCCCCTCACGACGCGAGAGGTGGAGATACTCGACTGCATAGCGCGGGGCAACTCCAACAAGGAGATCGCCCGCATCCTCAACATCTCCGACCAGACGGTGAAGAACCATATCACCTCCATCCTGCGAAAGCTGGCCGTAAACGACCGCACCCAGGCGGTGATCTACGCGCTGCGGCACGGGTGGATCAAGATGTCGGAGGACTAGCTTACACTGCCGGTCCTTCGGTATTATGGGTATAGAGCGGTACGTACAAGCTATGGCACCATCCAAAGCGAGATTTCGCTGCATCTGGTTGGTGGCTGCTACAGGTGGCGAGGGGCTCCGGTTCCCGTGGGTAGGGTGCAAGTGACGATTATCGGGTGTAATCGTTTTTGAACGCGGATCGAGGCTTTTGTTCGTCCAGACGCAGGTTGTACGTGCCGCCTACGCGCACCGCACCTTCCGAGCTGCTCTTGGATACTGGGGTAGTGCTATCATCACCTTGCCCCACCGAAGCTATTTACGGGAGTTGTAAGCGGAATCGTTACTAGATCACATACAGAAACTCTGATTCCTATTTAGCAGGCTCTCGACGGAAAACGAACTTGAGGCCTCCAGTTGCCCCCACTTTGCCACCCGTTCCCAACAGGATGATCTGACCCTCGGCTGAGATTTCTGCGTGTACCTCAAACTCTGCGAATTGGAACTTACCTAGAGTATCGGGAGTTTCCTTAAGTATATTGCCCATCTGCTGCAGGAACAGATTGACCGTAACAGTGAGCTTATCCACATCGAGCTCACTTGGCCCTCCTCCTCTCATCTCGACGCCTTCGCCTGTGGCTA
>JAXDKH010000226.1:0-8383 GCA_034667185.1 Chloroflexia bacterium | reverse complement strand
GTATGTTGTCCAGCCACGGGCTCTGCCCCTCATCTAACAGTTGTTGCATCGGGTTCTTAGCCATGTGTTTCTCCTAACCTGATTGTCTGAGTGGTTAGTGGTTAGTGGTTAGTGGTTAGTAGAAGGGCATGTTAGAAGCTCTTTGCTAACCACTAACCACTAACCACTCACGTCTGCTTCTCCTCCGGTGTCTCCTGCGAGGTCTCGGTGGGGCCTTGCCGCTCAAGCTCGCGCTCGTGAGGGGCGTTGCCGCCTTCGTTGAGGTCGGGCGTGACTTCGTGCTCGCTCTGGGCGGGCGGGACGGGGCCACGGCGACCCATGAGAGCTAGCGCGTGCTGCACCACGTTGTCAACGGTGAAGCCGTACTTCTCGAAGATAATCTCGGCGGGGGCCGACGCGCCGAACGTCTCGACGGCAATGACGCTGCCTTCGTCGCCCACCCACTTCTGCCAGCCCATCGGAGATGCGGCCTCTATCGCCACGCGGCGCTTGATGTCGGGGGGCAGCACCTCGTCGCGGTATGACTGGTCCTGCTCCTCAAATAGCTCCCAGCACGGCATCGACACCACGCGGGCCTTAATACCCTGCTCCTGGAGCACCGGGCGGGCATTCAGCGCCCACTGCACCTCAGCGCCCGTGCCCATCAAAATCACATCAGGCTTGCCGCCTTCAGCTTCTGCTAATATGTACGCGCCGCGCAACACCCCCTCAGCCGAGCCGACTTCGTTGCGGTTGAAGATGGGCAGCTTCTGGCGGCTGAGTATGATGCAGCTGGGGCCGTCGCGCCGGGTAAGGGCGGCTTGCCAGGCGTAGGCGGTCTCGTTGGCGTCGGCGGGGCGTATCGCCCACAGGTTGGGCACCGCGCGCATGCCCGACAGCATCTCCACGGGCTGGTGTGTGGGGCCGTCCTCGCCCAGGCCGATGCTGTCGTGGGTGTAGACCATCAGGGTAGGTATCTTCATCAGGGCTGCAAGGCGCAAGGGCGGTCGCATGTAGTCGTAGAAGATGAGGAAAGTCGAGCCGAAGGCGATCAAGCCCTTGTGCAGGGTGATGCCGTTGAGTATGGAACCCATGCCGTGTTCGCGGATGCCGTAGTGGACGTTACGCGCCTGGAAGTTGTCGCCCTTCAGGTCGCCCCCGCCCTTGATGTAGGCGTCGGTGGAGGGATAGAGGTCGGCGGCCCCACTCACGAGGTTAGCTATCTTGGGGGCAATCGCGTTGATAACCGCGCCTGAGGCCGTGCGGGTCGCCATGGGGCCTTTCTCCGGCGCGAAGCTGGGGATGGCTTCTTCCCAGCCGTCCGGCAGGCCACCCGACACGAACAGCTTGAACTCGGCGGCGGCTTCGGGGTGCTCCTGCTCGTAGCGGGCGAAGAGTTCGTCCCACTCCTGTTGCGCCTGCTCACCGCGTGGTCCTGCCATGCGCATATGCTGCAACGCTTCGTCGGGTACGTAGAACGGCTCGTCCCACTGCCAGCCGAGGTTCTTCTTGGTCAGGACTATCTCGTCCTTGCCCAGGGGGCTGCCGTGCGCATCCGACGTATCGGCCTTGTTAGGCGAGCCGTAGCCGATGATGGTCTTCATGACGATGAGGGAGGGCCTGTCCGTTTCCGCCTTAGCCGCCTCTATAGCCTGGCGCAGCTTGTCCAGGTCGTTGACGTCCTCTATGTGCTGGACGTGCCACTGGTAGGCCTCGAAGCGCTTGCCTACGTCCTCGCTGAAGGCCAGGTCGGTATGCCCATCGATGGTGATCGTGTTGTCGTCGTAGAAATAGATCAGCTTGCCCAGCTTGAGGAAGCCCGCAATGGAGGCGGCTTCGGAGGCCACGCCCTCCATGAGGTCGCCGTCCGAGCATAGGGCGAAGGTGTAATGGTCCACGATGTCGAAGCCGGGCTTGTTGAAGCGCTCGGCCAGCCACCTTTCGGCCAGTGCCATACCGACGCCGTTGCCGAAGCCCTGGCCCAGCGGCCCGGTGGTAGTCTCCACGCCCGCGGTGTGGCTGTACTCCGGGTGTCCCGGCGTCTTGGAGCCCCACTGGCGGAAGTTCTTCAGTTCCTCCAGGCTCAGGTCGTAGCCGGTGAGGTAGAGGGACGAGTAGAGGAGCATAGAAGCGTGCCCCGCCGAGAGGATGAAGCGGTCGCGGTTGAACCAGTGGGGGTCGCGGGGGTTGTGCCGCATCACCTCGTTGTAGAGAAGGTAGGCCAGGGGGGCGTTCGCCATGGGCGTGCCGGGGTGGCCCGAATTGGCCTTCTGCACGCCGTCCATCGACAGGGTGCGGATCGTGTTGATGCAGAGGGTGTCTATATCCATGCCGTAAAACTCGGTCTTACCCTCTTGAGTAGCTACGTTCGTCACAGCTATATTCTCCTGGGTCCAAGGTTGCATATCTTCCGATGTACCCATACGGTACAGCACCATATGTGCCAACACACCGGACGCGAAAAAAGGCGGTTGTGAGCCGCCCCTGTGAGTTGATATGAAGTTGTGCTGCGACGATTTGGCCGACCCTATAGCAGTATACCACTGCAGTCGTGGGCATCATGACTCTGTATGCTGCTGAATATGGGATTTCAGACTTAGTGACAGATAGGTGGTGGCACGCAGCCTCTGTGCTATAATCCCGCCCATGAGAGCAGTTAACGTGAGGTTATTGTCTCAATGGACCGTGTGCTCTATCCTGGTGCTGGTACTGCTTACCGCCACGCTAGACATACCGAGACGACTCACTTACGTTACAGATTTGCTACCCACAGTGAGGTTGCTGCTTGAGCCCGACGAGCAGTACCGCCTCCACCTCGGCAGCGTGCCCTACGACCTGTTGCGAGCCGCCGAGGCTAATGTGCCCCGTGATGCAACGGTCTTACTCGTCACACCGGGCCGGGATACCGGCACTCTGGAATACATCACGTATCATCGCGCGCTCTACTTTCTCGCGCCCCGGCCCGTGTGGTGGGCTGTACCTACTCCGCCAGACGGCACCTGGAAATCGCGGTGGTGGATTTCCACTCCAATCACGCCGGAGGCAATCAGGACGCTTGCTGCCGCCAAGGGTGCCTCCTATTTGCTTGTATTTGATGTGGCCCAATCCTTACCGCTAGGAGAGCGAGTGCTCGAAGCGCCTGGCGGCTACCTGCTGCGCCTGAACGACGTCGTGCCTGCCGCAGTAACCTCACCCACATCGGGCTCTAACTACGCCGGGCCTCTGTGGCTACCAGGGCTTTTGCTAGGGGTGGTGGTGCCTTTTGCCCTCGGTGGTTTGGTGCTCAAGCTGGCGCGGCGGCTGGGCTATAGAGCTACCGGCCTCGAGGCTGTGTCGCTGGCGTGGGCGCTGGGTGCCGGGTTGCTCACGCTGCTCATGCTCTATCTCAACGCCGTGGGCCTCAACCTTGGGTGGCAGATGGCAGCAGGAGTGGCCGTGGCGGTGCTGGCTGCGCTACCCGTGGGACGAACCGCATTGAGACAATGGCGACCTGGCACCCGAATGGCCGGAATTGTGGGACAGATCAGGTCACAGACCCCGCCCCGCAAGCAACCTGCGCGCACCCATCTGAGCCTGGCCGCGCAGTATCTGCTAGCGGTCCTGATGGTTGTGCAATTCGTGTTGGTCAGCCTCTCCGCGATGGGGAGGCCGCTCGACGTGTGGGATAGCTGGGTAAACTGGGGCGTAAAGTCCCGCGCCATCTTCCTTGAGGGACATATATCTCCCGCCGTCTACGCGGACGCTTCGCGGGCGGTCACGCACCTCGACTACCCGTTGCTGGTGCCCCTACTGCAAAGCTGGACCTACGGCTGGGTGGGTGCGGCGGACGACCGGCTCGCGGGCGTGGCTTCTGTCCTTTTCTATGGAGCACTGGTGGGCATTTGTTACGCGGCAGTGCGTACACGTGGGGGTAGCCACCTCCTCTCGCTGGCAGTGGGTGCCATTGTAGCCACCATCTCGCAGTTGGAAGGGCTGGCGAGCATCGTGTTTGCCGAGATGCCGCTAGCAGTATTCGCCTGTATAACAGGAGTCTATTTGCTCAAGTGGCTCGAAGGCGGACCGCGTGGCGCACTCCTGATCTCCGCCTTCGGTGCGGGCTTGCTATGCTGGACCAAGCGCGATGGCGTTCTCTTCCTGTTGGCGTTGCTCCCGGTGGTGGCGCTACTGGGTTGGCGGCACCGGCGCGCCTGGCAGGGGGTAGGCGCACTTACCATGGGGGTGTTGCTGGTCGCGGGCCCCTGGTACGTCTTTGCTGCCGCCAATAGCCTCCAGGCCCCTGATTTCCAATCTGTCACCCCTGGGACTTTGGCCGCCAACCTTGGTCGCTGGAGCACCATAATGGAGCTCGAGTGGAACAGCCTCACCTCCCAGAGTTGGAGCTACATATGGCCCCTCGCGGCTTTGAGTGGCCTGCTGTTCTGGCTTGCTGGAGGTAAACACGCGCCCGTATGGGCAGCACTCATCCCTCTCACGGTGGCTCTGCACATCGTCCTTTCCGGCACGGTCTTCTTCTTCTCGGCCTTCGTGCCATTCGAGCAGCACATCCTCGGTTCTATAGATAGGCTGCTCGCCCCTGTCTCGCCCCTGCTTGTGCTGTATTTGGGCTTCCAGGCCGCTGCGTGGCATGATGTGGTGCGGCGGCGCTCAGTTCCGCGTCCCATTTTGGAGCAAGAACAGCTTATATTGAGCAACAATTGAACACATTTTGGCCTGTAAAGCGCCCACCTGTTTCTGGTAGAAAGTGCATACACAGGTGAGAATGACAATAAATAGACTACTAGGCGCAAACTTGATTCGCCTGCCTACAAAAATAGGAGATTACACATGTACAAGGTATCAGAGACCGCAATTATCGAGCGTCCACCGGTGAAAGTTTTCCCAATAGCCGCCGACCCGGAGACACAACTCCACTGGGACCCAGGCACGTTGAAGAGCGTCGAAAAGCTCACGCCCGGGCCGCTTGGGCAAGGCTCTCGCTATCGTGGCAAGTTCAAGGGCTTCGGCACGATGGAGTACGAGTTTGCCGAGTACGAGTCGCCCCGGCGCTTCGCCCACCTGGCACCCATGGCGATGGGCAAGTTGCGCCACACCTTCACATTCGAAGCCGTACCGCAGGGCACCCGCCTTACCCAGGAGGGCCGGTTGGAGCCGAACCTGCTGGGCCGGATACTGTGGCCGGTGATGTCGAGGATGCTGCGCTCGCGTTTCCGCCTGATTGCCTCCGAAGTCAGCCAGTACATGCAAGGTGAGGCGAACGCAAACGCAAAGAGCATACAGAGCAGCACCGTGGGCTAAAGGCGTTTTCTTCCTTCGGCACGCCTTAGAGGCGGTCAAGCCACTCATGCCCCGGCCTGTCCACCACCTCTAACGCCTCCCGCAGCCACAGCCTCTGCTCCACGCTCAGTGACCCCAGTGCCGCATTGAAGTCGGCCTGATCGCCTCCGCGCGTGTCCCTGGCCTTGTACAGGAGGACGATCTCCGGCGCCAGGTATGGCATGCCGTCCTGAGTTGTGCGGCAGGCTTGGATAAGTGGGCGGGTAATCAGGGGGTTGCGGCGGTAAATCCAGTTGGCGGCGTCCCGCTCGCTAAAGAGGACTTCCAAATCGGGCTGTACCTCAACGCTACCTGCCCCTGTGTTGCCTGGCGCGTACAGCCACAGGTTATGATCGGGAAGTCGCAGGTACTCGCCCTGCTGCCACGGTTCCAACTTGCCGGACCTCGGAACAAATATGCGCCAATCGGGTAAGAAGCTTTGCAAGTCTAGCTGGTGCTCGCGGAAGATAGCAAGGTCTACATCCTTGTGCGGGCGGTTGACGCTACCCAGGAAGAGATCAATCGCCCAGCCTCCGGCGAACATCCAAGGGTAGGGGAAGGTCGACAGAAGCTGGGCGGCGTCACGCTGGGGGGCGAAGGGGTCACTCACCGGCTTGCATAGGGTGGCAGCCCGCCGGGGGTTCGCGGGCTGCCACTTGACGTGGCTCGTCATTCCAGTATGTTGTAGACAAACCCCAGCACGCCTGGCCCGGTGTGCGTGGAGATCACGGGACCTAGCTCGCCAAAGAACGCCTCTTTGACGTTCAGGCGGTCGTTTACCATGCCGGCGAGCGTGCGCGCGTCCTGTTCCGCCTGGAAGTGGCCCACCGCGACCTGGCACAGCTTGCCTTTGGTGGCCTCCACGCCAAGCTCTACCAGTCGCTCCATCGCTTTGCGGCGGGTGCGCACGCGCTCCAGCGGTTCTACTCGCCCGTTGTCCACGTGCAGGATTGGCTTCACGTTCAGCAGGCCGCCGAGGAAGGCCTGGGCACCCCCTATGCGCCCGCCCTTTTGAAGGTACTCCAGGGTGTCCACCAGCACGAAGATTTTGACCTTGCTCTTGCTGTCCTCGATCATGTTGACGATCTCTTCGTGGGTCTTGCCCTCTTCGGCGGCGCGGGCCCCGTTGATGCACATCATCGCCTCGCCCATCCAAACGGTGTTGCTGTCTATGACCGTGATCTTCTTGCCGCTGTTCTGCATGAGGCGCTCGGCGGCCTGCACTGCGTTGCTGTAGGTGCCGGAGGGCAGGCGCGATGCCAGGTGCACCGATATGACACTGTCGACGTTGGGGTCATCGAGCAAGCTCTGGTAGGCCGACTCGAAAGCGCCTACCGAGGGCTGCGACGTGGTGGGTAGGTTCTTGGCCGATTTCAGCCGCTCGTAGAACTGGTCTTGTGTCAGGTCTACGCCGTCTCGGAAAGTCTCGGTACCGAAGACGACCTGGAGAGGCACGATGGTGAAGTTGTACCGCGCTGCCTGGTCCTTGGGTACGCCAGCCGTACTGTCCGTAACAAAAGCAATCCTGCCCATACTACCCCCCTGTAGCGTTATGAGTTGTGAGTGTTGAGTGTTGAGTTAGAAAAGGGACTCCTGATTGGTGATTATTATACCCGCTTGTGCAAGGGGGATGATGGACGATAGACGATAGACGATAGACGATGGACGATGGTAAGAGACGGAAACGCCAAGACGCAAAGACGCCAAGGACGCGCAAAGAGGATGATGGTTTCAGATCCGTAGGGGCATTATGCATCGTGCCCCTACAATCCCTCTACTCAGACGTCACTCGCATTGTCTAGCGGAGGACGAGCGCCAGCACCAGCGCCAGTGCTCCCAGGAGGGCGAGGGCCAGTCCAATTTTGGCGAGGGCGGTGGCGCGGGCTACTTGTCTGCCGTGCTCCCGGTGGGCCTGTACCCCCCTGGAGAGGCGTTCGCCGGTGCCTGCGGCGGGCGGGGCTATTTTGAGGACGTGGCGGTACCACCAGGCACGGGAGCAGTAGCTGTACTCGCCTAGTTCGCTGGCGCGTATAGTGGGCTGTGGGTCGCCTGTGGATGCTCTTGGCAAATGGCTAGCCTCTATCGCCGGGGGACTGGCGCTCGTTGGGCTCAGGGTCTGTGCCGGTGTCGGCGGGTAGGGCTACGGTGGCGTTCTCTATACCTGCCCTGGCGAGGGCTTCCGTCAGTTGGCGCTGTTGTAGGGCGAAGGTGACGTCGCCGCGGGTGCGCTCCAGCACGCCTCTCACCATGTCGGTGGTGCGGCGCAGGCCGTTGGTGATGGCGTCTGGGAAGTCCACCGTCACCAGCAGGGAGTAGATATCCTCCATCGTGTTGAGCACCTGCTCGCAACGCTCGGCCTCGCCGTGCCTGATGCGGTCGAGCACGAAGCGGCGCATCTCGCCCGCCGCCTCACCCAGCCCGTTGAGGTAGGCGGCAGGCTCCACGCCCAACTGCTCCGGCGTCGGGATGTCCTCACCCGCAATCACCGCGTAGACGATGTTGGCCTCCGAGTACTCCTTCTGCGCGTCCTGTACGTAGCCGGTCCAGTAGATATCGGGGTGCTCCCGCATCAGGTCGTCGCGCGTGCTCGCCACCAACCCACCAGCCTCACCAATCAGGCTGCGCGCATTATCCAACTCGCCCCTGTGCGAAGCGCGTATAGAATGAGCGCAGTTGCGTATGGTAGCCCTGCTGCTCGCAAGCGCTCGCTCCCGCGCCTGGTACTTCGTCTCCAACGCCCTGATAACCTGCTCGCCCACAGCCTGAATGCGGTTGTCCATGCGCTTCCCTTCGGGTTACAGTAGGTCCTTCTCGTAATTCGTAATTCGTAATTCGTAATTACGAATTACGAATTACCTAGTTGTTCGACATTCCTCCCGGCCCCATGTTTGGTCCTGGACCGGGGCCTTTGATGGCGGTTTCCCAGCCGATTTGCACTACTCGCTCGCCTGCTTCTGTTTGCGTGAAGGTCTGGTGCAGGCCGGAACAGCGGCCCACCGACTCTATCATGCAGACGTAGCGATAAAGCGCGCCGGGCGACATTGGGTCAGGGCGCTCGCTGTAGATGGTGGTGTGGTAGTGTTGCACTACC
>JAXDKH010000225.1:0-3267 GCA_034667185.1 Chloroflexia bacterium | reverse complement strand
GCACAGGCAGCCCGCCCCTTGGGGTTGCGAGTGGGGAGCCTCCGAGGTCCACACGAACACCTTCGCGCAGGCGGATGCCGAATCGTTGCAGTATCACCGGCAGCACCATTTTCATCTCCATCACCGCGAAAGTAGCACCGAGGCAGCGGCGTGGACCCGCTCCGAACGGCATGTACTCATATGGCGAGGGGTCTATATTGGACCAGCGTCCGGGCTTGAAAGCGTTTGGTTGGGGGTAAAGGTCGTGCCGGCGGTGGACGACCGCGGGGCTCCACAGGATCGAGGTACCTTCCGGGATGTCGAACTGGCCGAAGCTCACGGGCGCTGTGTTGACGCGTAGGAACCAGAGGCCCGGCGGCAGCAGTCGCATGCTCTCCTTGATCACGGCATCGAGTAGGGGCAGGTCGTTCAGTTGCTCCACGGTAGGTGCGCCGCCATGTAGCCTGCCGTGCAGTTCGTCCAGCAGGTCGCGTAACACGGCGGGGTGTTGGGCCAGGAGGAAGAGGGTCCAGGTGAGGGCGCTAGCGGTGGTCTCGTGCCCGGCCACGAACAGCGCGGTAGTATGCCCCACCAGCTCGTCTTCGGTGAGGCGCGTGCCGTCCTCGTCATGCGCGTGCAGGAGCATCGAGAGGGCATCTAGCCTACCGTCCCCATCGCCCAACTTGCGCCTGCGTCTGATCATAGCGCGGATCTCGCCATCAACCCGTTCCGCAAACCGTAGCATCCGGCGGAACGGCGTGCCCGGCAGGTCGTAGGGGAAGGCCACTACGCCATATGAGAGGACCAGCTTGAACCAGCGCTCCATGATTCGGCGCACGCGGTCGCCCTCCCGTTGCGGATCGAGGCCGAGTATAGCCTGCACCGCCACCGACAGGGTGAGGCCCTTCATCTCGGAGAGGAGGTCCATCTCATGCCCCGGCTGCCAGCTCTCGATGTGGCGCTCGGTGCGCTCCAGCATCACGTCGCGCAAAGCTTCGATACGCTTCTTGTGGAAGGCGGGCATGAGCAGACGGCGCTGCTGTATGTGCTTGACCCCATTGCGGGTGGTTATGCCCGAGAAGAGGCGCACCGCTGCGGAGCCGGGTGGCAGCTTGACTGGCGAGGCGGGAGAGTTCACCTCGCCGTTGTAGAACAGCATCTGGTCGCTGAGCACCTGGCGGTTGTACTCGGGCGAGAAAACGAACACGAACCGCGGCTTCGAGTGGGGCAGGGCGACTACGTCTCCATAGGTGTCGTGCAGCCACAGCATGTAGTTGATCGGGTCGCGTAGCAACGCCAGCATGTTGCTGCGCCAGCCAAGCAGCGGTAGGGCGCGAGGTCCTGGTATGTCGGTGATAGGTATGTGGCCTGGGTTTACCATGCTAGTTATTGACATAACTGCGACTCTCTTCCAGCTTCAGAACGTTCGTGTGGGATGGATGTGCGCGGCATATTGATTATACGCGCCCGGGGCTTGCGGCGATTTACCTGGAAGAGGAGAGGGGGGCAATAGAAGAGTGTACGGGAAGCGAGGGTTAAACAAAAACTCGAACTGTCCGTGAGGACCGTCCGAGTTTTGTTCCTCCGCGTCCACCGGCGAACCGGGGACCTCGAAGTGGCTTTAGTATAGCCGCCAATGTTGAGCAGGTCAATAGGCTAGTGCGAAAGTTTTCCACATCCAGCGTGCTATTGGAAGGATGGCGGTGGATGTGGGACTGCCCTTCGTGTAGCAACACGTGGTCATAGCCTGGGCCGGTAGTTTGCGTCCGGTGGGGATAAAGGGTCCCAGGCATGTTCAGATTGGCAGGACTATGAACATCAGCCTAAATGACAAAGCGACGGGTCCAATGTTCTTTGCTAAAAATAATTGTAAAAATGGTCCATCGGAACGCGTATTTATGTGCTATACTCATACAGACTTAAGCAACAGCGATTCGACCAGCATAGAGCACTTTGCTGTTCGCATGCACAACACACACGTGCCCGCTGTTGAGCGCACAACTTTGAAGCCCGGTGCGCTTGGCCGTCTGAAAGCGCTCCGAGAGACAAACAGCTAGCACCAGTAAACAAGAGATCAACAGGAGGCCGCCTGGTGTTCACATGCAGGTGCGGCCCGGTGGAGGGACGGTCGTGACTACCAATATAACCCCGGCCATACTAGGCCGGCGTATCAGACTTCTCAGGATCAGGCGCAATCTTACTCAACAGGACCTCGCAGGCGAAGACTACTCGAAGAGCTATATCTCCGCGATAGAGCAGGGAAAGACTCGACCTTCCCTGGAAGCCCTCCAACGTATCGCCTCAAGGCTGCAAACACCCGCCAGCACCTTGCTTGACCCGAATGCCGCCGACCTGCAGACCCCGGAGTCCAATGAAGGCCCCAAGCGGGTGCGCAGGCGGCGTGGCGCGAACCAGGTTCCGGGCATCGAAAACGATAGCGCCGCCATTGATCTGCAACTCAGTAAGGCCGCCTATTTCGTGTACACCGGCAGCTCTCAGCAGGCTGCGGAGCTACTTGGCCCTCTGCTCTCAGGCGATGAAGCGGGTGCGGAAAGCTCTCGCTCCCTTGATGCGGGGCAGCGCTTGTCCGCGCTCTACCTGGTAGGGCTTGCCTACGTCCATTTGAACGACACCGAACAGGCGGTCTCGTATCTGCAGGAAGGCGTGCAGGCTGCCGAACGGCTGGCAGACCGGGAGATGGCCGAGCGCCTTCGCAACCTCCTCGGCACCGCGTACTACCGGGCCGGACAATACCTCATCGCCCTGGAACAGCATGGGCGCTGCGCCGAAGCCGTGGAGGCCGGGGCGATCGTAGACCAAAACTTGAAGCTCCTTATCTACTCTAATCTCGCCTCTGACTACTGGGCCTTACAGAGCCGCGAGCGGGCGCTGCTGGCTTACAGGTCGGCCATCGGGTTCGCACGCGACCTGGACAACCTGTCGAGCCAGGCAGCCGCGTTCTGGGAGCGAGCCACGCAATCGGCCCCCGATTGGCAGCCCTGGCAGCGCAGGTACTCTCAGCACAGCCAGGACGCGAGCAAGACGCTGGGCGTGTACGAGGCGCTGGACAACATACGGGAGGTGGCGATGTCGGAGTGCAGCTTCGGGCAGGCGCTCCTGGAAAACGGCGACCTGGACGAGGCGGAAAGTCACTTGCGGGAGGGGTTGCGGATAGCGGAGAGCCTCGACATGGGCCTGGACGAGGCCGAACTGCTTACCAGCATGGCGCGACTGCACATACAGCGGGGCAACCTGGAGGAAGCGGGGCGGTATGCCGACAGGGCAATT
>JAXDKH010000224.1:0-11027 GCA_034667185.1 Chloroflexia bacterium | reverse complement strand
GGCCCCCCGGGGGTTACGGTCGCGGGCCCGCGACCTTCACCACTCCCAGGCGGATCGCTCCAGGCGCGTGCCCAGCATCTGGTCGCACGGGAGGGTTGCCCGGAACCGTCGAGGTACTCCAGCACGTAGCAGTCCGCGAGGCGGGGCACGGTCAGTCCCTCGATTGCATTCACGGTGGCTTCCAGGTCAAGGGAGCCGGCCAGCATGTCGGTGGCCCCGTACAGGAAGTTGAGCCTGTTGGTCAGCTCCCTGCGCTCCACTGCACGGCGCACCACGCGCGCCAGCAAATTGCTGTCGCTGATGGTGTCAACCTCTATCTGGAAGTAATCGTCCGCCCCGACCCGCATGACCTCCGAGGCTATTCGCTCCGAGCCACTCTTTGCCATAGCTACAATTGGCACATCCGGCTCTTGCTCGTGTAGCTCGGCAACGACCTCTACGCCGGACCTATCCGGCAGGAACAAGTCGGCGAGCACCATGTCGAAGTACTCAGTTCGCAGCACGTCCAGGGCGTCCCTCAGCCACTGGACGTGCTGCACCTCGAAACGAGTGTGCACCGACCTGCTGAGGGCGCGCCTGATAGAAGCTGCCTCCTCAATGTTGTCATTGAGGAGGAGCACCTTGTAGCGCTTGACCGCAGATTCTCGGTTGGCAGAGCTTAAATTCATGCGTTATAGATGGAATCGCGGCACAGAAGCGCCCTCCCTAATCGCTTGCATCATCCGGGGGGACACCAGAGATATCTCCCGTATCGAGAATATAGGCGGAGAGGTCGTTCCCATATAGGGCCACGCCGTCTACTTTGTTGCCGCCGTCATGCATCGGAATGGCAGTATAGGTGAAGTTCCGTATGCTGGTGCTCCCATCGTCGTCCGCCACCAACGTGGGGATGTTGACCACGATCCTGGATTCGTTGTACAGGTATGACGCGCGCACGAGGTCGATCAAAGACTTCGTCTCCGGCGCCAGGTGGTTCAGCATCTCCTCGAAAGGCATGCCCGCCACTTCGCGGCCTCCGAACAAGCGGGCGTAGTTGGGGTTGAACGCGTCAATCGCCAGGTTGGGGCCGCGCAGGATGAGTATATAGAAGGGGGCTTGCTCTACCATCTCCAGCAGCCGCTTGCGCTCGGTCGCTAGCACCTGCGTAAGGTCTTGCAACTCCGACGTGCGCGAAATTAGCTCTTCATTTGTGGTCTCAAGCTCTTCGTTGGTGGCCTGTAGCTCCTCATTATTGGTCTCAAGTTCCTCGTTAGTGGCTTGTAACTCCTCGTTGGTGGCCTCGAATTCCTCGTTTGTGGCCTGTAGCTCCTCCTGGGCGAGCATCAGTTCTTCGTTGGTGGCCTGTAGCTCCTCGTTTGCGTCCTGCAAGTCCTTGTTCATCTCGCTGAGACGGCGGTTGGTGATCTGGATTTCGCTGAGCACTTCCTTCTGCTCGGCCTGCACCGCCTCGAGGCTGCGGCGCGTCTCCACATGCTCCGTCACGTCCTGTACGCTTATGACCTGCAGGCCCTGCGCGCCTTGCTCCCCTTCTACCGGCACCATCGTGATGGTAACATAAAGCCCGTTTCCGCCCGCCCCTGGGTCAAGCTCCAACTCTTGTATAACGGTCGTAGTACGGTCGCGAAATGCGTCGTCGATGGCCGCGCGCACCTGCGAGTAGGGCAAGCCGCGCACCGAGTGCAGGAAGTCCTGCTCCGTACCCATTTCGCGCAAGGCAAGCAGCCCGCGCGCGGTGGAATTGATCGACAGTATCCGGTAGGTGCGGTCGATAACCACCACGCCCACCGGTAGATGGCGCAGCACGATCTCGTTGAACTGGCGCAGGTTCAGCAGATCAGGCTCCGGGGCAGAAAGCTCAGGTCGCGGCGCTACCGAGGCCAGCATGGGCCTGAGTTGCTCGATGACGTCACGGCGGGAGCGCCCGTTACCTGCGCCTGACGCCCGCTCTGAGCGTTCGGTTGTCGAAGTGGGCCTGGTCCGGACGCAGCGATAGATCTTCCAGCGCTTTTCCACCTGCTCGTAGCTCGTCTGCGAGGGCCGCACCGTCTCGGCGTGGCCCAGGAAGAGGAAGCCCTGCGTCTGGTGCAGCGAGAAGGTGAACATTTCGAGCACCTGGTGCTGCACGTCGGGCTTGAAGTAAATGAGCAGGTTGCGACAGACCACCAGGTCCACGCGAGGGAAAGGCACGCCCCGGCTCAGGTCCTGCTGGCCGAATATGACCATCTGGCGTAACAGCTTGGAAATCTGGTAGCCCTGGTCCACCTTCTTGAAGTATTGCGTCTTGTACCCCTCAGGGAGGTTGTTCAACAAGTTCTCAGGGTAAAGGCCGCGGCGGGCGAAGTTGATGGCGTCTTCGTCGGCGTCGGTGGCGAATATCTTTATGTTCCAGTCGGCCAACTCGTGGCCCAGTATGTCGGCCAGCAGCAACGCCAGGGAGTATGGCTCTTCGCCCGTGGCGCAGCCCGCCGACCAGAAGCGTAGCGTCCTGCCTTTGGTGCGCCCGCGCTTGATAATCTCAGGCAGCACGCTCGTTTTCAGGAACTCGAAAGCCTCGGGGTCGCGGAAGAACTCGGTAACTTTGATGAGGAACGCCTTCGCCAGCTCGACCACCTCTTCCACGTGCCTCAGCAAGTAGTCCTTGTACTCGGCGAGAGTAGCGTTACGGGTAACAACCATGCGCCGGTAGATGCGCCGCAAAATGGTGGTCTGCTTATACTGCCTGAAGTCGAGGCTCACCTGGCGGTTGACCACGCCCAGTATCTGTTCCAATGCATCGCCCGGCTGCCCTTCCAATACAGGGAGTGCCGTACCCCGGAGCAGGTCCACCAGGGTGGTAGCCATGTTCTCGATGTCGGCGACGTGGTCTACCGCCGTAGGAGGGAGGGCCAGCGGCATGGAGGGATAGCGGGCCGTGCTGGGGTTCTGGATTACGACGTAGCCGCCCGCGTTCTTCACGTCGACTGCGCCCGCCGCGCCGTCGTTGCCCACGCCTGTGAGCACGACGGCGACCAGGCGGTCCCCGTAAGACTGCGCGGCGGTGCTGAGCAGCAGGTCAATCGAAGGCTTGGGGCGGCCCACCTGGTCGGACAGGATTTCCACGTGCCCGTCGGCAACGCCCACGTGGCGGTTGGCCGGCACCACGTAAATCGTGCCCCCCTCAAGCCTGGTACTGCCCGTCACGGTGACAATGGGCAGGCTGGACCGCCGTTCCAGTATGGCCGAGAGGTTACTGGGGCGGTTCGGGTCGAGGTGCTGGGCAAGCACAATGGGGGCGGGAAAGTTCCTGGGCAGGGTGCTGACAAGTACGGTCAGCGCCTGTATACCCCCGGCTGACGAGCCGATTACGACCAGCCTGTGCTGAGGATCGATTTGCCCCGGCACGCGCTGCTCGGCCTCGTTTTGCTGCTGGCTCCCTTGCTCGCTCTCCTGTTCAGTATCGTGCTGAGCTTCTTGCTGGGTCTCCTGAGGCGCACCGTTTGCCTCCTTGCTCCTGCTCTTGCGAGGCATATCCGACCCTCTCCAATCTACATAGGTGGTGACAAATACATTGCGTGCAAGGTGGCGGTATCAAGCGCCAGCAGCACTCCGACGGCAATATAGTAGACTGCCATCCCTTCCGAGTGTGGTACCTTAAAGAGCAACAGCACAGACCCGTGCTCGCGCTGCCAGGTGGAAGGAGGCCAGGCGTGGCCGGCCGCTTATCCCGCGACGCTGAGGTCGGGTTGCTCCGTGATTTCCTTCCTGGAGAGCAGCAGGTTGCGGATGAGATTGGCGTCTCGCTCGGTCTCCTCCGCTTTGTCAGCGAACTTTTTCTCCACGATGCTGTGGTTGAACCTGTGCGCGCGTTCCGCGAGCCTCCGCGAGAGAGTGACGCTTTCCTCCAGTGCACGCACAGCGGCCCACAGGGCGGCTTCCATCGACTCGTTGTGCTCGGCCATCATGCTCTCGGCTGAATAGGCGTGTCCCGTACGGCACCGGAAGCGGGGCAGGTCGCCGTCTTGCATCTCCCAGAGAGTACCGTGGCACTCGGGGCAGGTGAAATAGGAGGGGGTGCCGAGGCGATCCAGCACTTCGGGGTGGCTGTCAAAACCCTCGATTATCTGGACCTCCATGTCTAGGTGCTCGCTCACAGGGTACGCTCCTTCGTCTTCGGCAGGTGTAGCTGCCAGCTGGGCCAGCAAGCGTGGGATTTCCGCGAGAGGCGCTATATGATCTACCTGGCAGTTCTGCATGACGCTCACGGGCATGCTGGGGTAGAGCGCGTCGTAGGGGTCCTGTACCACCGCTATCCCGCCGCGCTGCTTTACGACCATCATGCCCACCGTGCCATCGTCCAGCGCCCCGGTGAGCACCACGCCCACAACGCGCGGGCCATACCACCGGGCGGCTGAGCGAAAGAGAGGGTCCACGGCGGGCCTGGACCGATTCTCTTTGGGGCCATGCACCACGCCCACGTGCCCCTTGTGCACCAGCAGGTGGTGGTCGGGAGGCGCTACGTAGATATTACCATGCCGTATCTCTTCGCCGTGCTGCGGCTGGAACGCCGGGAGCTTGCCTGCGCGGCTGAGAATCCTGGGCAGCATGCTGGGACTTTCCGCAGAAAGATGGAGTACGACGAATACAGCGGCAGGCAGGTCCTCAGGTAGGTCCCTTACGAGTTGGGAGAGGGCTTCCACGCCACCCGCAGAAGCGCCAATTACGATGATGTCGTGTCCGTGCAACTGCTCCTCCACATCGTCTGTCTCAACTCTCACCCTGCATACTAACC
This sequence comes from Chloroflexia bacterium, assembly GCA_034667185.1. Lineage (GTDB taxonomy): Bacteria > Chloroflexota > Chloroflexia > QHBQ01 > JADMIH01 > JADMIH01. The sequence goes on along the minus strand of JAXDKH010000224.1, from coordinate 6,259 downwards.
CATATCGGTAGAGCGCGCAACGAGGTTAAACCGCTGACTGAGAGCACAAGGCGTGCCAGCAGCCGGAGCACTGTAATAGCACAAGGTCGTTGAAGGCGACCGGGTCCAAGCTCGTGCATTATCTCCGCAAAGAGAGGCTTTATCAGCAGCACCGGTATGATGTGCAGCACCTTCAGGTCTTACCCTCGGCTGGGTCAGCTAAGTTGCACATATATGTATTTAGCAGATAAATCTAATAACACTTGACAAGTAACATCACTCCTACTATAATCTGAATCAGAGCAGCGTCTTCAGCATTGAGAGGCGCTGTAAACCCATACAAAAGGTCATCGCAACCGGAAGCGCGCCGGCATCTAAACGCTTCTATGTCGCGAGGTGCCTTCGTGTTGTCTGAAATCAGACGAAAGGAAGCAAAGTGGAAATCTCGAAGCGTGCAAAGCAAGCAATAATAGGGGTGCTGGTATTCCTGGTATTAGGGCTTACGGCCTTGAGTGGCATCACCGTTCACCAGGGCAAAGCGGTCAGCAATGTGCCCGCGGCTTATGCGGGAGGCGGGCCGCCTCCCCAGTATGATGATCCGCCCCCCGATCCCGACGCAGCAACTCCTACACCTACCCCGGTCCATTAGTATTGGTGCCGCAAACCACGTGAGGTAGCGAACAACCGGCCTGGAGAACCAAAACCGTTCCTTGTGTGGGACGGTTTTGGTTTTTGTGCGTTTTAAAGCGAGACGCCGGAGGAATAGGTAAGAGTAAAGGCCTTTGTTCAAGCGGGTAGCTGCTGAGCAGATGAAAGCAGCGCAGAGGACTTGCGGATGCGAAGCGGCGCAGTTAGAATGAATAAGCAACCGTAACGCCACCTTTCCGCCAGCAAGACCCCTTTCTCATGGGAACAGCCAGGAGGCATCTGTTGTGAGAGCCTCGCAACACAGTGACACAAGAATGACCCTCGGCAAGTTCATACGCCAGGCTCGCCTCGCCAGGGGGTTGAGCCTTGAGGATTTGGGAGCGCCTGAGCTTAGCGCGCGCTATGTCGAGGCGCTCGAGTCGGGAGCAGTGCTACCATCCGACCGGACGCTCGAAGCCCTGGCCCGGCACTTTGGCGTAGCAGTGACCGAGTTTCTTCAGGTGCAGGCGAGGTTTGAGACCGAGCCGGATTTAGAGGCCATTGAGGAGGACTTACACCTCCAACTCGGCTACGCCAAGCCCCTGGTCGACGAAGGGCAGACAGAGGAAGCCCTGGAGCTTATTGACCGGGCTGAACGGTGGGCCTCACCGTACTTAGGATATCTCTCGTGGCGGGCTCGCTACCGCATCCCCTATTTGCGCGGCAGGGCTTATCTCCCCGTGGGTAAACTGGCTGAAGGCCAGGCTCAGTTAGAAACGGCCCTGGCTCACGTCGGCCCAGACCCTGAGACCTTAGCACGAGTACGCAACCTTTTAGGTGTAGCTCATTACCTGCAGGGGCACCCGCAGGAGGCTCTCCAGGAGCACTGGGAAGGTCTACGAGCCGCTGAAGACGGCATGGTCAAGGACCTGACGCTGAGGGTGAGCATCTATGGCAACCTTGCCAACGCACACTGGGCTCTAAACCACTTCCGGGAGGCTATCCGCTTCAATAAAGAGGCGTTGCGGGTAGTAAAAAACCTGGACGACCCAAGGTCGGAAGGCCGCGCATACTGGGGTATGATGATGGTCAACCGGGCTTTGGGGGATAAGCCGAACGCCAAGTTATACGGGCTCAAGGCCTTGCGGGTTTACGAAGCCAATGATGACGTCAGTTCAATAGCGTACGTGTGCCAGAACCTGGCCGAAATCGCTATCGAAGATGGGCAGCTTGACGACGCGCAACGTTTGCTGGAGCGAGCCGGTGGGCTGTTGGAGGGTAAGGACGAGCCGCTACTCTCAGGCATATTGTTCCAGGACTTTGCGAGGCTGGCACGAGCTAAGGGGCAGCTTGATGAAGCCGCACAATTCGCCACCTTGAGTCTGAAACATGGTGATGAGAGTTCCCGTAGGGTACCTGCATACGATATGCAGGCTAGAGGCCAGGCGCTTCGTTCATACGCAGACTCCCTACAGGTGGCGGCCCAGATAGAAGAAGCCAGGGGCAACAAGGACGCCGCCGACAGGTTGTTCAAGGAAGCCATTGCTACAATCGAAGAAACAAGCTTTGAGGAGACACGCAGCCAGATCATCTTTAGCTACGCCGAGTTGCTCAAGGGCCGGGGCGAGCACCAACTGGCCACGGAATACTACCGGCTGGCATTCGAGTCCCGGCAGGGGTCTGGTGCCCAACGGGTGTAGGGCAGGTCACCCGGCACCGTAGGCAGCCCAAGCTTGCGCATACTCCCAAGGGCCGCGTGCGGTAAAGGAAAATAGAGCCATCACCACATCAGGAGATGGCTCTATTTTCATTCCTCAAAGGTGTGGGCCTCTGCGTTCCGAGGGCACTTTGTCATTTTCCCTCCGTGCGGCTATACCTATAGGGACTTGGTAGCACTTACAGGAGGACGCGAAGCATGGACATGGGTTTGAAGGGTGCCGTGGCGGTGGTGACGGCTTCCAGCCAGGGGTTGGGCAAGGCCACTGCATTCGGATTGGCGGAGGAAGGCGCTAACCTGGTGATGTGCGCCAGGGGTGCCGAGAGGTTGGAAGAAGCCGCACGAGAGATCCGCGAGCGTACAGGGGCCGAGGTGCTGGCCATGACAGCCGATGTGAGAACTGAGGAAGGTATATCTGCCGTTATTGGGGCCGCGGTCGAGCGATTCGGGCGCATAGACGTGCTAGTCACCAATGCGGGAGGCCCACCGCCAGGCGACTTCACCAGGCACTCAGACGAGGTATGGCAGCGGGCTTTCGAGCTGAACCTGCTCAGCGTGGTGCGGCTGGTGCGCGCGGCCCTACCTTACCTTCAGACGAGTGGCAGGGGGCGTATCATCAACTTCAGCTCTACCTCGGTCAAGCAGCCGATAGAGGGATTGATACTCTCCAACTCGTTGCGGGCGGGGGTCATAGGCATGGCGAAAACGCTGGCTACAGAGCTTGCGCCCCACGGCATAACCGTGAACAACATCGCGCCGGGCCGCATCGACACCGACCGCGTGCGCTCCCTCGACCGCAACCGCGCCTCTACGCTCGGCATCAGCGAAGAGGAAGCCAGGCAGTCCCAAATACAGAGCATCCCCCTTGGGCGGTACGGCGAACCCTCGGAGCTTGCTGCGCTGGCGGTGTTTCTCGCCTCGGATAAGGCCTCTTACATCACCGGCACCACCATACAGGTGGATGGCGGGCTGGTGAAGAGCATCCTTTGACAGGCTCTACCTTCTAGCTTATCGTCCGTGTGTTCTTGCCCCGCTGGTTGGCAACGATCTCAGCCATGATGGCTACCGCAATCTCAGCGGGCGTCTGCGCGCCAATGTCGAGGCCGATGGGTGCGTGGATGCGCGCTATTTGCTCGCCTGTGGCACCTTCTCCGAGCAGAGTCTCCATGCGCTGGCGGTGCGTAGAGCGGCTGCCTATAGCCCCTACGTAGCGCGCGGGGGAGTTGAGGGCGGTCAGAAGGGCCGGGATGTCGAACTTGGGGTCGTGGGTGAGCACCACTACGGAGGTGCTGCTATCGAGGCCGAGGGCGTTCATGGCGTCGTCGGGCCATTCGACCATGAGGCGGTCAGCCAGCGGGAATCGCTCGGCAGTAGCAAGCACACCACGGGCGTCCACTACGGTTACATGATAGCCGAGCATCTTAGCTACGCGATGGAGGGGTATCGCCACGTGCACCGCACCCACTATCACCAGGCGCAGGGGCGGCGGAAAGGTCTCTAGGAAGACGTCAAGGGTAACACCTGCCGCTGTGTAGGTGCGGACTTCGCTCCGGCCCTCGACTAATAGGTCCCAGGCATCGGCGGAGATTACAGCGTCAAGGTCGGGGTGGATGCCCCCGGCGGCCATGGCACCACCGAACACCAGCATCTTGGTGCCCGCCATCTCACCTGAGATCACCGTGGCTATGGCGGCGGGCTTGTTCTCCGCTAGCAGCTTGTTCAGCAGAGAATAGATTGGCATGGCCCCACCCGCGTGATCGCGTTCACCAGTCCAGCGGCTCTACAAACACGTCTATAGTGCCCCCGCAAGAAAGGCCCACATCGGTGAGCATATCGGCGCTGATACCATAGCTCACCAGCCTAGGCTTGCCCTCTTTGAGCACCCGCAACGCCTCTTCGACCACGGCGCCTTCGACGCAGCCCCCACTGACCGAGCCCGTAAGCTCGCCGCCCGCCGATATAGCCATCTTGGCGCCCTCTCGCCTGGGGGCTGTGCCGACCACGCGCACCACGGTGGCAACAGCCACCTGCTCTCCGGCTTCGCGCCAGCGCTGGATGGCCGGGAAGATGTCGTTCTTCAGCGTATCGGTTTCCATGCGTTCACCTCGACCTATAAATGTGCTACGGGACCAGTCTACCACCTGCTCACATGGGTAAGCAAGAGCATAGCGCAGCGCAGGTCACCTAGAACCCTTTGTACCCCCCGCCTCCCGCCTTTCCACTATATGCTGAGCGATGAGCAGCGACTCGTCAACCGGCACAACATACACCAGCACCTTCGATGTTTCGCCGCTAATCACCCCTGCTTTGCCCACGACGGCGGCATTACGAGCCGCGTCAAGCTCCAGGCCGGACCATGCCAGCCCCTCGCAGATGCGTGAGCGTATCAACGCGGAGTTCTCACCGATGCCGCCGCCAAGTACCAGGCCGTTGGCACCCTCTAGGGCTGCCATATACGCTCCTATGTACTTTCTCACGCGGTAACAAAATATCTCCACTGCTAGCCTGGCCCGCGCGTCTGTCTCTATAGCGCCCAGCAGGTCGCGCATGTCTGACGTGCGCCCTGAGATGCCGAGCAACCCGCTGCGCGTGTTCAGCCAGTCCTCTACCTCAGCGGCCGGCACCCCCTCTTTCTCGGCCAGGTAGCTCACGATTTCGGGGTCGAGGTCGCCCGAACGCGTACCCATTACCAGCCCTTCCAGCGGTGTGAAGCCCATCGACGTGTCCACCGACCGGCCCGCTTTGATAGCTGCTGCCGAACAGCCGTTGCCCAGTTGCAGCGTAATGATATTGGCCTCGGAGGTCGCGATGCCCCGCGCCTGTGCGTACTGGAGCAGCATGTATTCGTGGGCGGTGCCGTGGAAGCCGTAGCGCCTGATCCTGTGCTTCTCAGCCAGTTCGTGCGGGATCGCGTAAGTGTAAGCGTGCTCCGGAAGTGTGCTGTGGAACGCGGTATCGAAGACAGCATAGTTAGGCGTGTCACTACCAAACACCTCCAACGCCGCGCGTATGCCGGCCACCGCCGCGGGGTTGTGCAAAGGCGCTAGCTCGCTCAGCCCTTCAATGTCGTTGAGTACCTCCTCAGTGATGAGCGTCGGCTCGGTGAATAGCCCACCACCCTGCACGACCCTGTGCCCTATAGCCCCGATCTGGGCGTCGAGCGCTTCTATGCCGCCCGTGACACCAGCCAGTGCATCAAGCGCCCGCGACAGCGCCTCCTTATGATTGGATGCGGCGGCCCTCCGAGCAGGATACGACTCCGCGGGCGAGCTAAATTTGATAGTAGCTTCGGGTCCGATGCGGTCCACCGCTCCGTTAGCCAGCTTATTGACGCTGTACGCAGGGGAATCCCCGCCTACTTCGACCAGGTCGAACTTCAGGCTGGAGCTTCCGCAGTTGAAGACAAGTATCCGCATGCGCTATTCGCTGCCTTCCGGGTATGTATTTGTACCAATATACCATGCCGGTTCGGCAGACGAAGGACGATAGTAGGAGACGAAAACGCAAAGACGCAAAGGACGCAAAGGACCCGCAAAGAAGATTATGGTGCGGTTCTACTAACCACTAACCACTAACCACTCCTACCATCGTCTCGCGTATAATATTGCTCAAGACCAACGAAGGGACGTACTCTGGCTTTGAACGGTGGCATTGCATTCGGCGAGTGGCTAAAGAAGCGGCGTAAAGACCTCGATCTCACGCAGATGGACCTTGCAGAGCGTATAGGCTGCAGCCCTTTCGCCATCCAGAAGTTCGAGGCCGGTACGCGCCGCCCCTCCAGGCAGATAGCCAGGCTGCTCGCTGAGGAACTGGGCGTGCCCGAACAGGAGCATACCGCCTTCGTAAGATTCGCCAGGGGCACGCCGGAGGTAGAGGAACACGAACATGAGCCGGAAAGTGCGCCCCTGACCGTCGCCGCAGACGAAAGTACACAGC
>JAXDKH010000223.1:0-4374 GCA_034667185.1 Chloroflexia bacterium | reverse complement strand
TGTCGGGGTAAGCGTCGGCCATCTCCATCTGCTGTTGCGCCTCCTGCCCTATGACGGTCTGGTGCATCAGTACGTGGTTGAGCACGCTACCGAGAGAGTACTTGGTGTCATCCCGCATGGCGGCGTCCTCGACAGCCTCTGAAATCGCCATACCCAGGCTACCGGTCGACTCCGGGTCTCTCTCCAGCATGGCGCGCCCCGCATTGGTTTCGGGGCTGGGACTAGGTATAACGCGAGCCCCGAACGCCTGCATCAGCGACCGGCGGTACGGCTTCTGGACGTACGATATTTTCACCATGTACACCTGGCACTCAAGACCGAACATGCTGGTAGCCATCGCTAGGGCGCTGCCCCACTGGCCTGCGCCTGTCTCGGTGGCGAGCCGCTTCACGCCTTCCTGTTTGCTGTAATACGCCTGGGCCAGCGCCGTGTTCGCCTTGTGGCTTCCGACGGGGCTGGTGCCCTCATACTTGTAGAAGATGCGGGCGGGGGTGTCGAGCGCCTTCTCAAGCCGTCGCGCCCGGTAGAGGGGCGTGGGCCGCCATAGCTTGTAAACGTCGCGCACTTCCTCCGGTATGTCGATGTACCGTTCCTGGCTGACCTCCTGCTTGATGATCTCCATCGGGAACAGCGGAGCCAGGTCGGCGGGGCCGAGGGGTTGTCCCGTGCCCGGGTGCAGCCCGGGCAGCAGGGGAGAAGGCAGGTCGGCCTGAATGTTGTACCAGGAGGTAGGTATCCGGTCCTCGTCGAGCAGGTACTTGGTACGCTCGCCCGGTAGTCCCCTTTTGCCGTCAGATACGTCTGTCATTGCAAGCTCCTCTCTGAGTAGTGGTTGGTGGTTAGAGGTTAGTGGCTAGTGGATAGAAGCTCTTTGCTAACCACTAGCCACTAACCTCTAACCACTTAAAGAACAACAACCCGCGTTCCATGTAGGAACGGGGTTATCCCGCGGTAGCACCGTCGCAACCCCGCTTTCGGACGTACTCGCTCTGTTCGCAGCTTTCTGGTAGCGAATTGATGTGTTAGTATAGATGCTGTGCCGAGGGGTGTCAATAGGTTTACATGGCACCCGCCCGGCCTGTTCTCCTCAGGAGCTTCCCCTGCCCGAACCCCAGCTACCAACTTATCCCGCTAGCAAAGAGACCCGCCTCCTCAACGAGCACGAAAGCCTCTCCGTAAAGGCTACCCGAACGCTGCCTCTGGAGGAGATACAGCAGCCTGGGCAGACCGCGTTGGGCGAAGGCGCTGTGCAGTCAGTCGCTACCCCCCCCTCTGCAGGCCAATCTATGGGGCGCAGGCTGGCACTCAACACGCTCATCGTGGGCGGGGCCTTCATCCTCAGCCGCGTGCTGGGCCTCCTGCGCGAGATCGTGATTGCCAACCAGTTTGGCACCACTGGCCAGAAGAGCGCCTACGACGCGGCTTTCGGCATACCCGACACCCTCTTCCTGCTCATTATTGGTGGCGCTGTAGGCTCGGCTTTTATCCCGGTGTTCACCAAGCTGGTCGCGGACCGCGAGGAGGCGAAAGCCTGGCAGCTTACCTCCACACTCATAAATGCCTCCGTGGTCCTGCTCAGCTTCGGTGGCATCGTGATGAGCTTTGCCGCCCCGGCCCTGGTTGCGTACCTGGTCGCTCCCGGTGGGGAGGTAGACCAGCGCCTGGTGGTTGACCTTACCCGCGTCCTGCTGCTGTCGCCTCTGCTGATGGGACTGGGTGGGTGGGCGCAGGGCATCCTCAACGCCCGCCAGCATTTCACCCTGTCGGCGCTGGCCCCCGTCGCCTACAACCTCTCTATCATCTTCGGTGCGGTGGCGCTCACCCCATATTTCGGCATCTACGGCGTGGCCTGGGGTGTGGTGCTGGGCGCGGCGCTCCACTTCGGAGTGCAGGTGCCGGGGCTGGTGCGTGTCGGGATGAAATACTCTCTACGACTCAACCTCAGGGATCGTGGAGTAGGCGAAGTGGCGAAGCTACTTGGCCCTCGCATAGTCGGACAGGCGGCCTTCCAGACGAACGTAATCGGTGCCCGCGCCATCGCCACGAGCATAGCGGCGGGTAGTGTAGCAGCCTTCAACTATGCCTACCTGCTGATGATCCTGCCGCACGGTGTGTTCGCTATGTCCCTCGCCACCGTGACGTTCCCCACCATGTCGGCGCTGTTCGCGGAAGGGAACCTGGAGGGCGTGCGCCTGACCCTTTCCAGGGCGGTGCGGGTGTTGCTCTTCCTGACGCTGCCCTCCGCCGCCGGTATGTACGCCCTGCGCACCGAGCTTGTGTCGGCACTGTTCCAGTCGGGCACCTTCAACAGGCAGTCCACCGAGATGGTGGCGGGGGCACTTGGCTATTTCGCCCTGGGCCTGATCGCCTATGCGGTGGTGGAAGTGGTCACCAGGGCTTTCTACGCGCTACACGACACCGCCACGCCCGTTGCCATAGCGGTGGCAACGGTGGCTCTCAACCTGGGTCTCAGCGCCCTGCTCGTGTTCGGAATGGGCTGGGACCACACCGCCCTCTCCTTGAGCCTGGCTGTGAGCACCACAATCGAGATGGTGCTACTCTGGGTCTTCCTGGGCCGCAAGCTGCCGGGCTGGCGACTGTCAAATGATGGACTGCTGCCCTCCATAGCCAAGAGCAGCCTCGCCTCCCTGCTTATGGGGCTTGCCCTTACCCTCCTTATGCCCATGCTGTGGCGGGTTACCGGCGACCCAACGGAGAGCAAGGCGTCCGCGCTCGTCCTCACAGTTGTTGGCATCGGCATAGGCACGGCCATTTATGCAGGCATGGCCCTGCTGCTCCGTTCGCAGGAGATTGGGGAGGCTGCCAGGCTGGTGCTGAGACGTCGGTCTGGAACGTGAAAGGTGAAACGTGATGCGGTAAGATGAGCAGCGTCACGTGAATATGCGACCACATAAGCGTTACGCGACCAAAGCATCCCTCTGTCATCCTGAGCGCAGCGAAGGATCAGTAGCCAGTTCTTGACCCTTGCTATTGCGCGACCAATGTTCCTCCCACCGCCCTCGTCCTGAACGTTGAGGACTCTTATCTACCCAACTGATCCTTCGCTACGCTCAGGATGACAAGGCCACCCTTGGTCCTGTTGCCCCAACAACCTGCATTCACGAACCAACAAGAGCAAGCCGCATCACGTTTCACGTTTCAGTTCCCTGCCTCACTTCAAGTGAGTGCCGTAGGCGTAGGTCGCTACCACCGTGCCTCCTGCGTTGATCAATTCGAGCGCGTCGCCGCAGTTGTTCCAGATGGAACTCCGGCTGTTGAAGCTGTAGGGGTGGCCCGGTTCGGTGTAGACCTCTATGCTGCCACCCGCTGTTAGCTGCGTGCCTGCCGGGAAGGTGTAGCTCTGCGAGGGGTCATTCTTGTCGCGCAGGGTCCAGCCGCTGATGTTGGCGGGTGATTGGCCCTTGTTGTGTATGTTGACGCGCTCCACTCCCGTTTCCTGCACGCTCGCTATCTCTACGTTGCCGGTGGCGGCTATTGCGCTCTTCCTGCTTTCGTCAACAGGTTTGCAGTTTGTGCCGGGGGTGCGCTGCGGTGGAACGGTGGGCTGTGGAGGTGCAGGCTGTTTGGTGGGCGCAACCGGGTCCACAGGCGGAGGCGGGTCACCAGTATCGGGTGGAGGGCCCTGGGGATATTTCTCCCGGAGGCGGTAGGTGCCAAGCTGGCTGAGGAGTACGTTGTAAGGGGCCGGGTTCTCGGGGTGCATCTCGAACACCGCGCGCTCGAAGTACTGCACCACGTATATCTCGCCATCCAGGTCGGAGACTTCGCTGAACTCGTTGCTGATTGGGTAACCTTGTTGAGCCAGGCCGCCGTACGTCTTCCAGTATTCCAGGAACAACCCACCGGCGTAGAAGCCCGTTTCAGGGAATAGCTGGCTGTTCTGCATGTTCGGCTGCTGGCCGGGCGCGCCCGCTTCCCCGTACTTCTCCTTGTAGCGGAAGGTGCCTAGCTGGGAGAGGAGCACGTTATACGGCGAGGGGTTCTCAGGGTGGTACTCGAACACCGCACGCTCGAAATACTGCACCCTATAAGCCTTGCCGTCCAGGTCCGAAACCTCAGCGAATTCGTTGCTGATAGGGAAGCCCTGCTGCGGCAGACCTCCATGCTCACCCCAGTATCTGAGGAAGAGGCCGCGTACGGTGAAGCCGGTTTCGGGAAAGGTACGTGTGTCTGTCTGCGCCTGGGGACTGGCGTAGGTGCTTGCTGTTGCAGATTTGAGTGAGACCGCCAGAGTCGGGAGGACTAACAAGGCCATGATAGCCAAAGCGCGGCTGGGTAGCTTCATAGGTGGTTCCTTCCTCTCTGGGTTTGCGTGAGACGGTAAGCTCATGGGTTTTCCAGGGGCGGTGACAG
>JAXDKH010000222.1:0-6408 GCA_034667185.1 Chloroflexia bacterium | reverse complement strand
ATCACGCCAAGGACGCCAAGAGCCCGCCAAGTTAAGCAGGGTTTGGAGAGCACAATAAGGAACAGGGTACATGATGTCGTACTCTGCTCCTTTTGCTTGAACCCAACAATCCTAATCTTGGCGGGTTCTTGGCGTCCTTGGCGTCTTGGCGGTTCCGTCTTTTTATTTCACCACTTTTCACCCAATTTTCATCTATTGGATAACCAGTGCGTAGTATAATGGGGGAGACCACGCACTAACCTCCCGCTATAGATCTGAGTAGCAACATGAACAACATCATCTGGATAATCTACGCAGCCGCCGTGCTTGGCATCGCCTTCGTCGTGGGCCTACACCTGGGACGCTTCCGGGAAGCCTACACGGAAATGACCGGCATGATGGCAGGCATGACGATGGGTATGCTCAACGGCTTCCTGGTCGGATACGCGGCCTCCGCCTTCACCTCCAGTATGTTCTGGGGCAACCTGGTTGGCTTGCCGCTGGGGCTGCTCCTGGGTGTGTGGTATGGCCGGGCCGGTGGCCTCATGGGCGTGATGGACGGCGGCATGGGCGGGGCGATGGGCGGCTCAATGGGCGCGATGCTTGCCGCTATGCTAGCCTTCCCCACCTGGGCGATGAACTGGACCGCCGTGCTGCTTGTCGCGGTCTATGTGCCCGGCATGCTGGGCCTGGTGCTCCTGATCGAGAGGAGCGCACCGGGACACGCCGCCCTGCACCGCCTCCTCCCATTCTTCGCCCGCGCAGTGAACACCGAAGTGCGAGAGGAGCTTGAAAGCCCGGCAACCTCTGCGCGCACCTCCTTGAACATCCCCGACTACTATGCCTTCCTGGGGGTCGCACCCGAAGCTGACAGGGACACTATCGCGCAGGCCTACCTGGAGAAGCTGGCCCTGTTCGGTGCTGACGATGTGCGTTTGGCCGGGATAGCTTTCGCCACACTGACCGACCCTGACAGAAGGCGCGCATACGACGAGGTGCTAGCCTCCAACCGTTCTCTAGACAGCAGGGGAGATTGCTGCCCCCCGCCACGTAAGAAGGTTGCTGGTGCCGTACAGGCAGCGGCCACTACGCCTGCCCCTAGCGTGCCCGTCAGCGCAGCCAGAGCTACCGCAAAGGCCAATGCAGCAACCATACAGGTGAAGCCTCGCAAATCGAGGCAGCCACAACAGGCACAGCAAGCACGTAGCCAGCGTCAGGAGCAATCCAGGGCCGTCGCACGCAAGAAGGAGGCGCCTATCTCCTGGGTGGGTGTCACCGCGGGCCTGGTCACGCTGGCGGTGTTGGGGCTATGGTGGTTTGCTGCTCAGGCCAGGGAGCCTGTTGTGACCAATAACCAGACGGGTACCCACCTTGGCACCCCAGTGCTGGGATACGTGAACAACGAGCGCAACCTGCCCGAAAGCGAAGTGCGCAAGCTGGAGGCGAAGGCCGTCACAGTGCCCGTGGCCTCCGACGGCAAGCAGAACATAGACCTGACGGTGGTAGGCGACACGATGTCATACAAGCCCCGGGTACTCAAGGTGAAGAAGAACGTGCCCGTCCACTTCAGCATCAGCGTGCAGGGACGCGACCCCGGTTGCGGCCAGTTCGTCGCATTTCGCGGCCTGGGTGCCCACGGCCTCGCCCAGCCCGGCAAGGTGAACACGACCGAATTCACCGCCTCCACCACGGGTGTGTACGAAATTAACTGCGGCATGCAGATGATGGAGCCGGGTTACATACTCGTCACCGAGTAGCGGAAGCACCACCCAGCCCATGCCCGCAACCGACATAGACACTCACCGCCAACTCAATACGCTCGAAGACCACGGCAGACCTCATGCTACGTTACGCCACGTCATAGTGAGTGCTGCCGTTGTCGTAGCCGTGGGACTGGCCCTCTTCTTCGGCTGGCGCATGTTGAGTACACCCAGCACCCCGGTAGGCACTACGCAAATCAGGGCGCAATTAGGCTCCCTCGCCCCCGACTTCGAGTTGAGGGACATCAACACGGGTAAGATGGTCAAGCTGTCAGAGTTGCGGGGCAGGCCCGTGTGGGTCAACTTCTGGGCCACCTGGTGCCCACCCTGCGCTGAAGAGATGCCCGAAATGCAGAAGCTGTACAACCAGTACAAGCAGAGCGACCTGGCGCTGCTAGGCGTAGACGTGCAGGAGAACGAGGAAGCAGTCCGCAAGTTCACCGGCGGCAGGTTCAACTGGACCTTCCTGCTCGACACCGACGGCAAAGTGGTGGACCGCTACCTGGTGGGCGGCCTACCAACCCACTTCTTCATCGACAAGGACGGCATCATCCGCGCCATCTACATGGGCGCTCTATCCCCCGACTCAGGCATGTCCCAGGACATGAAAGTGGACTTCCACCAGTACCTGAGCATGATAATGGGCGAATGACCGGCCCCACCCTCAGCAGCAATTGAAGATTGAAACGCCAAGACGCCAAGGACGCGCCAATAGAAGAATTGGTTGGAGATTGCAAAGAGAACCAAGGTACATGATGTCGTATCTTGATCCTTGTTCTACTCTCTAAACCTCTATTCTCTTGGCGGGTCCTTGGCGTCTTGGCGTCTTGGCGTTTAGCTATCCTATTTGTCCACCTGCACGTTGTACGCGACGGTCTGCACCTCGCCTTTGTAGCCGAATTGGAACCAGACGCGGTAGACGCCTTGCTGCATGAAGGTGTGGGTGAATTGGAGGCGGGGGCCGAAGTGGTCGGGCACGGGTATGTTCGACATCTGGCTCATGTCCATGCCGCTCATGTCGCCCGACATCGGGCCGCCCGGCACATCGCCGTGGGTGTGAGCGAACTGGCGCGTGTCGGCGCTGATAATCACTATGTGGCAAGGGGCTGCCAGGTACGGCTCCAGGTCGGTGACGGGCTGGCCGTTGCGCGTCACGTCGAGGTGGAACGTCACCGGGAGGCGGCGGCGCACCTTGGGCGAAACGGAGGTCAGCACGGTCTCTAGCTCGCCCGCCCTCTGCGTGCTGCCGAGATCGGGGGTGAGTTGGGCCTGCACGTCGGCAGAAGCGCCGGTGGTAGCGAACAGGTCGCGCTCTATCTGTGTCACCCCGTCCGCCGTGACGAACTCGTTGAAGAGCAGGTACTTGCCCGCCCCCGGCACCGCGGTGGACACGCTGTAGCGGCCATCGCCCTCAGGCAGCGGGTGGATGTGCTGGAATTGTTGGAGGTCCTGGCTCACCACTATCAGGTGCATGAGCCGTTCGTGCGTGAGCCGCAGCCCGGTCTGCTCAACCGGGTTCCCCTGCCCGTCCTTGAGCGTGTACGTGATCGTAAACGGCTGCGAAGGCTGAGGCTGCGCCGGCTGCTCCTCCACTCCCACGCCGATAGGGCCGCCGTACTTCGTGATGAGCCGCAAGCCCGCCGCGCCACCACCCTCTCCATGCTGGTGATTGGACATCACGGGAATAGCTGAGGGATTAGCCGTGGGCGTGGGCGGAATGGCAATCGAAGGCCCAGAACAAGCCGCCAGCAGCCACGAGAGCACCACCCACGATACAGCCGCACCCACACGCCTGGTATGATACCCATTCCTGAACATAGTCCCTAATTGTAACACGCCACCCTTTGCGCAACCCTCCTACCTGCATAAAAATGCCATAAACATTGTTAGGGCTTACAAACCAGCAAGAACGCAAAGGTACGCGTAGAGGAATAGAGGGTGTTCTAATAAGGGCCACATCATGCAGTATGATGCTACTCTTGCCCTCATCCAAACAACCACAATCTCTGCGTAGCCTCCGCGCCCTCTGCGTCTTTGCGGTGAATAAACAATCCTAACCTTGGCGGGTCCTTGGCGTCCTTGGCGTCTTGGCGGTTCCGTCTTTATTCAGTTAGGGCTTCTTCCAGGCCTTCAAGGAGCGATTCGTCCATGGGGAAGGAGTGTTCTTCGGCGGGGAAGATGCCTGAGCGCACGTCTTGTATGTACTGCTTGAAGGCTTCGGGCAAGATCTCGGCCAGGTTGGCGTACTTGCGGGCGTGCTTAGGGGTGAAATCGGGGTACCAGCCCAGAAGGTCGTGCACGATTTGCACCTGGCCGTCGCAGCCCGCACCCGCTCCTATCCCGATTGTGGGCACGGTCAGGCGGCGGGAAATGACGGCGGCAAGAGGCGCGGGCACCGTCTCCAGCACGATGGCGAACACTCCTGCCTCTTCCAGGCGTAGGGCGTCACGCAGAATAGCGGCGGCGGCTTCGCGCGTCTTGCCCTGGATGCGGTGCCTGCCTATTACGTTGATGGATTGAGGAGTAAGCCCCAGGTGACCCATCACCGGGATGCCCGCCGCCACCATGCGCTCCACAGCAGCGGTCACCGAGGCCCCTTCCAGCTTGACCGCCCGTGCCCCCGCCTCTTGCATGAAGCGTGCGGCGTTGGAGAGCGCCTGCTCCACGCTCAGGTGGTAGCTCATGAACGGCAGGTCGCCTATCACGAGCGCCCGCTGCGCGCCCCGCACGACCGCCTTCGTGTGGTGCACCATATCGTCCATCGTCACTGGCACCGTCGAGTCGTAGCCAAGCATCACCTGGCCGAGCGAGTCGCCTACGAGTATGGCATCGATCCCCGCCGCGTCCACCAGCCGGGCGGTAGAATAGTCGTAGGCGGTCATCATGGTGATCTTCTCACCACGCGCCTTCATCGCCCTGAACTTGGTAGTGGTCATGCGCTCACTATGGGCCGCCTGTTTGTCCCTCGCGCCGTTGGAAGGGAGTTCGGTTATGGACATGGTTTCGTTCTCCTGCTCGTTAGTTCTGAGTTCCGAGTAAGCTTAGAACTACTCGGAACTCAGAACTCGGTACTCGGAACTTGATCTAACCAACCGTTCAATCTGCCCCAGGTGGTTTTCGTCATGCCGGAGGCCGTTGAGGAAGCGGCGGACGCAGTTGATGGGCGGGCGGTCCTCGCGTGGGGTGTACGTGTTGTCGAAGTAAGGCTCGTCGGGCCACACGTCGAGAGTTGCCAGGCGCATACGGCGGCTCTCCTCCAGGCGGTGGCGGCACTGCTCCACAGTAGTCACCGTACGCCAGGACACCTCGCTGCGGGAGCGGCCGTGGAAAGTCACCCCGCGCGCCAGCTCGGCTGCCAGGAAAGCGGCCTCTTCGGATGAGGCGGTGGTATGTACGATAACGTGGCCCAGCGTCCAGGGCATCGTCAGTTCCTCAGCGGTGGCGGCGTCGGGGTCGTTGGCCTCAGGGTCCGGCACCTCCAGCGTTATATCGACGTCCTCGCAGTCCTTTATAAGTTCCAGTATCCTATCTACCATTTCATTAGTGAGTTGCCGTAAATCGTCTACTGTCAGGTCGGTGTGCGACAAAGTGGCTATTGCTTGCATCAGGTTGTTTATGGCTCCTTCTCTTCGAATGCTTGTTCCAGTGACTCTATCGTTTCGCGTGCCAGGTGGCTCTTCTCAACAGCAATTGGCAGCGTGCTCTTGCCCAGGTCACGATACACACGCGCCAGTTCGGGGGCGCTCTCGTCGAGTGCGGCCAGGTGCCGGGCCACTGTGCCTGCGTCTCCGCGCGCAATGGGGCCGGTCAGCGCGCCGGGGAGGCCCAGCGTCTCAAGGTTGTCCACCGTACCACGCAGCAGCGGCATCAGGTAGCGCAGGGCAGTGGCCTCGTCGGGCGCGATACCCTGGCTGACCAGCAGGCCGGAGGCGAGCGCGGCCAGTGTCACCGTGTAGTTGGAGGCGATAACCGCGGCTGCATGGTAGAGGGTCTTTTGTGTTGCCGAGAGGTGGATGGCTACGCCGTCCAGCACCTGCGCCAGCAAATCCAGTTGTCCCACCAGGGGCGAGTCGCCCTCAATTGCGAAGGTGGAGCCTGGCATGTGGGCCACGGCGGCTTCGAGGCTGGCGAACGTTTGCAGGGGGTGGAAGGAGGCGACGAGCGCGCCCATGTCGCGGGCGGGTTGGAGCACGCTGCTGGGCAAGGCCCCGCTGCAATGCACCACGCCCTGCCCTTCTCGCCAGCCACCCGAAGCCGCGATCTCCTGGCAGAGTGGGCCAATCGCATCGTCCGGCACGGTGAGGAACACGACGCTCGAACGGGCGACGGTGGCGGCACGGGAGGCAGCGGTGCCCGGCTCCAGGCCAGCGGAGGCGGCCATGCGGCGGCTGCCGGTCATCGTGCGCCCCGCTACCGCCCTCACGTCCACCCCGCGGGCGTGCAGCAGGGAAGCCAGGGCCGTCCCCACCTTGCCCGCGCCTATGAAGCCAATTGGGCCGGGCAGGGGCGTACTGGGTGTGGCAGGAGCAGAGGGCGCGTCTTCCGGCTGTCGTTGCGTGCCGGTCTGTTGCATATCTTCAAGCATTACGGCCATAAAAAATACCCCATGCTAGAAATATCAGCACGGGGCATGGGGGACAAAAGCCACGCGGACGTGACAACCGGCCTG
>JAXDKH010000221.1:0-15636 GCA_034667185.1 Chloroflexia bacterium | reverse complement strand
CGAACAAAAGGAAGACGTTTCAGCCACATGGCATAAAGTCGCGCCCGCTTCCAAACACGCTTTGAGCTTTCTGCACGATCGTTACGAACATCGAACAGGGCCTCGCGCCCTCTGAGACAAAAGAAGTCCCCCCTGTTTGATACACTGGCGACCAACGCCGGATCGTTGAGAAGAGCAGCCTCGATTTCCTGAGACGAATGGGCGCTGGTAATCTGGTATTTTTCTAGCTCTTCAAGCGACAGCGGTGCGTCAAATAGGTCTGCATAGGCCAGCGCACCTAGCAGGGAGGAGGTCAGCGGCAGTCCATCATGCGCCGCGCCGTTATGAGAAGGTTGCGCCGGTTTTCTTTCAAGGGTGGTAGCCAAAGACAGGCCTCGGAAGCGACGAATAGGTAACCCGATGATATAGTCTACCATGTGGGGTTACATCAGCCCGTTGTACTCCGCCGAAATGGCAGGGTTACAGGGCGTTCTATTTTCGCATTTCCAAGGCCTGCTTGCCAATCAGCCCCAGCTGCACTTCATTCGGCGTTCCCGCATCCGCCGGATGCCACTCAAATCGCGCCCGCTCGAAGTACTGCACCGTGTAGACCTTGCCGTCGGCGGGGCTGATCTCTGGTAGCTCCTCGGAGATCGGATAGCCGAAGGCAGCCAGCCCGCCCTGCTGATTCCAGTAGCGAAGGAACGCCTCTTTGACACTGTGCCCCGATTCTGAAAAATAGGCCCTGTCGGAAGTAGGCTCGAATGGGGTTACTTGCTGAAAGTAGCGGTCCTTTGTTACCCAGCGGCCCACTGCGGCCAGCATTACTTCGTCGTTAGTGCCCGCAAACTCGGGGTGGTGTTCGAGCACCGCGCGCTCGAAGTACTGCACCGTCCTTACCTGCCCGTCCACGGGGTTGGCTTCGCTCACCTCTTCTGAAATGGGATACCCCAGCTTCGACACGCCGCCATGCATCTCCCAGTACTTCCGGAAAGCACCGCCCAGGGTGTGCCCACTTTCAAGGAAGTAAAGGCGGTCGTTCGCGCTCGGCTTCGTGTTCAAATCGAACAGGATATACCGCCTGGCGAGTTGCTTGACGCTGTAATTGGCGAGCAGTCCCACATAGTCGGGGTGCTCCCCCAGCCAGGACTGGTCCGCGCTGAGCAGATATGAGGCTCCCTTACGCTGCAGGTCCTGGACCTCAAGGATGCTGAAACTCTCCTCAGCAAGCGCCCAGCCCGTTCGTCCGCTGGCGTAGAAAAGCTCCGGTGCATACGGCCCAACAATGACAATCTGCGCCCCAGGTGCCGTTATCGCGCTAATCTCCCGCCCCGCTGCCTCCAATTCGACGCTGTCCACCGTAGGCTGTGTCGCCGCCCACGCCGCCTGCCAACCCGAGACCGCGACGAGCCCAACTACCCCCAGGACTGCCAGGTGCCCCATTCCCATAAGCGAGGCGCGCCGCGCACGCTCACCCGCCCTCTGAGTTCGGGCAGCCACACTCTTACCGAGGGCCGGGCGCGCTTGCGGTCTGTTGCCGGGTGTTTCCGCGCGGACCTCCGGCAAGTCGAGCAGCCAGGCTGTATGCGGAGACACAGCGTAATTGGACACAGGGTCCCGCTGCTGCTCGGTGATGGCGCGCCACACGCGAGCCGGCATCGACCCAGCCCATGAGGCACCGATCCCCACGAGGGCGCACGCAGGAAGGAGCAGTGGCAGCAGCACGTCGTCATGCCTGGCGAGCCGCCCGGCGTCCAGCAGCGCATGCACCAGGCCCGCGAGAAGCCACACATTGAAGATACCCCTGGTGCCCTGGCGAGCACCATTCAGCACGCCCGCCAGCAGAAGCAGTAACCCCGCCACAGTAAGCACCCGGCCAATTGTGAGGCCGATCAACTGCACGTAGGTACCGTAGTTGAACAGGTTGGCAAGCAGACCAGCAGTCCCGCCGGCTCCGTCACCACTGCCGAGAACGAGCAGGTCCACCTTTGAAGAGTAGAGCCACCACCCACCCGCGGCCACCAGCAACGTTGCCACGTAAGAGAGGACCTTACCCCGGTGCGCAGACCTCTTCCACGCATCGCTCCAGGTAGCCACCGCGGCGCGAGGTGTGCGACCCTGCAGCCCCGCCTGAAGCATATTCCCATCTACGGAAAGGACCAGGTACGCGGCCGGCAGCGCCAGGAATAGGCTGCCAGGGTCGAGGAGCGCCGCTATTGCGCCCGCCGTGACCGCTATGAAGAACCGGACGCCCGAACCCTGCACCCGTACCGTTGTTACGCTTTCTCGCCAACCAAGCAGGGTCAGCACCGACAGTCCTTGTGCTGCGACCAGCATTGCCGCAGGAGAGAACTGTTGGCCCAGTAAAACGCTCAGGGGTGAGACGGCGAAGAATAGGGTCGCGTAGACGGCAGCGAGAGAGCCTGCCGTGCGCCGGACCACAGCAAACAGAGCCAGCGCAGCCAACGCCGAGAAGATGGCCGACAGCGCTCGCCCGACCCATTCAACGGGCACGCCCACCAGAGAGCCAAGTGCCGCTAGCCAGTTGTAGAGGGGCAGGCCGGAGAGGGGATTTGCGGGGGCGACACCGTTCCAGGGCGGAGAACCCAGCAGGAATCCTCCCTGCTCTGCTGAGGCGGGTAGCTGTCCTGCCAGCACCCTGGAATAGGCGGCGTGAGTGGCCTGCACGCCAACAGGGCTGTCGAGCACAGGAGCCGGCAACGCAACCAGTCGCAGACCCACAGTTAGCAGCACAAGCACACCGACCGCTGCGATCAACCGCCCTGACCAGGGCAGTGCAGGTGCGCGGAAACGTCGCGCAGGTGTCTCTTGCGGTTCGACGGGGAGCCGGAGGGGCGTCGAGGGCGACTTACCGCGCCCGGCAGGCGGACCTGAAATCCCTTGAGCGTGCCGCGCCGACTTGCCAACGTAGCGGCGTGACACGGAGCGAATGGTGCTGCGGTCGTCCCCTGACACCCGGAGGAGCTGAGGGGCGCTGTTGAACGCGATCACGTTATCCTCGTCGAGTTCATCGAACAAGTCCGAGGGAAAAGGGGTAGGCTGTAGCGGCGCACCCGGTTGCACACTTTGGTTGCGTGACAGGCGCGCATACCACCGCCCGGTCAGATTGTGCAGCCTGTGGTCCCCTGGTGCCTGGTCAGACATCGCTCGCTCCGGAGTTGTACGCCAGGCGATTGTATCACAGGGGTGCCATGTGGATAACTGCTAGGGCACAGGCTCCAGCGCGGCATCCAGCACCACGAAACTCAGTTGGCGCGGGTCGTCGCCCTGCCCCAACTGACGCGGACTATTGGTGCCCTCAGGGCTGATGATGGTAAGCGTACTCACGCCCTGCGGCAGACCCAACGGCCCAATCTTGTACGGCTGTAGACCTCCTACCATGCCATCGAACACAACATGGTCGCCGTGAAGTACCTTAAGTGGCTTGGCTCTCCCCAGGCTGGCGGCGCGGAACGTGAGGTAAGCCTGCCCTGCCACAGGAGCGTCGATCCGCAGTGTGCCCTGGGCGTGCAGCCACCGGTACGTGCCGTTTGGCCCCACCTCACGAGGCTCCCAGCCGTCACCTACGCTCATAAAAGGCACGCTCTTCGCGGGCGGCGGCACCTGATAGACTTCTACCTGCACGTCTTCGTACGAGGGCTTGACACCTGCTCCAAGCACGTAATGTATCGCGTCGCGCGAAGGCTGCAGGTCGGGCACAGGCTCGGCCTTGTCGGGCAGCCTTACCTTCTGCAGCACTATGTACCTCGTCTTGTAAAGCTGGAAGGCTGACAGCCATTGATCTCGGTCTGACTTGAACATGTCGCCCGCCCCGTCAACGTAGGTCAGTTCCTGGTACCCTGGCGTGCTGGTCAGGAACGGGTGAGGGAACTCACGGGATATGTAGCCACCAAAGATGGGCTTGCCGTGCGCCGTCTGGAAGTACATCCGGTAAGCGCCGTGCCAGTAGTCGTCCTGTGGCGGCAGGTCCAGGATTGAGAAATCGCCCGGTTCGCTGCCGACCTGCTGGTACCAGCGAGGGATATCCGCTGGGCGCTGTGGGTACGGAAACGGCATCAACTCGACTAAAGCAAGCGCAACGAACCCGGCGCACAGCAGAGTGCCTCTCCTCGTCAGGCGCATGCGCGGCCACCAGGTGTTGAGCAGTACGTTGGTGCCGTAGCCGGTGAGCACCGCCAGACAAAGTGTCAGCGGCATATCAAAGCGGTCGGGACTACGGCTTATACTGAGTACAGGCAGCTTCTCGACAAGCTGGTATGGCATGAACAGCGGAAAGTTGGGGCTGAAGAGCCACTGGATCTGATTCCCGTTGATCTGGAGCACCGGCCCCAACGCAAGCAGGAAGAACAGTAGCACACAGGCGGCCCAGAACCACTTGCCGGGCAACGCCAGGCTCTTGCGCTCCGTTACAGGCGAGTCGCTTGTGGGTGTCGCCGCGTTGCTGGGACCACTCTCTCCTGCCAGCTGTAGGCGAGGTCGCAAAGCCCGAGTGGCGAACAGGGCCACCCCCGCCAGGAACAAGGCAGAATAGGTAATGTAGACCTCGTAGCGATTACTGCCGTAGGGCCATTCACGCCGGTTGGTGAAAAGCTGGCCCCAAAGTTGCTGCCCACGCACGGGCTGCAAGAAGGCCAACAGGTCAGCCGAATTACTGAGGGCAGCATCCCGCGCAGGCTGCATGTAGTTCGTCTGCCTGAGTTCGCTGATCGTCGGCACCAGTATTGGGCTTACTAGCACCAGGTAAATGCCCAGGCACAGCCCGATTCTGACCAACGGCTCTAGCAAACCCCGCGTGGCACCTAGGCTCTCGTCGCGTCGAAGCTCCCAAAGGTAGCGCATGATGACGTAGACACCCAGGAGTCCGGCCAGCATTAGAGCGTACATGGTGTAATACCAGTCTACGAGAGACACAAGGAAGAGAAAGAAGCCCGCCGGGAGTGCGCGCCTGACCAGCCACCGCAGAAAGTCCCGGCGATGGGTCCAACCAACATCGAACACTGCCTTCAACATGAACAGCACAAAGAACGGCACCCACTCCAAGGAGATGAGTTGCAGCAGGCTCCGCATAGTAGCTATGTGGTAGGCCGAGTAGGCGAACACCACGCTGCCAACCAGGGCCGCCCACCTGTTACCGCACAGGTAGTGAACGAGCAGGTATGCGCCGTACCCGCCCATGACAAATGAGAAGAGCACGATGATGTTGTACGTCGTCGTAAGGGAGAAAACCGACAGGAGTGGCACCGCGAGCAAGCCGTTGAAAACGTTGAGGGTGTGGTAATAGAGGCTGATCGGCGTGGGATACCAGATCATGTTGGTGACGAACGGGTTGTGCCCCTCGAAGAGAGCGTGGCGCACCCACCACAGGTTCCAGAGGTTCTGGTCCCGGTCCTCCAGCATAACGCCCGGCACCAGCGTACCCGCACCCGGCAGAAAGTTCAGCACCAGCGGCCATGTGAATACAATAGAGAGGCCCAAGTGCATGAGCAGAGCGCCAAGGTGCCAGCTATGCCAGCGCGACACTCTTGTACGTGGCTCTACTCGCGTAGTGGGCTTTGGCTTATCGAGGGTGGTTGCGGATATTAGAGTGGACAAAGTTCGTTTGCGGGCGTCCTATACTGCTGTACGTTACGCGGATATTGATTAGAGTCTGTTTCAGAAGTCACTTTTGATTTTAGCAGACGCGACTCCGGCGTGTAAAGCACATGCGCGAGCGACCTAATGGCTGTAACCACCCTGAGTATCCTGTATAATGGAGCCGCGTGCTTCGCGGCCAGTTTGTGCCACTTTTCTAACGTAGTCTTCCCTGGTAGGTTCTATGATTCTGCTGTATAACCCTCGGGCTACAGAGTTCAAATACAGGCTGCCGCTGTCGGTGCTTTCGCTCGCTGCCGTCTTCGAGGGCAGGTACGACTGGCGTATCGTGGACGGCAACGTCGATCCTGACGCTGGCGACACAATCATCTCGCTATTGGAGCGCCATCCGAGTATTAAGTACCTGCTCGTCACGGTCATGCCGGGCCCCCAGCTTTCGCATGCGGTGCCGCACACGAGGGCAGTAAAGGCACGCTTCCCCCATGTTACCACCATTTGGGGTGGCTACTTCCCCTCTTCACACCCGGACGTAGCGCTCTCGGACTCTTCCGTGGATTACGTCGTCCGTTCCCAGGGCGAAAACACCATCCTCGAACTGCTCGACACGTTGGAGCGCGGCGGCTCTGTTGAGGCTATCGACGGGATTTCCTATCGCGAAGCCGGTAGAGTGCGGCACAACCGGGCGCGCAAGCTGGCAGACCCGAACGACTTCCCGGTGCTCCCATATGAAAAGGCCAACGTTCCTCGATATCTCAAGCACACCATCCTCGGTAGCCGCACGACCTCGTATAGCTCCAGCATCGGCTGCCCCTTCACCTGCTCGTTCTGCTCTGTTACCAAGAGTTACGCGGGGCGCTGGATGGCGGAGAAGCCGGAACGCACTGTAGAGACGGTAAGGTACTTACACAGCAGGTTCGGCGTAAATGGCCTTGAATTCCACGACAGCAACTTCTTTACCGCTGAGAAGCGCGTGGCGGCCTTTGCCGAGGGCATCAACGGCCTGGGCATCGGCTGGTGGGGCGAAGGCACCATCGACACCATCATGCGCTACGACGACCGCACCTGGGAACTAATGCGCGACTCCGGCTGCCGCATGATCTTCATGGGCGCGGAAAACGCATCTGCCACCACGCTCAAGTTCATGAGCAAAGGCCCTCTGACCCCCGAAACGACGCTGGCTATGGCCGAGAAGTCGCGACTGTACGGCATTATCCCCGAATTTTCCTTCGTGCTCGGCAATCCCCCCGATCCTGAAGCGGACATCGATGAGAACATCGAGTTCATTTACAAGATCAAGCAGATCAACCCTGCTTCTGAAATTATCCTGTACATGTACACGCCGACACCGGGCGGTGCGATGTACGACGAAGCGGTCAAGATGGGCTTCAAGTACCCGGAGACCCTCGATGGGTGGCTGAGTCCGGAGTGGACCAGCTTCTCCAGGAGGCGCAACCCGCACACGCCCTGGGTGAAGCAGGAGCACCTCAAGAAGCTGAACAACTTCGAGACGGTGCTGAACGCACGCTATCCCACCGTATCCGACCTGAAGATACTCCCCTGGCACCGGACCGTCCTGCAAACCCTTGGAAGCTGGCGCTATCGCTTGCGCCGCTACGACAACCCGCTTGAACTCAGGGCCTTCTTCAAGTTCATCTCCTATACAAGGCCGGAGCAAGCCGGTCTCTAATGGTGTTTCCGGCACACTTGTCTGCACGTTGCTTAGCTGCCCGCAACGATAATCTCACCTCACTCAAGGCTGCCTAACCGCCCTGTGAAACTCGCCATCGTCATACCCGGCTTCCAGGCTGACGCGGCCGATTGGTGCATCCCCGCTTTCACCAACCTCGCCCAGCAACTCTCCCCCCGGAACGAAGTGCACGTTTTCACGTTGCGCTACCCCCATCGCTGGGCAAGCTACAGCGTTGGGCGAGTCCAGGTGCATGCACTTGGCGGCGGACAGGTGCTTGGGCGCAGAATCCGCGGTGTGAGTCTCGGGAAGCTGTGGGCAGATACCCTCCAGAGTATCATCAAGGAACACAGCGCCATGCCGTTTGACGCTATACTCGGCGTCTGGGGAACGGAGTCGGGGTGGTTAGCGGCATTGGTCGCCAAGTCGCTTGGTGCGCCCTCACTGGTGCACTTAGCCGGTGGCGAGCTTGTCTACCTGCCGTCCATTCGATATGGGTACCTGCGAAAGGGTCTTGACGGCGTGCTGCTGAACCACACGCTGGCACTTGCGGACCGCCTCACCGTGCCCTCCCGCCAAATGCTGAACTTGCTTGCCGCCGAATACCCAGGCACGAACCAGAAGGCGGTGCGCTGGCCGCTAGGCGTTGATACATCATGGTTCCAGCCCTCTGCACGCGCGAATAGCGGCACCCGGCAATTCACCTTTGTGTCGGTAGGTAGCTTGATTCCGGTGAAGAACCCAACGTGGCTGTTGCGTGGTTTCGCTGACCTCCGCACGCGTCGCCCGCACCTTGACACAAAGCTCATCTTCGTTGGAGACGGACCCCTCAGGACCTACTTGCAACGTCTTACCAGACTGTTTCGTCTTCAAGGATATGTCTCCTACATGGGCGAGGTTCCTCACGATGCTCTAACGAAGATTTTCAGCCAAGCGTCGGCGTTCGTACTTGGTTCCTGGCACGAGGCCCAGTGCATGGCCGCACTCGAAGCGATGTCGTCGGGGTTGCCGTGGATTGGGCCGCCTGTGGGTGCTCTTGCCGACCTAGGAGGGGACCAGGCACGCTCAGGAGCAACGTCAGGGGAACTCGTGAGCGAACGCAGCATCTACGCGATGTCACGTGCAATGGAGAGGGTGGCTTGTCTCTCCCCTGACGAATATGCAGCCTGGGGCGCTAACGCGGCGGCATCAGTGCGACGTGACTACGAACTCTC
The DNA here is from genome assembly GCA_034667185.1 of Chloroflexia bacterium. Taxonomy (GTDB): domain Bacteria; phylum Chloroflexota; class Chloroflexia; order QHBQ01; family JADMIH01; genus JADMIH01. The sequence goes on along the minus strand of JAXDKH010000221.1, from coordinate 7,143 downwards.
CACTCAAACTGCCCGGCTGGAGCGCCTGCTCGCGCGGTTGACGCAGCTATATCGCGGCTGATACAATCGGCATACGTCGTCTGTTGCCACGTATGTAACTGACCACGTACTTAACCGCAATGCCCAACGTTGTCACAGGTTGGGGCACGTGGCGGCATTAGAAGGGTAAGGTACATGACCACCGTTCTCCTGGGACAGTCATACTACATGCGATTTGACCCCAAGGAATGGGAAGGCATGAAGCCGTACCCTCCCCTCGGTACGCTCTACGCTGCCTCCTTTCTGCGCGAACGCGGCTACGACGTCCGCCTGTTCGACTCCATGCTGGCCGAGTCCGAGGACGAATGGGCCGCCGCGCTCGACCAACACCGCCCCGACTACGCCGTCATCTACGAAGACAGCTTCAACTATCTCTCCAAGATGTGCCTGTCGCGAATGCGCGAAGCTGCGTTCACCATGATTTCCTCGGCCAAAGAGTGCGGCATCCCCGTGCTTGTGTCCGGCTCCGATGCCACCGACCACCGTGAGAAGTACTTTGCTCGCGGGGCCGACGGCATAATCCTTGGCGAGGGTGAGATCACGCTCGCCGAAACGCTGGACGCACTCACCGGACGTTCGACCTCCGAACTTGAAGCAATTCCCGGACTAGCACTCCCCACCCAGCATGAGCCGACAAAGCGCGGTTTCATCAAGGACCTAGACGCGTTGCCGTTTCCGGCATGGGACATGGTTGACGTAGACCGCTACAGGTCCATCTGGCTGGCCCACCATGGTTACTACTCCATGAACATGGTTACCACGCGTGGCTGTCCATACCACTGCAACTGGTGCGCCAAGCCCGTGTACGGCCAACGGTACAACGTGCGCTCGCCTGAGAGCGTGGCGGGGGAGCTTCGATGGCTCAAGGAGCACTTCGCACCCGACCACATCTGGTTCGCAGACGACATCTTCGGTCTGAAGCCGGGTTGGATCGAGCGCTTCGCCAACGAGGTGAACCGGCTCGACGCGCGCATACCCTTCAAGTGCCTGCTGCGCGTCGATTTGATAAAGCCGGGCATTCCGGAGGCCCTGAAGCGTGCCGGGTGCGAAATAGTGTGGGTGGGGGCGGAGTCTGGCTCGCAGAAGATACTGGATGCAATGGACAAAGGCACGAGGGTAGAACAGATCTATGCCGCAGCTCTCGACCTGCACGCGCAAGGCGTCAAAATCGCCTTCTTCTTGCAGTTCGGGTACCCGGGCGAGGACCGGCAAGACATCGAAGCCACGTTGCGCATGGTGAGGGAGTGCCGGCCCGACGACATCGGCATGTCCGTTTCTTACCCGCTTCCCGGCACAAAGTTCTACGACAACGTTCGCGCGCAGCTAGGCGAAAAGCAAAATTGGCTCGACTCGGGCGACTTCGAAATGATGTACACGGGGCCGTTTTCGACCGCTTTCTACCGGAAGCTGCATACGGTCCTGCACAAGGAGTACCGGGCAGGTAAGACGTGGCGCGCGCTCAGGCGGGCCAGCAGGCGGCCATCCATAGGCTCCCAGGCGCGGGCGGCTGCGTCGATGCTCTACAATCTCGCCACTCTCCCTATTGAGCGTCGCAAGCTGGAAGCCCTGGCGCGGAAGGCCAATCCCAGCCCCTTGTCACTGCCCCGCATCCTGACCCCGGAGGCCGCTGCCACCCCTTCCGCGCAGACTGAATAAGACCCTGTAGGCGGTCGGGATTCTGGCCTCGGCCTCGAAGCTCTCCTAGAACCAAGCGCACGATATGGACATACTCCTCACCCATGGCTACTATCTCTACGAAGACCCTCACGAGCTGAAGGTGATGAAGCCGTACCCGACGCTGGGGTTGCTCTACATCTCCTCACACCTGAAGAGCCGGGGATTTTCTGTCGAATTGTTTGACACGACCTTTGCCAGCCGCGACACCTGGAAGGCGTACCTGGCGCAGCATCGACCATCCCTCGTGGGCATTTACACCAACTTGATGACCAAGTTGAACGTGCTGCCTATGATCAAGGACTGCAAGGCTATTGGTGCGACGGTGGTTGTCGGCGGGCCGGAGCCTCCTCATTATGCAGACGAGTTCCTGGACGCAGGCGCGGATGTCGTGGCCTTGGGTGAGGGTGAGCACACGTTGGAGGCACTAATCCCTGTGCTTGCAACGCATGGACCACACAGGCTGCACGACGTGCTGGGAGTGGTATTTCGTGACGAGATGGGCCGCACGATACGCACGGCGTCTCGCCCGCTCATCAAGGACCTCGACAGCCAGCCTTTTCCCGACCGTGAAGCTATAGACATGGGAAGGTACCTGAGTACCTGGAAGGAACACCACGGGCGCAGTTCTATTTCCCTCATCACGGCACGCGGCTGCCCATATACCTGCCGGTGGTGCAGTCACACCGTCTTCGGCAACACCCACCGCCGCCGGTCGCCCGAGAATGTGGTAGCCGAGTTAGAACACATAATCGACCGCTATGCACCCGACCAACTCTGGTACGCCGACGACGTGCTGACCATCCACCGTAGCTGGACGCTGAAGTTTGCCGCCCTTCTCAAGCAGCGGGACATCAAGATACCGTTCGAGTGCATCTCCCGCGCCGACCGCCTGGATGCCGAGATCATTGACGCGCTGTCAGGCATGGGCTGCTTCCGCCTGTGGATCGGCTCGGAAAGTGGCAGCCAGAACGTGCTCGACGCCATGGACCGCAAGACACGGGTCGAAGACGTGCAGCGCAAGACGCATATGCTGAAGAACGTGGGCATTGAGACCGGCATGTTCATCATGATGGGCTACGAAGGAGAGGAGATGTCGGACCTGGAGGCCACGGTGGACCACCTGAAGAAGAGCGACCCAGACCTATTCCTCACCACCGTTGCCTATCCCATCAAGGGCACACCCTACTACAACGAGATTGAAAGCCGCGTAGTTGAAACCATGCCATGGCACGAGCGCACCGACCGCGATTTAACTGTGGCTGGGCGGCACTCCAAGCGCTTCTACTCGTTCGCCACTCGCTGGATGGTCAACGAGGTAGGGCTTCATAAGATGCTAAAATCGAAGCCCCGTGACGTTCGCAGGATAGCGCGGGCCTTCGTCAATTCGCGGGTAGGCCGAATAGGCATGGCCCTTACGAGCGGCGAAAAGGAGCAAGCGCCTGCCGGGCGCGGCCAACTGCACACGGAGAACATCTCTACGAGCTAGTTTCAGACAGTAGTTGGTCTAAGACCTGTTGCCCCGCTTGGCGCGACTCTCAAGCAGATGGTCGTAGAAGAGGTACTGTTGCGCCCACCCGGCCTTCTGGAAGCGCGACTGGAAGAACTGCAGCACCTGCCCATATGCAGTTGGTGTCAACGACTTGCCGCGCAATGCGGGCAGATAACGGTCCCTGGTAAGCTGCCAGACGTGCGTATCGACGGGCACCGCCTGGTCCTTGGACATGGCGAACAGGCACACGCAATCGGCTATCTTCGGCCCCACCCCTTCAAGCCGCATCAGCTCGCCCCTGGCGGTAGCGTAATCCAGCCGGGCAAGCTCATCAAGCCAGCCCGCGGGTCGTGAAGCTACCTGCCGGGCCACCTTCACCAGGTTGCCGGCACGCCATTCAAGCCCCGTTTTCTCGGCCAGCGCGATTGGGTCCAGGTTGGCTATTGTCTCTGCTGCGGGGAAGGCATGAGTCCATACCTTGCCGTTTTGGTCCTTTATCGGCTCACCGTGATCGCGGGCTATGATGGCGATGGCTTTCATAATGCGCGGAATGAAGTTGGCCGTCGAGCACATGAAGGAGAGCAGGCATTCCTCCGGCCTCTGGAGAACTATGCGCAGGCCCAGGAAGCGCTCGCCCAGGCTTCCCAGGTAAGGGTCAGCTTCGGTCCAACTCTCGTAAAGCGGCAGCAGTTCTACGTCGAGGCGCAGGAAGGCACGCAGGAAAGCCTCGTCACCTCGATCAGGGAACGTGAAGTACTCGAAGCGGTCAACACCAGGCGTATCAGACCGCACCTGCCTGATGCGCAGCATTCTTGAGCCGATTACCGCGTCCCACCAGCCGTCTTCGGTCTTGCGCCAGCGGAACATCTGCCCGTTGCTGAGCGTGTACTCCAGGTGCAACTGGCCTGCAGGATACTCAAGCATCGAGGGTTGTAGAGCCTCTTCTTCAGCCATGGCTGTCTCCTCACCAGGAGTTATAACACAGCCATGCCGCGCTGAGAAACTGGGTGGGAACTAAGTGCGCCGAATAAGACGTCTTTTTCAAGTTGCTCCAACAGATAAATGGATATTCTTGATATGTATACCAATCAAAAAGAGGCCCTTCTGCCTCTCAATGAGTTGCAAGAAGGTGCTCACAGACTTACGCCTGTACCCCTGTACCAGTAAGACCTGATTGCATAAGGGTCCTGGAACGGTCTGCCACGTAGACGGCGCGCCCTCAGCCCCTCAGCCCCTCAGCTTACCGCTTTCTTCACGAGCGCGGCAATCGACGCCTCTTCGGCGGCGGTCAACTCCTTCAGTGCGAAGGCAACCGGCCACAGGCCGCCTTCATCGAGGTTCGCCGTGTCGTTGAAGCCGAGCGTCGCGTACCTCGTGTTGAACTTCTGCGCGCTTTGGAAGAAGCAGACGATCTTGCCGTCCCTGGCATATGCGGGCATCCCGTACCAGAGTTTCGGCGAGAGGTCGGGTGCGTTGGCTTTGATAATAGCATGGAGCCGCTCGCCCATGACGCGATCCGTTTCCTGCATCTCAGCGATCTTCGCGAGCACGGCGCTTTCCCCGTCCGCCTTGTCTGCGTCCGCCTTCAGCTCTTTGGCGCGCGCCTTCATCGCGGCTCGTTCCTCGTCCGTGAATCCCTTCTTTGAGCTCATAGAAACCTCCTCATATTGACTTGGAAAAGGGTCCTGTACGTCTCCTTGAACTTGTCCCGCCGCGGAAGAAGCAGACGACCCTGCCGTCCCTGGCATACCCGGGCATCCCGTACCAGAGTTTCTGCAAAAGCAAGTGGAGCCCTTTTACGCCTTGGCGAACATTTGTACTATAACGTCTTTCCAAACGTATTTCAAGGTTCCAAATCGAGCAGGTCTTGTTAGGCATTCTTAGTAAGTGCGGCCCCATAATGTTATAATGTTGATTAGACTTTAACCAGCCACCTTTCCGCAACAGGAGAGGCGCACCGGAGAAGCCGACTTGTCAGTTCGCACTAATCACATACGTGTTGCCGAGTTGCGAGACATATTGAACCAGGAACGATACGAAGCGTTGGACGTACGCGACCCGATTGCCATTGCGCGGGCCGCCGAGCGTTTCAACGTGCTGGACGCAGCCCTCAGCGAGTTCCCTAACGACGAAGTGCTGGACCTTTACAGGCCGCTGCTGTCGGTCTCGCAGGCCGCCAAGCTGCTTGGCTACAAGCCCAAAGAGGTCCGCCGCTTGCTGGGCCAGGGCAAAATCTCGGGCAAGAAGCAGGGTAACGAGTGGCGCATACCGCTAAAAGCGGTGCTGTAGAGGAGGAGACAAATGGCAGTTGATGTTGCCGGCGCGTCCGCCGACCGCAAGACCGGGGCCAGGTTCGTTTCGAGCCGGATTGAAGCCGTGCCGCCTTCGGGGATACGTCGCTTCTTCGACATAGCCGCGACCATGGCCGACGTAATCTCGCTGGGCATCGGAGAGCCGGACTTCGTGACGCCGGAGCCTATCGTGAACGCGGGCGTCAACTCGCTGAAGGCGGGGCACACGAGCTATACGTCGAACTCCGGCATTCTCGAGCTTCGCCAGCTTCTTTCCGCCCAGTTGAACAAGCTGTACGGCCTGGACTTTGACCCTGAGACCGAGCTGCTGGTGACGGTGGGTGTCAGCGAGGCGCTGATGCTGGCCCTCATGTCCGTGCTCGATGCGGGAGACGAAGTGATCGTCCCGGAGCCGTGCTTCGTAGCCTACCAGCCGACCGTCACCTTCGCAGGGGGTACGCCGGTGCCGGTGCCCACCTATGTAGAACAGGACTTTCAGGTCACCGTAGACGACCTTGAGAAGGCTCGTACCAGGAAAACCAGGGCGCTATTGCTAGGATACCCGAACAACCCAACAGGGGCCGTCCTGGAGCGTTCCAGGCTGGCTGAGATCGCGGAGTGGGCCGAGCACAATGACCTCATTGTTGTATCGGACGAGATATACGACCGCCTGGTGTACGGAATTGAGCACACATGTTTCACGGCACTCGACGGCATGAGGGAGCGCACGATTCTGCTTGGCGGGTTCTCGAAGTCGTACGCCATGACAGGCTGGAGGATCGGTTACGCAGCAGCCCCTCCCGCCATGCTTGCCGCCATGCGCAAGATCCACCAGTACGTGATCATGTCAGCGCCGACCACAGGGCAGGAAGCAGCCATAGAAGCCTTGCGCAGTGGCGAACCATATGTTGAGGCCATGCGCGAGGAGTACGACCGGCGGCGGCGCACCATAGTCGACGGCTTCAACCGCCTCGGGCTCGACTGCTTCGAGCCACGTGGGGCCTTCTACGCTTTTCCGTCCATCAAGAGCACGGGGCTCACGGACGCGGAGTTTTCCGAGAGGCTGCTGATGGAGTACAAAGTCGCGATGGTGCCGGGTTCGGCCTTCGGCAAATCGGGCACGGGCCACGTTCGTGCTTCCTATGCCACATCTCTCCCGAACATAGAAGAGGCGCTGAACCGCATTGAGACGTTCCTGACCGACCTGAAAAAGTAGCGCTAGAGCAGGCGCTCGTTCCATCAGAAAAGCAGGCCCCAGAGTGACACTGGGCCTGCTTTTTCATGCTCAACTTTTGTTGTTACGCTTACCTATGGAAGTCCCAGCGTCAGGGCCTCCAGGGCAAGGCGTGGGTTCACGTTTTCGAGGAGTTGCCTCCGTGTTTGCTGAATTAGCCGCACTGCTCCGGCAGCCCTGGTTATGGGTGTCTTGCGTGCGATTGAGTTGAGCGACTGAAGTTGGTCCACGCTGACGGCTAGGTTGGCAGCACCCAACTTCACGACCATGACATCTCGCCACCAGGTCTCCCACTCGTCCAGCATCTCGTACAACTCACTGCGCGCGTCGGTGTAGCGTTTAGCGTACCTGGCGGCGGCTTCAATTCGGTCCAGCACGGGAGCACCCGTGAGCAGGGCCGCTTCCTCAAGGGC
>JAXDKH010000220.1:0-3741 GCA_034667185.1 Chloroflexia bacterium | reverse complement strand
GGTGCTGGTGGTCGAGAATATCCGTCATTTCGCTGCCGGTTACTGCCACGGTCACAAAATAGCGCCCGGCCAGCAGAGGCAACTTCTCAACGTGGTAGTCAACGTAGCCGCTACCTTCTATTGCGGGGATAGAGAGGCCCGCGAACCGCGTGTTCGGGCCGTTAATGTGGGTTCCGTTCTCGGTATAGAGGGCAAGGCCAAATACAGGATCATCTACCCGATCGCGGGCCTGAAAGTGCAGCCGGATTGTAAGCGGCTCGTTGGTGCGGAACGTCTGCGAGGGTGCTCCGTCGGCGTCAAGGAACGTCACTCCCGTGATCTTTACGTCTGCTCGCGCTGTGGCAGCGTGTTGACCCGCGCTTGCTCCGTCTTGCGAGGCTGATGGCATTTCGTCGTCATCTTCACTGGTGTCCATCGGCTGAGGGCGCGATGGCCCGGAAGGCAAATTGACGGGGCGGCTCTCTTGCTCTGCCCGCAGACGTTCGGCATGCTTCTCGTTCTCGTAGTCGAGGTAGCGATCTACCACCTCCCCGGCAGGCCCGTCGGCGATCATGCGACCGTGGTCCAGCCAGATAGCCCGGCTGCACAGCGAACGGACTGCCTCGAGCGCATGTGACACGAACACGATTGTGACGCCGCGCCTGCGCAGCAACGAAATATAGTCGAGGCACTTGCGCTGGAACGCTTCGTCACCGACGGCCAGCACCTCGTCGGTCAGCAGTATGTCTGGGTCCACGTTGATAGCCACTGCGAACCCCAGGCGCATTACCATGCCGGACGAATAGTGCTTGATAGGTGTGTCTATGAACTCCCCGATCTCAGAGAAGTCCACGATGGTGTCGTAGCGAGAGGCCATTTCTTTGCGAGAAAGGCCCAGCAGCGAGCCGTTGAGAAAGATGTTCTCGCGGCCGGTAAGCTCCGGGTGGAACCCTGTGCCTAGTTCCAGCAGGGCTGATACCTTGCCGCGGACAGACACGCTCCCGGTTGAAGGCTCAAGGATACGCGAAATAAGCTTCAGGGTGGTGGACTTGCCGGAACCGTTCTCGCCGATAATGCCAACTGCTTCGCCGGCGTAGATGCTGAAGTTCACGTCCCTCAGCGCCCAGAACACCTCGTTGGCTGGCCTCGGCATGGCGACCCCACGCCGGGACAGCGTTCGTAGGCCGAAGAGACTGACAACAGCGTCCTGGAAGGAGCGTGGGCGCTCGTGGTGAAGTGTGAACCGCTTGCTTACTTTGCTGAACTTGATAACCTTTAGCGGCCTGTCACCTGCACGAGTCTTCGCCCCATGGGAAGTGGTATTGGTGACAGCTTCGGAGGCAGCATGACCATTGTCAGAGTCCGAGGTCGTCGCCGCGCTCCAGGTTGAAGCGCTAGCCTCGTCGGGGCTGCCAATCACGTGCGACACGGCTATACCTCCTCCCCGAAACTGCGACTTGTACGCATGAAGAAGAGGTAGCCTGCCAGCAGTATGATCGTGCACTCCACCAGGGTGCGCAGCATGAAGAGAAGGTCCGGGCTGCCCGCCTGGTTATGGTAGAAGATATCGCGGTAGTTGGTGATGATGGAGGCCATCGGATTCAGGTAGTACATCAGCGTTGGGAAGCTGGTGAGCGACCGGACGTCATAGATGATAGGCGTGAGGAAGAACCACGCGTTCAGGCCGACCTCCACCAGGACGCTGGTATCGCGGAAGAAGACGTTGAGAGCCGAAAGAAAGAAGCCTAGCCCCACTAAAAATACGGTCTGGGTGAGTATCAGGAGGGGCAGCCAAAGCAGGTGTGCGTTGATGCAAGCCAGATTGCACGTCGAACTGAATGGGTCGCCCGCGACCGGCGAACGGAACAGCAGCATAAAGAGCAACAGCGCGGGCAGCGAAAGCAGGTAGTTGATCATGTTAGAGACGACCACAGAGAAGGGGAGGAACTCACGCGGGAAGTAGACCTTCTTGATCAGGTGGCCGTTATTGACGATGCTGCCGAGCGTGCCCATTGTGGAGGTCGCGCACCAGTTCCAGGGCAGTAGCGCGCACAGGAAGAAGATGTGGTACATCGGCTGCACGCCGTTCTGGCCCAGCAGCGTAGTGAAAACGAACGTGAACACCGCCATCAAGAGCAGCGGGTTGAGCAAAGACCAGAAGAAGCCGAGGAAGGAGTGTTTGTAGCGGACCTTGAGGTCCCGTACAACCAGGTTGTACAGCAGATCGCGGTAGAGGATTGACTGACGTGCTCGTGCTATCAATATAAGCGCCCGGTTACAGGATAAGAGTATGCTTTATTAACGTCCGTGCCGCTGAGCGGTTCTGTCCCGGAATTATAAGAGCGCCACATAGGGGTGTCAAGCGATATCCCCAGTGTCCCCTTGGCACGTCTTGTGAGATAATACTCCCGCCGCAACAGTTATTACACCGAGAGGAACATGCAGACACATAGCAGCGAACCGGGAAACATAGACGAGCGCAGCCGAGAGAAGAACTGGGCAGCGCTGTCTTCCATGATCGTGGCAGTGTTTCTCACGGCTGCCAAACTGGCCGCTGGACTCATCTCGGGTAGCCTGGGCTTGCTGTCAGAAGCCCTGCATTCCGCGATGGACCTCGTGGGCACGATACTCAGCTTTGCGGCCGTTCGAATTTCCAGCAGGCCGCCGGACGCGACACACCCCTATGGGCACGCCAAGGTTGAGAGCCTGTCCGCGCTGGTGGCCGTCGGTATCCTGTCCCTAACCGCACTGGGCATCTTGCGTGAGGCGTTTGGCCGGATCACGGGCGCGCATGTCGTGCCCCAGCAGAACTGGATCGGCATCGCGGTGCTCGTAGTGGCGGTCGTAGTAGACTACACGCGTTCGCGCTACTTGCGCCGGGTAGCGGAGGAGCACGGAAGCGCTGCCCTTGCTGCCGATGCCGCGCACTTCGCCACAGACCTCCTGGGTTCGCTGGCTGTGCTCTTCGGCTTGCTCGTGGTGACGCTCGGAACGTTGCTCGGCTGGCCCTCACAGGTGCTGAGCTTCGTAGACGCGTCAGCGGGTGCCCTGGTGGCGTTCATCATACTTTGGGTGGCGGCTCAATTGGCACTGCGGGCGGCAAATGCCCTCACAGACCGCGTGCCGCCCGGCCTTATAGGTGAGGTTGTTGCGGCGGCAGCGGGCACTCCGAACATGATAGGCAATCCCTCGGCACGGGTGCGCTTTGTAGGTGACCAGCCTTACGCGGACGTTTCAATCAACGTGGCGCGCGGCCTCTCCCTGGAACGCTCCCGCGAAGTGTCGCAGGAAGTCGTTTCGCGGGTGCAGCGCGTACTTCCTCATGCTGACGTTGTGGTGCACACACAGCCGGTGGCGTCGGTCACCGAGAGCGCCGTAGAAGCTGCTACCGTTACGGCGGCTCGGCTGGGGTTGGGGGTGCACCACGTACGCGCCTTTGAGACGCCCTCAGGGCTGCGACTGGACATGCACATGGAAGTGTCGTCGGACCTCTCACTCCGCGAGGCCCACGAGCAGGCTGACCGCCTTGAGGACGTACTCCGCCACGAATTACAGAGCGCCGAGGTACAGGTTCATATTGAGCCCCGGCATGAAGATGTCCACCGGCTGCGCGAAGACGACGCGAGTCATCAAATCGCGGGCCGCATCGCCCACGTAACGGCCCAGTTCGAGGGCGTGCACGACATTGAAGCACTCAATTCCGATCTGGGATTTGTTGTCACATTACACTACTACATGCCCGATGATCTACCAATCGCAACT
>JAXDKH010000219.1:0-13708 GCA_034667185.1 Chloroflexia bacterium | reverse complement strand
GCCAGACGTATCCTGCGGCGCACCGCCGGTAAACTGGCTGTTGTATAGTTCGGCGTAGAATCCACCCGCCGCCAGCAGTTCGCTGTGGGTACCCTTCTCTATCACGCTGCCGTTGTTCATCACGAGGATCAGGCTTGCGTTGCGTATGGTGGACAGCCTGTGAGCGATAACGAAGCTGGTACGGCCCGACATGAGGGCTTCCATTGCCTTCTGGATCAGCACCTCGGTGCGTGTGTCGACGCTGCTGGTGGCCTCGTCCAAGATCAAGATAGCGGGGTCGGCGAGCACCGCGCGGGCGATTGCCAGTAACTGCTTTTGGCCCTGCGAGATGTTGGAGGCTTCCTCGTTCAATACGGTGTCGTAGCCGTCGGGCAGGGTCCGGATGAAGTGGTCGGCATGCGCTGTCCTTGCCGCCTCCACTATATCCTCCATGTTGGCTCCAGGCCTCCCGTACGCGATGTTGTCGCTAATCGTGCCGTTGAACAGCCACGTATCCTGTAGCACCATACCGAAGATGCTGCGCAGGTCGCGGCGCTTCATGTCTGTGATGTTCACCCCATCGACAGTAATGCGCCCCGCGTCAAGCTCGTAGAAGCGCATCAGCAGGTTCACCAGCGTCGTCTTGCCCGCGCCCGTTGGACCGACGATGGCTACGGTCTGCCCCGGCTTCACGTCGATGTTCATGTCCTCGATCAAGGGCGCATCCGCCTTGTAGCTGAAATCGACGTGCTCGAACTGTACTGCTCCCCTGGGGAACTGGACCACGCGCGGCTGGGCGCTGTCGGGCACTTCTTCCTGCTCGTCCAGCACCTCGAATACGCGCTCCGCTGAAGCTACCGCGAGTTGCAGGATGTTGGCGATCTGGGCGGTCTGCATGATGGGCCAGGAGAACTGCCGCATGTACTGGATGAAAGCCTGTACGTCCCCAATCGTGATGCCTCTCTGCGTAACCATGATGCCGCCGATCACGGCCACCGCTACGTAGGCGATGTTGTTTACGAACGATAGCAAGGGCATAATCAGGCCCGATATGAACTGCGCCCGCCAGCCAACGTCATAAAGCTTCTCGTTGTATTCGTTGAACTTGCGTACCGAGTCCTCTTCGCGCCCGAAGACCTTGACGATCTTGTGCCCCGTGTACATCTCCTCGACGTGCCCGTTCAACTGGCCCAGCGTCCTTTGCTGGTTCACGAAGTATTTCTGCGACCGCGTGCCGATGAAGGCCGCGATAGCCAGGGATAAAGGCACCGCCACAATGGCAATCAGCGTCATCCAGACGTTGATGGTGAACATCATTATCATGACGCCCAGGATGGTGATTACCGACGTCATCAACTGGGTGACGCTCTGCTGGAGCGTGTTCGAGATGTTGTCCACGTCGTTGGTGACCCGGCTCAATATCTCGCCGTGCGTGCGGGCGTCGAAGAACTTGAGAGGCAGGCGCGCCAGCTTGTTGTCTACGTCACGCCGCATGTCATAGACGGTGCGCTGCGCCACGCCCGCCATTACGTACTGCTGAAGGTAGCTGAACGCCGAGCTTATGAGGTACAGCACAACCAGTATCAAGAGGATATTGGCTATACCAGCGAAGTCGATAGCGGCCCCCGGTACGCCCTGGGCCTTAGCTATCAGACCCTCGAAGAGCTTGGTGGTGGCCTCGCCCATGATCTTGGGCCCAACTATGGTGAACAGCGTGCTGAGAACTGCGGTGAGCAGCACTATCAACAGTTGCAGCCTGTAGGGCCGCATGTAACCGAGCAGACGCTTCGCGGTGCCCTTGAAGTCCTTGGCCTTCTGGACCGGCATGCCCATCATGCCGCCTCTCATAGGCCCGCCCATCGGCCGCGCGGGTGGACTTCCCGCCGGTGGGCCACCGTTGTTGCTTCTAGGTGCCGCGCTCATGCTGCCAACTCCTCCTCGGAGAGTTGTGAGGCCACAATCTCGCGGTAGACCTCGCTGGTCCTCAATAGTTCCCTGTGCCTGCCGCTGCCCACGATGCGGCCTTCGTCCAGCACCAGTATCTTGTCCGCGTCGAGCACCGTGCTGACGCGCTGGGCCACTATGATCACGGTGGAGTCGGCGGTCACTTTCCGCAGGGCCGCCCGCAGCTTTGCGTCGGTCTTGAAGTCGAGCGCGGAGAAGCTATCGTCGAACAGGTATATCTCCGGCCGCCTGACCAGGGCGCGGGCTATCGCCAGCCTCTGCTTCTGGCCTCCTGATACGTTGGTGCCGCCCTGCGATATGACCGAGTCGAAGCCGTCCTTCATAGTGGAGATAAACTCCATCGCTTGCGCCGTCTCGGCGGCACGCTCGATCTCCTCCCGGGATGCATCTTCCTTGCCGAACTTGATGTTCTCAGTGATCGTGCCCGAGAAAAGGACAGCTTGCTGAGGCACCAACCCTAGCCTCGCGCGCAAGGTTCCCTGCTCTACTTCCCTGACATCCACGCCGTCCACCAGAATGCTGCCACTGTCTATGTCGTAGAAACGCGGCACCAGGTTGATGAGGGTAGATTTGCCCGAACCCGTGCCCCCGATAATCGCTACCACTTCGCCTGCACGCGCCGAGAAGGAGATATTGGATATGGCAGGTGCTTCCGCGCCTGGGTAGCTGAAGGTGACGTCGCGGAACTCCAGGCTGCCCCTCCGGGACGCAGGGGCCTTTGGGCTGGCGGGGTCATTGATTTCGGGCCGCATGTCGAGCACTTCGTTGATCCTGACCGCCGAGGCCTGCGCCCTGGGCACCATCACGAGCAGGAAGGACAGCATGAGCACGGAGAACATGATCTGCATGGCGTACTGTAGGAACGCGATCAGCGAGCCGACCTGCATTTCCCCGTTGCTGATGCGCAGGCCGCCGAACCAGATGATGGCAATTGAGGTAAGGTTCATCAGGATCATCACCACCGGCATGAGAAAGGCCATCAAGCGGTTGACTTTGATAGCGGTGTTGGTGAGATCGCGGTTGGCGTCATCGAAGCGCTCGCGCTCGTATTGTTCGCGGTTGAAGGCTCGAATTACCCTGATGCCGGTAAGGTTCTCGCGCAGCACCAGGTTGACCCGGTCGAGCTTGACCTGCATGGCCCGGAACAGCGGCACCCCTTTGATGGCGATGAAGCCTATAGAGGCTACCAACAGCGGCACAACCACCACGAGCACGAGGGATAGCTGGGCGTCCACCGCCACGGCCATGAAGATGCCGCCGATACCCACAAGTGGAGCGTAGATCATGATGCGGAGGAGCATAATCAGCACCTGCTGCACCTGCGTAATATCGTTGGTGGTCCTGGTGATGAGGGTCGCGGTACCTAGCTTGTCGAACTCCGCGAGGGAGAAGCCCGTCACCTGGGAGAAGACCCCCGTGCGCAAGTTGCGGCCAAAACCCGAAGCCGTACGTGCGGATAGAAAGTTCGCCACGATAGAGCACGCGGCGCTACCCGCGGCTACAAGGAGCATGAACCCACCGATGCGCCAGATATAGTCGATGTTGTTCTGCACCACCCCTATATCAACTATGTCCGCCATCAGGGTCGGCAGGTACAGGTCGGCCAACGACTGTACAAGGATCAACGCCAGGATGATTCCTACTACAACGGCGAAGGGCCGCAGGTGCTTGAATAGCTTGATCATGTTTATCCCTCTAACCCGAAATATACCTTGGTGCCTGGTACGCGTGACATTCTCACCTGTCTGGTATGTACGCAAGACGCAGGAAGTAAGCTTCAGTTTAGTACATCTTTTGGCGGCTGGCAAATAGATTCGCCAACGTACAGAATCTGATGGAAAATGGCTTATCATATACAATTCGGAGTGATGCCACTTGCCGCACCGTTAGCCAACCCATCCGCGAGCCTATGGGCAGCGTACCCCGATTGTTGCAGCACCACATAAAGGAACAGCAACTCCATGCAAACCGCAAAAATCATTGCTGATCCCGAGTTCAAAGTCGGTGAGGTTGACCCGAGGCTGTACAGCTCATTCGTCGAGCACCTGGGCCGGGCCGTCTACGGTGGCATCTACGAGCCTGGGCACCCCACCGCCGATGACATGGGCTTCCGCGGGGACGTTCTCGAGTTTGTGCGTGAGCTGGGCACCACCATCGTTCGCTACCCAGGCGGCAACTTCGTTTCGGGGTACCACTGGCGCGACGGAGTCGGACCTAAAGAGAGCCGCCCCAGGCGGCTGGACCTGGCGTGGAAGAGCCTGGAGACCAACGAGGTAGGCACGGACGAGTTCTGCGAGTGGGCTCGCCGGGCGGGCGCGCAGGTCAACATGGCAGTCAACCTGGGCACCGCCGGTATAGATGAAGCGCGGAGCCTGGTCGAGTACTGCAACCACCCCGCGGGCAGCCTGTACAGCGACATGCGCCGCGCCAACGGCTATCATGAGCCGCACGGCATCAAGACCTGGTGCCTTGGCAACGAGATGGACGGGCCGTGGCAGATGGGGCACAAGACGGCGGACGAGTACGGGCGGCTGGCGGCGGAGACGGCGGTCGCCATGAAGTGGGTAGACCCATCGATTGAGCTTGTAGCGTGCGGTAGCTCCAGCCGCACAATGCCGACCTTCGGTGCGTGGGAGGCGACGGTGCTCGACCACGTCTACCCGTACGTCGATTTCATCTCGCTCCACCAGTACTACAGCAAGGTGGGCGACGACTTGGGCACCTTCCTCGCGCAAACCATCCAGATGGACGATTTCATCCGGTCCGTGGCCGCCATATGCGATTACGTGCGGGCCAAGAAGCACCTCAAGAAGCAGTTGTACCTGGCCTTTGACGAGTGGAACGTCTGGTACCAGAACCCCGTGGACCGGCAGATGATGGAGGAGACCCCGTGGCAGATAGCGCCTCCCCTGTACGAAGCGCCCTACACGCACGAGGACGCGCTGGTGGTGGGGCTGATGCTCATCACCTTGATGCGGCACGCTGACAGGGTCAAGATCGGCTGCATGGCGCAACTAGTGAACACTATCGCCCCCATCAGCACGGTAGCGGGCGGGCTGGCCTGGCGGCAAACGATCTACTACCCCTTCCTGCACGCTTCCCGCTTCGGCAGGGGCACTGTGTTGAATATCCAGGTGTCCTCTCCCACCTATGCCAACAAGGAGTATGGCGACGTGCCGCTGCTCGATGCGGTGGCCGTGCTGGACGAGGGGCGCGAGGAGATGGCGGTGTTCGCCGTCAACCGGAGCCAGGAGGGGCCACTCAAATTAGAGGGGGATTTGCGCGGCATCGGGGGCTATGGAGTGGTAGAGCACATCGTCTTGGAGCACGCCGATAGCACCGCGCGCAACACAGCCGAGCGACCTATGGAGGTTGTTCCGCACCCTCGTGGCGATGCGAAGCTCAGCGACGGCCAGCTTACAGCGACCCTGCCCAGGTTGTCCTGGAACATGATACGGCTGTCGAGGTCCGCCAGGGTCTAGAGTGTAATGCTAAGGCCAAATTCTGGAACAAGGCTGGTGTGCTGCTTGTCAGGGTAAGGGAGTAAGGAGTGAGCATGGGTGACCTGGGACATGAGTTGTGGTTTGGGTGTTTCCTGACCCCGGACGCGGGGCAGGCGCACGGGGTTGTTGAACTGGCCCGCCTTGCCGATGGGTTGGGGATGGACCTGGTGGGGATACAGGACCACCCATACCAGCCGCGGTTCCTCGATACGTGGACGCTGCTTTCGGTGCTGGCGGCTGAGACGGCGCGTATCCGGCTCGTGCCCGACGTAATCAACCTGCCGTTGCGACCACCGGCGGTGCTGGCTAAGGCTGCGGCCAGCCTCGATGTGCTGAGTGACGGGCGAGTGGAGTTGGGGTTGGGCGCGGGTGCGTTCTTCGACGCGGTGGTCTCGATGGGCGGCCCGCGGCGCAGCCCCGGCGAGGCGATAGACGCGCTGGAGGAGGCGATACAGGTCATTCGCGCCCTCTGGACGCCGGGGCGGGCCGCGAGTTTCGAAGGCGCGCACTACCAGCTACGGAACGCCCGGCCCGGCCCTACCCCGCCGCACCCCATAGGCATCTGGTTGGGCGCGTACAAGCCGAGGATGCTGCGACTGACGGGCAGGCTGGCAGATGGTTGGATCCCGTCGCTTGGGTACGCGCCGCCTTCGGAGTTGGCCGAGATGACGCGCATCATCGATGAAGCGGCGCAGGCGGCGGGGCGTGACCCATCGGCGGTCCGCCGGGTCTACAACATAAACGGGCAGTTCTCAGCGGCGGAACGGGGCTTCCTGCAAGGGCCACCGAGTGCGTGGGTGGAGCAACTAACCGGCCTGGTGCTGGAGCATGGGATGAGCGCCTTCGTACTCGGACCGGGCACCGATGCGGAGGGCGACTTGCGCCGCTTTGCCGAGGAGGTGGCACCGGGCGTGCGGGAGGCGGTCCAGCAGGCACGCACCGGAGGTACAGAACGCCAATCCACGGTGGAGACACGGCAACCAAGACCCGTAGTGACCGCAGCACCTGCCACAGCTACGGGAGCAAAGCCACGGCGTATCGACCAACCGCCTCGCTCGGCTGCGCTCAACGAGGATGCACGACCGCATCTCCCACAGGACACCGAGGTCCCTGTAACGGCCACAGGCCAGCACAGCCAGGAAACGTTGCTGCAAGTGCACGAGCACCTGCGGACAGAGCTAGCCGACATCAAGGAGGCAGCGGCTCAGGTGGCAGCGGGCAGCCTGGACCCCGTGGCGGCGCGGACGCTGCTCAACCGCATGGCGATGCGACAAAACTACTGGACATTAGGGGCGTTCTGCGCGCAGTACTGCCGGGTAGTAAGCGTACACCATACGATTGAGGACTATCAGATGTTCCCTAGCCTCAGGCGGGAAGATGATTCTTTGCGCCCAGTGCTGGACCAACTGCATTGGGAGCACGAGGTGATCGCGGAGCAGATAGATAAAGTCGATAAGGCATTGGTGGCGATGATGAACGACCCAGCGAAGGTCGAGGAGGTGCGGCGAGTGGCGGACGAACTGGGGGATATGCTGTTGTCGCACCTGGCCTACGAAGAAGACGAGTTGCTGGGTCCGCTTGGACGGCTGGAAATCATGGTCTAAAGCACCCATATCGAATTACCCTATAAGGCACTATTGCAGCATCACAGGAGGTCTAAGTGAGCACGAGTAATAGCGACAGCAGCGAAACAACTGCGACAAATACAAGCAGCACAGCAGCGGAGTCCACGCGTAGTCTGAAGGACCGCGTCGGGTTATCCATACATGCAATAGCCGGGATAGACGCGCCAACGCTGGTTGACGTGATCGTGCAGGCGGAGACCGCGGGCGTAAAGCAGGTATGGGCCACGCAAGGTGCGGCTTCAACCGACCTCTTGACGGCGTATGCAGCGGCCTTCCAGCGCACCGGCGAAATCCGGCTAGGTACCTCAATCGTGCCCATATACCCACGCCACCCACTCGCCCTGGCCCAGCAAGCGGCGACGGCTGCCTCCCTGGGTCCCGGTCGCCTGCGGCTGGGGGTAGGCACCAGCCACCGCCCTACCGTAGAGGGCACGTATGGGATCAAGATGGAGGAGCCGCTGGCGTACCTGGAGGAATATATCGGTGTCCTGCGCACCGCGCTGTGGGAGGGCAGCGTTGACCACCAGGGCAAAGCCTTTACCGCGAAGGTGAAAATGAACCACCCACAGCCGGTGCCGGTGCTGATAGCTGCCCTGGGAGAGAAGGCGTTCAGGCTGGCGGGGGCGAAATCGGACGGGGCGATCTCCTGGAACGTGCCTGCGCGCCACCTGCTCGCGGTAAGTTTGCCCGCCCTGCGAGAGGGTGCCGAGAGCGCCGGGCGCACCCCACCACCGCTGGTGGCCCACGTGCCGGTTGTGCTCAGCAATGATGCGGATGCAGCGCGTGCGGCAGCCAAACGCAGTCTCAGTGTGTACGCCCGCCTGCCCTTCTACACGAACATGTGGGCAGCGGCAGGGTACCCAGTCGAGGCGGATGGCTTGGTCAGCAACGACCTCATAGACAATTTGGTGGTTATGGGTGATGAAGCGGCGGTCGCGGCTCGGCTGCGCGAACTGCTGGACTCGGGGCTGGATGAGTTGCTGCTGAACGGCCTGCTGGTGGGCAGTCGTGAGGATGCCGCCGACGAGCAGAACCGGCTTATCCGCTTTATTGGGGACTTCTAGCGACGGGCGGAGAGCAGACACACGGCGGTTGAAACCGCGTGCTACAGTTACAAAGTCGGCATGGCCGACTGTCGCACACCGGAGAAGTCCCCGTAGGGGACTTTGTAATAGTAGCCCGCAGATTTATCTGCCGGGGCCAGTTGGTAATAAGGAGAGCCAAGAGCGGGCGGCTGATCCTTCACTGCGTTCAGGATGACAGGGGTGGCGCATGGGTGCTGCACACGTACCTACCTTGCCCGTTTGTGGTTGGGAGAACCATCGTGTTTGTGTATCGGGTGGTGTTAGAATAGAGGCGTCAAACCTGGCCGTGCAACGCTGGCACCGATGTCCTGTGTAGCACCGGCACGACTACAGGTTCGCGAGGGGTGTTTGTGGATGGACGAGGCATCGTCTGAAGGCTCCGAAAAGATAGTCCTGTGCGGCCTAGAGGGCCTGGGCCTGCGCACGTTGGAGGAGTTGTACCGGCTGGGTGAGGACGTGGTCGTCGTCGCCGCGTCGCCGAGCGAACAATTCGCCGCTCGTGCCCAGGCTCTCGGAGCTTCGCTCATAAAGGGGGATTACACACAGGAGTCGGTGCTGAAGAGCGCGGGCGTGGAAACGGCCAGCGCGATAGTGCTCACCGAAAGCAACGACCTGGGCAACCTGCACGCGGCGCTTACCGCCCAGGAACTCAACCCGCGAATTCGCGTAGTGTTGCGCATGTTCAACGAGGAGTTGGGCAGACGATTGCAGGCGCTATTCTACGATTGCCACTCATACAGCGCATCGGCTATTGCCGCCCCCTCCTTCGTATCGGCCGCCCTTTACTACGACTGGGAGCAACGCATAGACGTGGAGGGACGCACTCTTGTTGTGCACCAGACGCCCACTTCCGGCGACGACGTTGTGTTGCCGCTGGCCCGCGTCGATAAAGACGGCACGACCACCCTCTTCCCCGAAGACCAAACCGGTGCTATTTGCCTGATAGATGGAAGTGCCCAGGCCGACCATAATGGGGGCACATCTCGCCCTGATGGCCGCGCGCCGCGCGGAAGGGTAGCGCGTGGCTTCCGCAGGCTGGGGACCGCTTTTGGCGCGTTGGGCGGCATAATGGACCGCAAGTTCGCGTACTTGTTGCTGGCGCTCCTGCTCCTGGCGCTGCTGGGCACGGTCGTTTTCTACCTGTTCGCACGACTCGACCCCGTCCAGGCGTTCTACTTCACAGTGACAATCCTCACCGGCACCGGCTTCGACCAGATTACTATCCCGGATGCGCCCCTGGCTCTGAAGTTCTTCGGGGTCTTTGTAGTGCTGCTTGGCGCGGTGGCCCTCACGCTGTTCTACACCTTCATCACCGACACCATTGTGAGCGCCCGCCTGGCAAGGCTACTCGGGGCGGCGCACGGGCATATGAAGGACCATGTAGTGGTGTGCGGGGTGGGGAGCATAGGATACAGGGTCGTGGAGCAGATAGCCAGGCTGGGCATCCCGGTGGTTGCCGCCGAGTTGCGCGACAACGATTTTCTCCACACGGTGAGGCGGCTCCACGTGCCGGTGCTGATAGCGGACGTGCGGCTGAAGGAGACACTGATGGAACTTGACGTGGCGGACGCCCGCTGCCTGGTAGCCGCCACCGACGATGACCTCGCCAACCTGCAGGCGGCCCTCAACGCGCGGGCTATCAACCCAAAGCTCCGAGTCGTGTTGCGGCTATTCGACACGGACCTGGCGGCACGGGTGGAGCGCGCGTTCAACATACACATCTCCAGGAGCGTCTCGTCGCTAGCGGCACCGACCTTCGCGGCTGCGGCTGTCGGCGGCAGGGTGATAGCCACTACCGCGGTCGGCACGAGAGTGCTGATTGTGGGGCAGGGGAAGGTCCAGGAGGGGTCGTGGGCCGACGGCAAGAGCATAGACCAACTGCAAGGCGCGATTGAAGGTCGAGCGATACTGCTATCCGACGACGGTCACAGGATGTGGCGGCCCGAACCTATGCGGGTGCTGGCCGCGGGCCAAGAACTGGTGGTGGCGACCACCCGTGTGGGGTTTGCGAAGTTTGTGGACAGCATCGAGCACTAGGGAGAACCCTTCCGGGCAGGATACTAGAACACATCTCATAAACAGTGACGCAGGTGACTTCATGCGGAGAAGCACTCTCAATGAATGGCGAGTGGAAGACGAGTAGCCCCTGAAGGTTTATTTGCTGGGGAGTAAAATCGGCACTGCTGATAGACTACATCGAGAGATAGTATTGCTCCACCCCATAACGGAGCGGGCGAACGAACGTCCTAGCAACAAGACTATACCGGAGGTGCAGCGAATGACGAAATCGAGCATTGCCGCGGCGCGGGCGCTGGAAATCTGGCAGCACATGCAGGATGAACTGGTGCGCGTGATTGCGCCGCTGAGCAACGAGCAGATGAACGCACGGATCGTCCCTGACCTGCGCACTGTGGGCGAGCTGGCCGAGCATATCGTGCGCGGGCGTGCTCTGTGGGTACACAGGGTCTTGGGCGACCCGTCCCTTGAGCCAATAATGAACTGGGACGAACCGGACGACCCATCGCGCTCAGCCGGGGAGGTGGTGGCCGGGCTCCAGCACACCTGGCAGATACTGCGTGCCTACATCGAGCCATCCACCACGGACGACCCCGGCCCGGTGTCGGAGCAGGAGGAGAACGGCCTGCGGATCGTCTGGGGCATGCTCGACCACGACCTGCCCCATGCCGGGGAGCTTGCTCTCATGCTGGGCGCTCTCGGCCTGGAAACGCCCGATTTTTAGCGCGACGCCTGTTCAAGATTTCATAGATGAACATATTGACCTGTCGGGAGGCGGGCGTGCCTCCCACCTCCCGACAGTTTGTAGTGTTCTAGCGGTGCCAGGTTACTCCCTAGCGTCTATTTCTTCAGTTTAGCGCATTTATGAGATGTGTTCTATTCATCTCTTCCACCCCGGCCCGCGCACCACCTGCCCAGGCAGCGCGCCCGTGTGCTCGCCTTCCTGTAACACTTGTACGCCATTGACAAACACGTGAACCATGCCGGTAGCGTAGCGGTGGGGGTCCTTGAAGGTGGCGTTGTCTTGCACCATGTCTGGGTCGAAGATCGCCAGGTCGGCGTAGTAGCCGGGTGCAAGGCTGCCACGGCGGTCGAGCTTGAGGTTGCTTGCGGGCAGGGAGGTGAGGCGTCTTACCGCTTCTTCCAGCGGGACGATCTGCTCCTCGCGCACGTATTTAGCGAGGAGACGGGCGAAGGTACCGTAGGCGCGCGGGTGGGTGCTTGACTTGAGGAAGACCCCTTCGGTTGACATGGAGGCCGAGTCGGAGCCGAAGCTGACCCAGGGTAGGGCTACTTGCCTGCGCACGTTGTCCTCCGACATCAGGAAGTAGACGGTGCCTACACGGCTGTCGTCTTCCACCACCAGATCTATGATTGTCTCTTCGGGAGAGGTGCCGCGAGCCGCCGCTACCGCCGCCAACGTACTACCGGACAGCGACTTCAGCGCCTCGTTCTTAAAGCTCACCAGCAGCACGTTTTCGGGCGAGCCTGCTTGCAGGTACAGGTTCTCCCACTCGTCAGTGGGAGTGGCGATCTCCTGGGCTACCCGCTTGCGAATGTCCGGGTCTTTGAGGCGCGCCACCCACGCGGCATGCCCGCCCTCCTGCACCCACGGAGGCATCGACGCCTCCAGCCCGGTGGACCCTGCCGTGTAAGTGTACATGTCCGCCGTGACGCGCAGCCCCTCGGACCTGGCCGCCTCTACGCGCGTGATTACCTGCTCCATCTTGTGCCAGTTGCCGCGGCCCGTGGCCTTCAGGTGGTAGATTTCGGCGGCTATGTTTGCCTCGCGGGCTACATTGATAAGTTCATCGACCGCCTCCAGCAGACGGTTGCCTTCGCTGCGCATGTGGGATATGTACATGCCGCCGTACTGTGCCGCGACCCTGGCAAGCGCCACCAACTCCTCGGTTGTGGAGAAGGTGGAGGGCACGTAGATGAGGGCCGACGATAGCCCGACCGCCCCTTCCTCCATCGCATGGCTAACTAGCCCACACATCCGGTCAAGCTCCTGCGGCGTGGGAGGGCGGTCCTCGTAGCCGATCTCGTGTATGCGCACGGTGGCCGACCCGATGAAAGAGGCCACGTTGCAGGACACCCCGCGCGACGTGAGGTAGTCGAGGTATTCGCCCAGGGTGCTCCACGGGATGTCGTACTTGATGTCGCCCTGTCGCTCTAAGGTCTCCCGCTTCATGGCGTCGCTGAGCGGCCCCATCGACCAACCTTCGCCCATGACCTCCAGCGTCACCCCCTGGCGGATCTCACCCTGGGAGCGCCCGTCCTCAATTAGCGACACGCTGGACCAACTCAGCATGTTGATGAAGCCCGGCGCGACCGCCAGCCCAGTGGCGTCAATCTCTGTGTCGCCACGCCCCTCGAAGTGGGGTCCTACATAGGAGATTCGCTCACCCTCGACAGCCACGTCGCCCGCGTATGGAGTGGAGCCGCTGCCGTCGTAAATAGTGCCATTGCGGATGATGATCACGGTGGTGTGCTCTCCCGTCCTGGATTATAGCGCTCGCACAAAGTATAACACCGGGGGCCACGGCTGGAGGAGTCTGCCCAGTAGTTATTGGGCAGGTATGCCCTAGTCTAGCCGCGGCAGGACTTCCTCGCCCAGGAGCCTGATGGTGTTGAGGTCCTCGGCATCGGGCATGTGGAAGGTCACGTACCGTGAGCCTACTTGCGCGTACTCCCGCAACCGCGTTGCGACTGCCTCAGGGGTGCCCTGGATGTCGCCAAAGCCGGGGTACTTCTCCATCTTAGTCGCTACCTCCGCATCGTCCCGCCCCAGCACTATACCGACATTGTTGCACAGGGTAATCTCGCTGAAGGGCCGCCCCACATCCTCGCAGTGCCTCCGCAGTACCTCGAACTTGCGTGCGACCATGCCGGGGTCGCCCCCTACGTTGCAGAAGTCGGCGTATTGGGCGACCAGCCTGAGCGTAACCTGCTCGCCGCTGCCGCCTATGAGGATAGGAGGTCGGGGCTGTTGGACCGGCCTGGGATCGTTGTAGGCGTTCCGGATGGAGTAATGCTTGCCGGTGAAGTTGGCGGGGCGTTGCGTCAGCATCAGGTCAACTATCTGCACCGCCTCCTCCAGCATCTCCAGCCTCTCGCGCACTGGCGGGAAGGGCCAGCCGTATGCGGCGAACTCCTGGTCGTGCCAGGCTGCGCCCAGGCCGATCATGCTGCGGCCATGGCTGATTACGTCGAGGGTGGCGCACATCTTTGCTAGCAGCGCGGGGTTGCGGTAGGGCACACCTGCCACAAGCTGGCCTAGCCTGATCCTGCTCGTGGCCGAGGCCAGCGCCCCCAGCGTCACGAAACATTCCAGCACCGGCACTTCTTTCTCCGGCTGCTCTTCATTGGCGAACATGAAGTGGTCGGCCATCCATACAGAGTCCAGCCCTGCCTGTTCGCAGGCGCGAACGACCGCCAGCGTTGTGTCGAAGTGGTTGCCGTGCTCGCTCGGGTGGTGGGGGCGAAGTTGAAGGCCCATTAGCATGGGGTGATGCTCCTTTGCTGCGGGATG
>JAXDKH010000218.1:0-8592 GCA_034667185.1 Chloroflexia bacterium | reverse complement strand
TTCGGGGAGGATACCGCCGAACTTGCGGTGCCTGCGCCCGTACTCCCTGATGGCCTCCGCGAAGGCTTCCTTGTCGAAGTCGGGCCAGGTGGTGGGCGTGGAATAGTATTCGGAGTAGGCCGCCTGCCAGAGGAGAAAGTTGCTCAGGCGCATCTCCCCGGCGGTGCGGATGATAAGGTCGGGGTCCGGTATGCCCGCAGTATCCAGGTGCTCGGAAATCAGGTCTTCGGTTATATCTTCCGGTTTGACGCCCTCCGCCACTATCTCCCGTATCGCTCGCACTACATCGTCGCGACCACCGTAGTTGAAGCACACACTCAGGATGAGGCGGCTGTTGTTCTTGGTGGTCTCAAGAGAATAGGCGATGGCGTCCTGTAAAGCCTGCGGCACATTCTCCATATGGCCCAGGTGCCGTATTTGGACCCCTTCGCGGTCGAGTTCCGGCGTCTCGCGCTCTATCACCTCGGCGAGGATGCGCATGAGGCCCTGCACCTCGCTATCGGGCCTGTTCCAGTTCTCGGTCGAGAAGGCATACACGGTGAGGTACTTCACGTCGTTCTCGACACATGCGTGCACGATGCGCCTGATGTTCTCGGTGCCCGCTCGGTGCCCCATCAGCCTCGGCAGCCCACGCTTCCGCGCCCACCGCCCATTACCATCCATGATGATGGCAACGTGCTGAGGCTTAGGGTCAGAATTCGCTTCGCTCATAGTTCTTCCATTTGGAAATTGGAATTTCGAATTGCGGATTTACTTGGATATCTACTAAATTCGCAATTCGAAATTCCAATTTCCAAATTCCTATACCTCTAGTACCTCGTGTTCCTTCGCCTCACCCACCTGGTCGGCTTCGGCGACGTACTTGTGGGAGAGGGTGTCGATCTTTTCGTTGGCGCGCTTGTGGTCGTCCTCGGAGATCATCTTCTCGCTCTCCATCTCCTTGAGATCGTGCAGCACATCTCGGCGTACATTGCGGATGGCTACGCGGCACTCTTCCACCTTGTGCTTGACCATCTTCACCATCTCGCGGCGGCGCTCCTCGGTGAGGGCCGGGATCGGGATGCGGATGAGCTGGCCGTCGTTGGAGGGGTTGAAGCCCATCTCCGACTTTTGCAGCGCCTTCTCGATTATGGAGAGCACGCCCTTGTCCCAAGGCTTCACGGTGAGCAGGCGGGGCTCCGGGGCCGCTATGGTGGCAAGCTGGTTGAGGGGTGTGGGCGTGCCGTAATATTCAACCGTCACGCGGTCCAACAGGGCGGGGGTGGCGCGGCCTGTGCGGATCGTTTGCAGGTCGCGGCGTAGGGCCTCAATCGCCTTTTTCATGCGGTCTTCGGCGTCTCTTTGTACGTCTTCGATCATTGTTGCATACCTCGGAGGGTCTGTAACTCGTGCGCTTTGTCCTCGGAGATCACTTCGTCCACATACGTCTCCTCCTGCGCGTTGGTTACGATACTGCCTACCTTCTCGCCCATGACGATGCGGAGGATATTGCCTGGCTCCTGGAAGTTGAACACGATAATGGGCAAGGAGTTCTCCATGCAAAGGGCCATAGCGGTGGTATCCATCACGCGCAGGTCCATCTCGATAGCTTGGCGGTAGGTGACCACGTCGAACTTGGTGGCCTTGGGGTTGGAGAACGGGTCATCGGTGTAGACGCCGTCCACACGGTTTTTCGCCATGAGCAGCACTTCGCAGCCAAGCTCCAACGCTCGCAGGGAAGCCGCCGAGTCGGTGCTGAAATAGGGATTGCCGGTGCCTGCGGCGAGGATCACCACGCGGCCCTTCTCCATGTGCCGGATACCGCGCCTGCGGATATAGGGCTCGGCCACCTCGTGCATAGCGATGGCTGACTGGACGCGTGTAGACACCCCGCGGTGCTCCAGAGCGTCCTGAAGGGCGAGGGCGTTGAGGACGGTGGCGAGCATGCCCATGTAATCTGCGGTGGCCCGGTCCATGCCCTTGGCGGAGGCGGCGATGCCGCGCCAGATGTTGCCGCCGCCCACCACGATGGCTACCTGCACGCCTCGCTCGACTACCTCTCTGATCTGGTCGGAGATGGAGCTGACCACCACCGGGTCGATGCCCGACTTGGCCTCACCCGCCAGCGCTTCGCCACTCAGCTTGAGCAACACTCGCCTGAATCGCGGCTCCGGGAGCGTGTTGTTCACGCGCCTCATCGCAGGTAACTCTTCTACGTCGTCATCATCAGGCAACAGCGGATCGATCAAAGGGACCTCCTGGTGCAGGCTGCCATGCTGCCTAACAGTCTATCAGGTTTGGCATTGGTTAGCAACAACTTGAGTGCTTGACGGAAGCTGAAACGTGAAACGTGATGCGGCTTGTGGTACTTGGTCCTATGATAGCCGCCATGTTGCTTACGGTACCATCACGTTTCACGCTTCAGGCCCTAGCTCTCGTCGGTCTGCTGCGAGCCGCCTGCGGTGCCTACTTCGTAGCGGATGAAGCGGCTGATCTGGATGTTCTCGCCCAGCTTGCCGATGGCTTCCTTGACCAGGTCGCGGATGGTCTTCCGGGGGTCGCGGATGTACTCCTGGTCGAGCAGGGCGCTGCCGGAGCCGGAGCCGCCGTCGAGCGTGCCCACCTCGCTGGGGTCCATTGAGGCCACCTGCATGGCTACCTCGCGGGCCAGCGTGCGGAACTCGGGGGTACGAGCCACGAAGTCCGTCTCGCAGTTCACTTCGACCAGCGCGCCGATGCGCCCGCCCGTGTGGATGTACGACTCGATGAGGCCCTGGCTCACTTCGCGACCTGCTAGCTTGCTGTGCTTGGCTAGACCCTTCTGGCGCAATGCTTCCATGGCCTTTTCTACGTTGCCGGCCGACTCCTGTAAAGCCTTCTTGCAGTCCATCACGCCGGCGCCTGTCTTCTCGCGCAGTTCCTTCACTGCCTGTGCTGAAATGTCCACACTTACCTCCGAATTAGTTATGAGTTTCGAATTCCAAGTCTTGAGTTAGTTCCCGTTCTGAGTAACTCACAACTCAGAACCTTGCCCACGAACGAAGTGAAGGGTCATAACTCAAAACTCGCAAAAAGGGGGCCAAGCTTGCCCAGCCGCCCCCACTTGATTGCCTCTGTTATCTGGCTACATGGTAGCTGGTGCTGTGCTGCTTATACCTCTGTATCGTCCGGGGTGAAGCTGTATTCGCCCGGTTCGATGTTGTAATCAACATCCACATCGGCGCGCATGCTCTCCCGGCGCTGGGAACCTTCAAGAGCAGCATCGGCCATCCTGGCGGTGATGACGCGCACCGCACGGATGGCATCATCGTTCGAGGGGATCACGTAGTCCACCTCGTCGGGGTCGGCGTTGGTGTCCACCATAGCCACAACCGGGATGCCTAGCTTGATCGCCTCGGTGATGGCGATGCGCTCACGGTGGGTGTCCACGATGAACACGGCATCCGGCAGGTCGCGCATGTCTTTGATACCGCCGAGCAGCGCGTTTAGCTTCTCGATCTTCTCTTCCAGCTTGGAAGCCTCTGCCTTGGGCAGGTCGGTGAGTTCGCCGCGTTCCTGGCGGCCCTCGAGGTCTGCGAGGTAGCGTAAGCGGTTGCGAATCGTGGCGAAGTTGGTGAGCATGCCGCCCATCCAGCGCTTGTTCACGAAGTACTGCCCACCACGCTCGGCCTCTTCACGTATCGCTTCCTGCGCCTGCTTCTTGGTGCCGATGAACAGCACCTTGCCGCCGTTCGCCACCAGGTCCGAAACGAAGCCCATCGCGGCCTGCAAGCCGGTAACGGTCTGCTGCAAGTCGATGATGTGGATGCCGTTGCGCTCGGTGAAGATGTAGGTCTTCATCTTCGGGTTCCAGCGCTTGGTCTGGTGCCCGAAGTGCACGCCCGCCTCGAGCAGGGCCTTCATGTTGATGCCACTACCACTACCGCTACTACCGCCGCTGCCCTCACCGGAGCCGTTGCCGCCATACCCACGGGGCTGCTGCTCGCGAGCGGGGGCCGGAGCCGGGGCAGGGGCTTCCTGTGCCGGGGCCTGCTCAGGTGCGGGTGCGGTATCGACTACATCCCCTTCCGCGGGGGGTGCCAGCTGGTCCATGTCCGTATCTGTTGTCGCCAAAAGAATCCTCCGTCTGTGTTAAACGTCCGCCACCCTCTTTCAAGCCGGGCACGCGAGCCGCTTCCATGTTTGCGTGTTCAATGCGGCTGGCGCGCACATCCCGGCTGGTCAGGTGACGTGCTTGATATGTACTCCAGGGGCACGCAATACCCCATTTGCGGCGCATTTTTCGGGTAGCCCCTTGAAGAGCGCCAACGGCAATTATATCACAAGAGGGTTGTTAGCGACAAGTTCACGATGCGAGGTATTCCAAACAAAAAGAGCCGGTGGATGCCGGCTCCCCTGATCGTCGAGTTGCGCGTTGTGGGTCCCTAGCGTATCTGGCCTGTCAACAGCTTGTTGTTGTAAGAATTGACCGCCACTATCGACCAGACAACGCAGACTAGCGTCACGCCCAGCCATATCCCCAGCGGGAGCGTACTGAACCAGCTTATACCCGAGCTTGTGAACCCAGGATCGTAGTAGTCCAAGCTGCCAACCACACGCGTGTAAAAGTAACACCACGTACCCGCGGAGACCACCAGCATGATTATTCCGCCCACTACCGTCGAGTAAAACAGTCCGAGCGGCCCGAAGAGCAAGGCGAGCAAAAAGCCTATGAAGACGCTTTTGCGAGGCCTGGTCACAACCATCGGGCCTGCTTGAGCATAGATCGGGTACGGCGGCTGCATAGGGGGCTGTGGAGCGCCATACTGAGCCTGAGGCTGCTGGTAGGACGGGTATTCGGGCCGGTACTGGGGCATTGGCTGAGTTGGCGGCGGGTAGTAGGGTTGCGCCTGCTGCGCCGGTTGGGGCGGGTAGGCAGCGGGTGGCGTGGCGTAAGTGGGAGCTACGGCAAGGGGTTTCCCACACCTGCTACAGAAACTCATTCCGGGCGGGCTGACCTGGCCGCAGTTCGAGCAGGTAGTCTCCAACGGCTGAGTAGAGCCAGAAGCATAAGGGCCGCTCATAGTTGCCCTCCAAAGGAGTCTCGCGATGCCACATAGTGAGGACACCGGAGGTTCGGCGCTACTTCAGCGCCACATTGACAGCAAATTCGCAGGGCTGAGACGTATGGGAGCACTAGGATTTTATCAGTATGATCCAGATATTGCAACGGTTATGGCTTAATACATTCATTTCAATGGGGGTGGAAAGTAGAAAGACGTGTTCTCCTTTGGAGCAGGCGTTGCTAAACTACTCAATCCAGCATGAAAAGCTCACACTAAATTTTAAAGTAACAGCGAACGCATCTGGGCAGCACCTTCCTATAAGCCTCTATTTGAGGTACCACTTGGCGTTAATAGCAGCCATACATCATTCTGTGACGATACTTGTGACACTCATTGTCGCAAAAAGCTAAGTATAATGTAAACGCGTGGTACTTCTTGGGGGTTCAATATCATTGAGAGGACAAGCGAGGACAAACGTTAGCAATTGCCAACGAGTATGGTTTGCCCTCTCAATAGGCGCAGCTGTTACTGAGTATTGTGAGATTTGCAGCTAGTTCCAGGAAGTACCAGGCTTGCGCTAGTTTAGTACAAGATGTCATGTAATTCCACTTAACCAACTTGAAAGGAGTGAACTATGGCACTGACCTTCAACGGATATACAATTACCGGCGGGGTAACGCCTCTCTTTGGCGCTACCGGGGGCAGCCATGCCAGTGTCGGCGGAGTGAAATGCACGCTCAAGAACGAGTCGGGGGTAGGGTTCTCCTTCGACCCATTTTCCATCGAGATTCCTTGCAATTGCGCGCCACAAGCGGGCGACACAATCGAGGTAACAGCGCGTACTATTTTAGTTGTGGACGTCACTACAGTACGGTGGAATCTATGCGGCGGGGAGTGCAGGGGAGAAACGACCGATCCTGGCTTCGCGGTGGGATTAGAGATTAAGTCCCTCAAATGGGTGGTGTAGAGAGCAAAGTTAGACCCCGGAGCAGCTTGAAGGCTCCATAAGGCAATCTGCATAGTTAGAGGTCATGGCTCTCTCCGGTTGGCGCTTCTCTACCAGTATTACTTTGACGTAGCATCGCGGTAGATCCAATAGTTGCTCTGTTCCACGACCAACTGCTTGCGCCGGGCGATCTCTGCCTGCGTCTCCTCGGTGAGGCGGTTGCGGCCAGTGGCATGGAGCACTACGAGGGGCACCTGTAAGACGCGGTCCAGGAAGTCGGCTTGCGGTGCGGGGCGGTACATGACGCCGTAGACGTCGGGGCGTTCTCCTGGGGTGGCCAGCTCGTTTCGCCTGCCACTGACAATCGCAGACCAGAGGTCACCCAGGTCGCGCGTGTTCAGGCCGATGCCGAGGGAGATCATGTGGCCGTAGCTGTCCACGAGGTAGCCGGTTGAGTTGTGGCTGGGTGGTCGAGCCGCCAGCAGGTTGAACTGCTCATCTGTGGTGAGCACGGGGGTGCCTGGAGGCACGGCGTCGTTCACGTAGCGTCCAACCACCGCGAAGATGCGCTCTTCCTGCCTGGTCACGACGCCGGTCCACTGCACGGCAAGCAGCGGCAACAGCACGAGGGCCAGGAGGGCAGGCAGGGCAAGCCGCAGGAGCATGGCGCGTGACGTTCCAACAAGGGACGCGAGGCGGCGAATTAGACCTGGCAGCAGACTGACGGCAGCCCCCAGGAGGCAAAGCGGCGCGGCCAGTTGAATGTAGTAGTGTTGGTAGAAAGACCGGCTGTAGGTGAACAGCAGCACGCTGAAAAACATCCAGATTGCGACCACCCACCACCCGCCCGTGGCGCGACGCGCCCACACCCACAGCGAAAGTACAAGGAAGCCAAGTGCAGCAATCGACATGGTGACGGGGTTGCGCAGAGTGGCGGTGAGGTCGGCTATGCGGCCGGGGATGTCTGCTATGCCGTCGCTCGGGCGTAACAGCTGGAAGAAAAAGACGTCCCGCACGAACTGAGAAGGAGCAAGCACCAGGAACGGCACCAGCACAACTAACGTACCCACAAGCGCACCCGCTAGAGCAGATAGCAATCCAGCACCCACACGCCGAGTCTCTTCCCCCTTGCGCGAGCTAAAGCGATATGTCGCCCAAAGCCACACCATGTCGGCCAGTATTGCGAGCAAACAGGCCACGCCCGCGATTTTGGTTAGCGCACTCAGCGCGCCGCACGTGCCGGAGAGGGCCAGCAGCCACAAAGCAGATTTTCGCCTGGGGGCACCAACGTGCCCTGCCAGGTAGGGACGCGCAAACAGGTAAAGGAGCAGGGCCGCGCACGAGAGTAGCACCATCGGCCCATCGAGCATCACCTTGCGGTTGATCTCTACAACCCGCCCATCGAGCGTCCAGAGCAGCCCGGCCACACTGCCACCCGCCAGGCCAGCCAGCCGCATGCCGATTAGAAATAGCAGCGCCAGGGTGATGAGGCTGTAGCCCACCGAGAGGTAGCGGGCCATCATGAAGGAGGTTGGGCTACCCCACTCGTTGAAGTGGTAGGCCATGGCGGGAGCGTAGGAGAAGGCGGCGACGGGCGGGTGAGCGAAGAAATAGTCGCGGTAGGGCATGATGCCCTGGAGAAAGAGTTGCGAGGCCCCGGCATAAACCCCTTCGTCGTCGTAGGGGCGCTCGCTGAGGCCCACGTCCTGCGGCAAAAGCAGCACTATACGCGCGAAACCCGCCAACAGCAAAAGGCCCATGAGCACCACGGCAGGCACAAGCCACCGCCTGCGGCCAGAAGAGGCTCCGGCAGGTGCCTCTTTTGCCCCTGCTTCTATAGTCGCACGCTGGGGGCGAAAGGTGAGCAGACCCACGCCCAGCAGCCACGCAGCCCATGCCAGCCAGGGAGTGCCATCGAAGTGCGCGCGCAAAGGGCCGAGGAAGCCCAGGGACGTAGGAGCGCTCGCGGAGGAGGGCAGCCCAAACCAGGCAGTCACTCCGGTCACAAGCAACGAAAAAAGGCGCAGGTGGGTCACTACGCCTATCACCCCGTACACGATGAACGCCCCGGCAATGTAGGGCACTATGTTGTGGCCACCGCCCTCACGTCCCTCAGCTTGCATGGAAAGATTGTCGCACGAGGGGGACGGGGTGTCAAACGAGTGGCTGGTGGTTAGTGGTTAGTAGTTAGCAGCATCTTCTTGCCAATGCTGGGGCAGTGTGGCAGGGAGACGCCCGGCGATATCGTACATGGTGAAGGGTATGAAGGACGACGCCCCGCGATTTCAATCGCGGGGCGTCGTCCTTTGCCGAATTGCCCCAACACTAACAAGCCTCTAACAACTAACAACTAGCTATTTGGACATGATGTTTAGGTTCCCCACCCGGTGATCGATCTTGACGCTCATCTTGTCAGTGGCGGTGTCATAACCGCTCGATGCATAGGTGTTCTCAGCTATTTTGGCGAAGCGACTATCCACGGTCGTGTTGCCAATGCCCGTATCTATGTCAATGAGAGTCTCTACACCCTGCGGTACGAATATCTCCAGGTTGCCCGTGCCGCCGTTTATGTTTACGCTAAGGCTCTTCCAGGTTGCGGGCAGGGTGATGCTGGCGTTGCCG
>JAXDKH010000217.1:0-6822 GCA_034667185.1 Chloroflexia bacterium | reverse complement strand
AAGCGCCGATAGCTAGAAGCTCAAACCGATGCGTATCCTCGCGGTCGCCGACCTGGTGGAGCCACAACTCTATAGCAATTCTGTCATTAAGTGGCTGGGGCCGGTCGATCTGCTGCTGAGTTGCGGCGACCTTCCGGCTGACTATCTGGAGTTTCTTTACAGCACGTTCAACGTACCCTTCATGCACGTGATAGGCAATCACTGTTACGTGCCGCACGACCCGCTGACCAAGCAGTGCTCGCCCAGCAGCTACCCCGGCATCCTCAACCTTAACGGCAAGGTAGTGGAGCACCAGGGGCTGTTGATAGCGGGCGCGGAGGGTAGCCCCTTCTACAACGGCGGCCCGCACCAGTACACGGAGCAGCAATTTACGCTGACCCTGTTGCGCCTGGTGCCCGGCCTGCTGGCGAACAAGGTGCGCACCGGACGATACCTGGATGTGCTGGTGACGCACGCCCCACCACGGGGCATACACGACAACAATGACAAGGCTCACCGAGGTTTCACCACTCTAAACGCTTTCATACAACGCTTTCGCCCTGCCGTTCTGTTGCACGGCCACACCCATCGCTACGAGCCTATGCTGCCCGTCTTTACCGACCTGGGCGCTACGCAGGTGCTCAACGCTTACGGGCACGTGACGCTGCACCTGGAACCGGCTGAGGGACGGGCCGGGTGGCAACTTCAGACCGAGCTACTTCGCGGGGTCAAAAAATGGATGGTAACCTGAGGCAACATCACTTTACGCAGATCGCGGCGCAGGATTTCGAGCGCGCCC
This sequence comes from Chloroflexia bacterium, assembly GCA_034667185.1. Classification (GTDB taxonomy): domain Bacteria; phylum Chloroflexota; class Chloroflexia; order QHBQ01; family JADMIH01; genus JADMIH01. The sequence continues at coordinate 6,044 of JAXDKH010000217.1, read as the reverse complement.
ATCGCAAAGCATTCATCAGCCAGTTAATCTCCTCCCTCAAGCGCGAGCCGAACTGGCTCCTCTCCTTCGAGGAGGTAAAGGAAAAGCTGCCCCTCACGGGCCAGCACTACCGGGGCATCCAGCAGGTGCCTATCAGTGACATCATCGGCAGCGTGGACCGCTACCACGACTTCAACCGCGCTTTCATGCCCACCCAGACGCACACCCGCCCTCGCTGGGAGAGCGTCGACATAGCCGCCCTCAGCGACGTGGTCCTGCCGCCCGTGCAGCTTTACAAGGTGGACAACGTCTACTTCGTGAAGGACGGCAATCACCGCGTGTCGGTCGCCAAGGAAAAGGGGATGGCATACATCGACGCGGAAGTGATCGAGATGCCCACCACCGTGAGCCTTTCGGCCACTACCGACCCCCGCGACCTGATAAAGCTGGGCGAATATGCGCGCTTCCTGGAACAGACCAAGCTGGACAAGCTGCGGCCCGGCATGCGGATAGACTTTAGTTCTCTGGGCCGCTACGATACTCTGATCGAGCACATCTCCGCGCACCGCTGGTACATGGGCATCGACCAGAAGCGCCCCGTTACGTGGGAGGAGGCGGTGCTCGACTGGTACGACAACGTCTACCTGCCGGTGGTGCATACGATACGCGACAACGACATCTTGCGTAACTTCCCCGGCCACACCGAGGGCGACCTGTATCTGTGGATCATGGACCACCGCTGGTACCTGCGCGAGGACACAGGTGTCGATGTGGGCGTGCAGACCGCTGCCCTCAGCTACGATGAGAAGTACGCAAGCTGGACCCGCAAGGTCGCCCGCAGCCTCCGCCGTCTCCAGGAGGCCACGACCCGGCCCCTCGTCCTCTCAGGCCAGGCCATAGCTCGCGCCATACGTGCCAGCGCGAACGCCGTAGCCGACGGGCATGGGGAAGCTCCAACCGAAAACGGTGTGCTCGACCAGGAAGCCCTCGCCCAGACCGAGTGAGCTAGGGCGCACTTGCAAAGAGACACCAGGCAGATAAATCTGCGGGCTACAATTACGAAGTCCCCCTTCGGGGACTTCCTTTCGTTGGAGATAGTCGGCTATGACAACTTTGTAGTTGTTGCACGCGGTTTCAACCGCCGTCCTCTACTGTCCCGGCCCCGGCATGAACCCTAACTGTTGCAGCATCAGCATCTGGTCGAACTGCTCGTGCCTCTCCACGATCTTGCCGTTCTCGATCCGGTCCATCGCGAAGTAGGGGACGTTCATCCGTTTGCCGCTGGCGGGCAGGCCCGGCATGTCGCCCCGGTGCGTGCCGCTGAACATGCCCCGCGTGACAACGGTATCCCCTTCGGCTACCTGCACTTCAATTGTCGAATTGTGGTCGGGAAAAGCAGCCGCGAACATTTCCCCGCCCAGCCTGTAACCGGTGGGTCCCGGCGGTATCCCAGGTGTAGGATTGTGGTGCTCGAAGTTATCAGCCAATATGGCAACCGCCGCGTCCAGGTCGTTGGCGTTGTACGCATCATAGAAACGGCGAACTACAGTCTTGTTCTCCTCTGCCGACATAGGAAGTCTCCTTTCACGCTAGAGCATTCAGATGGTCTAGTCTCACGCTCTTCCAGGTGGATATACCACCTGTAGATGTGCGCAAAGATAGTTTGATATCAAACTACCCTTCATGGATTATACTTGTGCTAACCTACGCTGTCAATAGGTGACGGCGCACGTATGTTGAAGGCTGGTCCACGATGAGCAGAAGCAACGTAGAGCCTGTAGTCCGCCTCGGACCCGGCTTTGAGCAAGAGTGGCCTGGGTCCAGCGCCCTTGCCACCGAGTGTGTGCTGAACATGGGCCTTCTGGTGACCAGGATGCTCGCTCACGGCCAATCTATGGCGCGAGAACACGGCATCCCATCGGCCACGGCTTTCAATGTGCTGACGATCCTGCATGGCGCCGGCGAGCCCCTGCCACCCTCGGTTATCGCCGACCGTATGATCGTCACCAGGGGCACCATGACGAGCGTGCTAGACTCGCTGCAACGTCACGGCCTCGTCCGGCGCGTGCCCCACGCCAGCGACCGGCGCATGGTGCTGGTCGAGATCACCAGGGAGGGCATCTCAAGTGTGGAGGCCGTACTACCGCGCTTCCACGACGCCGAGCAGCGCTGGATGTCCTGCCTCACAGTGGAGGAGCAGCATTCCCTCTTGCACATGATCGCCCTACTCCAGGCAAATTCCCCTGGGCAGTAACCTGTCACCCTCTCCCCTCCAGAGTCGCATCGAGAGCCATGGCCGTGTCAAAGCAGGACAGCAGCACCCAGGCTCCCATCTGTATCCTGAGCGTAGCGAAGGCATGTGGGTAGGGAAGAAGAGGGGTTGTTGTACCTATGTGGGTTTTCCCTCCTTCCTCCTGTATTGCAACAGAGGCCGACTGCCCCCTGATCCTTCGCTCCGCTCAGGATGACAGGGTGAGTATGGTTCCGCGATAGGCATGCACCTTCCTTGACATAGGATCCATTGGCCCCGAAGCCCCATTGCAGGCAAGACCAACATTGTGTATAATTTCACATTATAGGACATGTGGGTGTTAGCACAGGAAACCCTTGGCTTTCCGCCCGCGTAATATAGCTACGCATTATAGAAACGTACTTCACATACGGAGGACACAAATAAATGTATTTCCTTACGCGGTTCTCGCTGCGCAAGGCCCCCATCGTCTTCATGCTGATGGTCCTTGTGGTGTTCGGTGGGTGGGTGGCTACCCAGCAACTCAAGAGCGAACTGCTGCCCAATATAGACCTGCCGGTGCTCAGCGTGGTCACCGTCTACCCCGGCGCGGCCCCGGACGACGTGCGCCGAGATGTCACGGAGCCTGTCGAGAAGATACTCGCGGGCAGCGCCAACCTCAAGTCGGTTAGCTCCACCTCCAGCGATAGCGTGTCGTTCGTCACTGCCCAGTACGAATATGGCACCAACATGGAGAAGACCCAGCAGACGATACAGGAGGCGGTAAATCGCCTGACTATGCCTGCCCAGGTGCAGCGTCCCAACGTGGGCCGCTTCAACTTCCAGGACATTCCGGTGGTGGCTTTCACTATCAACACCCAGGCGGGAGGCGCGGACGCGCTGGCTAACCTGCGCCGCGAGGTCGAGGACAAGATCGTCCCCGAACTGAAGGCGATCAACGGCGTGAACTCGGTCACGGTGGCGGGCGGCGGTGAGAAGCAGGTGGTCATCACCTTCGACGCCGCCAAGCTCCGCAAGAACGGCCTCACCGCGTCGCAGATTACCGGCATTTTGCAAGCCAACAACATTTCCTTCCCAACCGGGCAGGTCGTTGACAACGGCCAATCCATCCCCGTGCGTGTAGGCAACCAGTTCAACACGGTCGAGGACCTGCGCGACCTGGTAGTACGCCCTGAGATCGCCGCGCAAGCCGGTGGCGGCCAGGGTGCAGGTGCGGCGGGCGGACAAGGTAGTGGACAGGGTGCCGGAGGCCAGACGCAGCCTGCCGGTCCAAGCCCAGCTGTTACGTTGGGCGAGGTCGCCACTGTAGAACTGAGCAACGCCACAGGTAACACCATCAGCCGTAGCAACGGCAAGCCCAGCCTCTCGGTGGTCGTTTACAAGACGCAGAACTCGAATACGATACAGGTAGCCGACGCCGTCAACGCCCGCATGGACGAGGCGATCAAGACGCTACCCGGCTCCCAGAAGGCCATCCTGGTGGACCAATCGACTTTCATCAAGGAGTCGCTTGACGGCCTCATCCGTGAGGGCGTTTTGGGCGCGCTCCTGGCGATTGTCGTGATCCTGGTCTTCCTCACCAACCTGCGCTCCACTATCATCACGGCGGTATCCATCCCGCTGTCGGTGCTGATCGCCCTCATCCTGATGAACACCCTCAGCATCTCGCTCAACATCATGAGCCTGGCGGGGTTGGCGGTGGCAATCGGGCGCGTGGTTGACGACAGTATCGTGGTGCTGGAGAACATCTACAGGCACCACTTCCAGGAGGGCGAGTCGCTGCGTGATGCCGCCTTCAACGGCACCAAGGAAGTGGCGACCGCCATCACCTCCTCCACCATCACAACCGTGTGCGTATTCCTGCCTCTGGGCTTCATCGCGGGCCTGGTGAGCGAGTTCTTCCGCCCATTCGCGGTGGCCGTCACCGTGTCGCTGCTGGCCTCGCTCGTTGTGGCCCTCACCGTAATCCCGGTGCTGGCGGTGATCCTGCTCAAGACAGGCCGCGCCAAGGACCCCGGCAAGGCCGCAGCCGCCCACGTCGCGCCTCGCGACACCTGGGTCCAGCGCCTCTACACCCCCACCATCAGGTTCGTGCTGCGTAACGGCTGGACCAAGCTGGGCACGATTGCCGTGGCGCTCCTGCTGTTCGCCGGCTCAATGGCGATACCGGCGCTCGGCCTCATCGGCACCACGTTCATCAACATCGGTAGCGACAAGGTGCTGCACGTGGCGGTCAACCTGTCCCCCGGCAGCGACATCCAGACCACCAGCGACGTAGCCCAGAGCATAGAGGCCGAGCTACAGAAGCTGGGACAGGTGCAGAACTACCAGGTGAACATCGGCTCCAACGCCGAGGCTGCCGCTTCGGGATTCGTGGCCCTGGGCAGCAGCAGCACCGCCGATTTCACAGTGAACTACGACCGCAGCGTGGACATCAACGCCGAGGCCGAGCACATGCGTACCCTGCTGGATAAGCTGGGCCCCGACAGCAAGATCGAGTCGTATAACGTGACCCCCGGCATAGGAGGCGGCTTCAACAGCAGCGCCTTCGCGGCGGTGGTCTCGGGCAGCGACTACCAGCAGGTGCTCAAAGCCAGCGACTCGCTCGTCAACAGGCTGAAGGCGATACCAGATCTGGTGAACGTGACTAGCGACGCTGCTCGCGCCAAGCCCGAAATCCGCGTGCAGGTGGACCCCGCGAAGGCCCTGGCCCACGGCACCACCGCTGCCCAGATCGCCCAGCAGGTGCGAAACCTGCTCACCAAGCAGGACGTGACCAGCATCACTATCGACGGGCGACTGTATGACGTGGAGGCTACTTACGACCAGGCCACGCTGAACGACATCGAGGCCATCAAGGGCATACTGGTGGGCACGGTCAACCCGGTCGCGCTCAGCGAGGTGGCCCAGGTGACACGCGGCGACGGGCCGGTATCCATCACACGCGTAGACCAAGAGCGAGCCGTCACCGTCCGTGGCACCATCAACTCCGATAGCACCTCCGGCGTTACCAACGAGGCCCAGAAGGCGATTGACAGCGTGAAGGCCGAGGCGGGCGGCGATTTGAGCATCACGCTCGGTGGCGTGTCCCAGCAGCAGAGCGAATCGTTTGGGCAGATGGGCGTGGCGCTCGTGGTAGCTATCATCCTGGTCTACATGGTGATGGTGCTGACCTTTGGCTCCCTCTCGACCCCGTTCATCATCATGTTCTCCCTGCCCCTCGCGGCCATTGGCTCCATCGTGGCCCTCTACGTAACCGATAGGCCGTTGGGCATAAGCGCCCTCATCGGCGTGTTGATGCTGGTGGGTATAGTGGTGACCAACGCCATCGTGCTGCTGGACCTGGTGGAGCAACTGAAGCACCGGGGCCTATCCACCTACGAGGCGCTGGTGCAGGGTGGCCGGACCCGCGTGCGCCCCATCATCATGACGGCGGTAGCGACTATGATCGCCCTTATGCCCCTGGTGCTCGGCTTCAGCGAAGGCTCGATCATCGCGTCGGAGCTTGGTACAGTAGTGGTAGGCGGCCTCTTCACAAGCACCCTGCTGACGCTGCTGGTAGTCCCCGTAGCCTACAGCCTGCTGGACGGCCTCCGCAGCCGCTTCAGCCGCCGCACCCCCGAAGCCGAAGCAGAGGACGTCACCCCTGTCAGGAAGGTTGAGGCCACCGCCATCCGCACCCGAAAGTCGCCCTTCATGAAACCCAACGCCTCACCAGAGTCCTGAGCCGACCGAGAGACGAAAACGCAAAGGCACAAAGAACGCAAAGGACGCGCAGAGCTTAGGTAGGTGTTCTAGGTGTAAGAAGGACCAG
>JAXDKH010000216.1:0-6826 GCA_034667185.1 Chloroflexia bacterium | reverse complement strand
CATCCGGGTTGCCCGCTGGCACCAACAAGCCATTCTCCCCCGAAGTCACAAGCTCCGGTATCCCGCCCACTGCAGTAGATACAACGGGGATGCCCTGGCCCATAGCTTCCAGCAACACATGCGGGATGCCCTCGGTGTCGGAAGTAATCATCACCAGGTCGGTAGAGGCGTATACACTTGGCATTTCTCGCGTCAGCCCCGTGAAAATCAGGCACTCGCCCAGTCCCAAGGTTGAGGCTTGCTCTTTCAAGTTAGCTTCCTGCTTGCCGCCACCCACCAGCAGAAAGACGGCCTCCGGTAGTCGCTCGGCCAGGACTGCGCACACCTGCAGGTACAGGTCGAAGCGTTTCTCCGTGGAGAGCCTGCCAATTGCTGCTATAACGTAAGCATCCTGCGGTATGCCCCACCGGGCGCGGGCGCTGTGCCGTTCCTCCGGCGTGGCCTTGTGTCCCACCGCGAAGTCGGGGATGCCGGGACGCACCACGCTCACCTTATTGGGGCTGAAGCCCATATCCAGCAGGGTGCTTTTTTGTAGCTCCGAAACGGTGATGATATGGTCGCACTCGCGCAGGGTGAGCAGTTCCAGCCTGGTAACGACTTTGCGCACGAAGTTGTCCTGCACCCAGCCGTGCACTGTCGCCACCAGGGGCAGACGCCCCCAGGTGCGCGGGAACAGCCTCCGCATCAGCCAGATGAAGTAATTGGCGCGTTGCCCGTGCACGTGCACAAGGGTCACTTCCATCCGGCGCGGCAAAGTGCTGAGCCAGCGTGGGCGCCAGCGCATTTGCGGCAGGGCCAGTACGGGGATGCGGCGCTTGCGGGCCCTCTCGTTGAAGTCGCGCTCCGGGTCTGCGGGGTTGGGTTTGCGCAGGAGGAGTATCACCGGCTCGAACTGCCCACGCTCCCGCATGATGGGGGAGCTTGCCAGCAGCAATTCCTCCGGGCCGCCGGTCTGCCGGGAGTCTACGGTGCGTATGGCTTGTAAGGCGCGCGGCTTGGTTGTCGGCGGTTTCATCTATCGAAAATCATACAATATGAACCCGTGCGCTGGCATGGCCTAAAGGTACGGGAGCGCGCCACCAGCGGTACTTTTGTTACCGGGCGGCACAACCTTTGGGTCATAGCACAACCCGGCAGCATTCAGGTATCATCCGGGTAGGAGCCCGAACGCACGGCTCCTCCTTGTTGCACGGCCGCGAATTCAGTGATAGAGAAGTACATGAAGCTAAACGTGGTGCAGATGGTGGACGTAACCGGGCGGGGCGGGGCCGAGAAGGTGCTGGTTGACCTTGCCCTGCGCCTCGACCGAACCCGCTTCAACGTCACAGTGGTCGCCACGCGCGCCACCGGCAATTACCAGCCCCTCCTCGACGCAGCAAGGGTACGCACGATGGTGGTGGAGCGCAACAGCCGGTGGGAGAGCCACAAGATGCTGGGCCTGGTGCGGTACATGCGGAAGCAGCCCGTGCACGTCCTCCACACCCACCTGTTCGGCGCTAACACCTGGGGCCGCGTGCTGGGGAAGCTCGCCGGGGTGCCCGTCATAATTGCCCACGAGCACTGGTCGTCAAAGGCCCAACGCGAAGTCTGGGTGGACCGCCTGCTCTACCGCCTCAGCAACCGAATACTGGTCCCCTCCGAGGCCAGCAAGCGGCTCGTGATGGAGATGGAGAAAATCCCCGCACGATACCTTGACGTGACCTATAATGGGGTGGACATATCGCGGTTCAAGCCGGGGCTAGAGGCCGCGGACGCCCGCCGGGAACTCGGCATATGTGCTGAAGACGTGGTGATCGGTACGGTAGGTCGCTTAAGCCCTGAGAAGGGCGGCCAGGACGACCTGCTCTGGGCCGCCAACGAACTGCGCAAGTCGCACCCACGTGTTAGGCTGCTTATAATAGGTGATGGGCCGCTACGACCGGAGCTGGAGCGGTACGCGGGCGAATTGGGCATGCTGGATGACGGGGCGGCGCTATTTACCGGCACCCGCGACGACATCGCCCGCCTTTTGAGCGCGATGGACGTGTTCGTTCTGCCCTCACACAAGGAGGCGCTGCCTGTCGCTGTGCTGGAAGCCATGTCGATGTGCCTGCCCGTGGTAGCCACCAACATTGGTGGCGTGCCGGAAGTGGTGCAAGACGGCTCTACCGGCCTGCTGGTGGAACCGGGAGACCGGCCCGCACTGAAGCAAGTCCTGGTCCGCCTTGTGACTGACCGCGAACTCGCCCATCGTCTCGGTGCGGCAGCCCAGGCTAGCGTCCATGCCCACTTCACGGTAGACAAGATGGTGCAGCACGTCGAAGAATTATATGAGAGATTGATGAGGCAACGAGAAACGGGTTCAGAAACGTGAAACGTGAAACGTGATGCGGTTTGCTCAATAGAGTACGGGAATGCAGTTATGCTTCTTGTGCAGCTACTATACTTCCCCTGTCATCCTGAGCGTAGCGAAGGATCAGGTGGCATGCTAGAGTCTACAACTCAGGGGATGATGGAGGCATTAGGAACATTGTTGCATCGCTCGGAAGAGTCGAACACGGGGCACTGATCCTTCGCTACGCTCAGGATGACAAGGGGAATAGGGTCCTGTCGAGCAAGGCATCGGTCAATCACGTACCCAATAACATATGCCGCATCACGTTTCACGTTTCAGATCAATGAGGTAATAGACCTATGGAAGTCGGTACTTATTTACGCATAATCGCCCGCTACTGGTGGGTGGTGCTGTTGGCGATGCTGGCGGCTGGGGGTGGAGCCGCGCTGCTGGATACGGTGCGCAGCCCCAAGTACAGCGTGCAGGCCCGTGTGGCCGCCCGCCCCGGTGCGGTGCTCTCCAACACTGTGACGATTGTGGATCTCGTGGGACAGTTAGGCTCTCGGCACGTCACGGGCACGCTGGCACAGACGTTTACTTCCGCCGATGTAAAAGCAGCGGCGCGAGAGGCAGCCGGACTCAGCCAGGAAGACGCCCTGGCCTACGACCTGGAAGCGAACGTGCTGCCCGACTCCTCGGTAATCGCCGTCAGCGCGAGCGGCCCCGACCCTAACGCCCTGGCCCTCTACGTCAACTCCTCTATAACCAACACCGTAGAGAAAGCCCACCAGTATTACAGCGTCATAGACCTGGAACCGCTGGAGCTAGCGAACCCGCCCACCGAGCCCAGCTCCCCCGTGCCCTCCCGCGATATACCCCTTGGTGTAGCCCTCGGGCTGGCCGTGGGCGTGCTCCTAGCTATAGCCCTAGACTACCTGGTAGGCTCCAGGGGCGTCCAAAGCGAACTCCGCGCCCTCCACCCCTACTACAACCAGGAAGTGAATAGATGATTTGGAATTTCGGATCTCGGATTGCGAATTTAGAAGAACTATAAACAAATCCGAAATCCGAATTCCCAAATCCCAAATCCCAAATTTCTATGCAGGTTCGTACTCTCCGTCCACCGCCCGCTATTCTCGATCCGGGGGTCACCAGGGTCTTTGCACTGGTGACGGTGCTGGTTGGGCTGTTTGTGGGCTTCGCGGCGGGACTGGGGATGCCTCAGAACCTGCTTATCGCGCTGTCGATTAGCCCCTTCCTGCTCATCTTCATCTATGCCCGCCCGCATTTGGCCGTGGCGGTGTACGTGGTGCTCGTCTACGCCGACCTGCTCAGCATCCTGGTCAAGTACCAGAACTTCCCGCCACTGGCCAAATTCGCCGGGGCGATCATGCTGAGCGCGGTGCTTGGGTACCGGGTGGTCTACCGGCGAGAGGGGCTGAAAAAGGACGAGGTAACACTCTGGTTAGTGGCATATGCCGCGGTGGTGGCGCTGGGGCTTTTGTACGCCAAGGATGCCAACCTGGTGGCGTCCAACCTGGTTGAATTCGCCCGCAACTTCCTCACTTACCTGATCATAGTCAACGCGCTGACGAACCTGGGCAGGCTCAAAGTGGCCTTGTGGGGCTTGCTGGGCATGGCTACGCTGCTGTCCATGCTCACCCTGTTCCAGATGGTCACGGGCAATACCGACAGCGATTTCGGCGGCCTCGCCCAGTTCCGCGTCAGCGAGATATTCGGTGGCTCGGACGCACCCAGGCCCGGCGGCACTATAGGTGATGCCAACTACTACGGCCAACTGCTGCTCATCGTGGTGCCGGTGGGCCTGTACTTCGTGTTCGAGTCCCGGAGGTTGCTGGCGAAGCTTATAGCTTTAGGAGCCACCACGGTCATAATCGGTGCGATAGTCTTTACCTACTCCCGTGGCGACGCGGTGGCCCTGGCGGCTACCATGTTCGCGGTCCTGCTGTTTAAGCGCCCCAACCTGCCCGCCCTCATGCTGCTCCTCGTAGGGGGAGCGCTCGTATTGGTAGCGTTGCCTACTAGCTACCTGGAGCGCATGAGCACCCTGGTAGGGGCTGTCAGCGGCGACCAGACTGCTATTCTCACCGAGGCTTCGCTCCGTGGCCGCGTGGGCGCTATCAGCGCGGCGGTGGACATGTTTGCCGACCACATGGTGCTGGGCGTGGGCCGAGAGAACTACCCGCTGTACCAGCTTGACTACCTGGAAGGCAGCGCCCTGGCCCTGCACAACCGCGCCATACCCCCGCACGATCTCTACCTGGAAATTGCGACCGAACACGGTATTGTGGGCCTCGCGGTCTTCGCGGGGTTGCTGCTGGCGTGTGTGCGAGCATTGCGCGAGGCTAGGCGGCGCTTCATGGACATGCTGAACCGGGAAGGCGCGGAACTCGCGGTCTGGCTTGGCATCGGGCTTTTTGGATACCTGGTGAGCGGCGTTTTCCTGCACGGGGCTTTCTTGTACATGCTATGGCTGCAAGTGGCCCTCATGGTGGCCCTGCGCCAGATCTCGCGCAACGCCGAGGTGGAGCACGTCCCTGCAACTGTGCCCGCCGACGAGCAAGAGCCGGTGCTGCCCTTCGCCGACCCCGCCGCACCCAGGTCCTACCTTCTCCCAGTGCCCCTGGACACTCGCGGCGTGCTGTCCCGGCTGGTGCCCCCTCTCTCCACTACGCCGCCTGCTGTGATGCCCCCCACCGAGCCGCCCGGCCAACTGATTCACAGGTTCTACGAGGCCCACGGTGGCGAGGCTGTATTTGGCGAGCCGGTCAGCGACGTGTTCGAGGAGCGAGGCATTGGTGGCCGCACAGTGCCGGTCCAATATTTCGAGTACGCGCGTCTGGAGTGCCAGCCGGGGGACGGAGCTACTCAGGAGGTTGTAATAGGCAAGCTAGGGCTTGAAGTAGAGGCAAGTGGCGCACCCGTCGAACTGCTGCCTCCCGCATTGGCAGGTGCAACTGTTCCCCTGCGGGACGGTTCGGCGACTGTGCCCGCGGTCTTCTACGAAGCATGGGAGACGGGCGGCGCTGACCTGTTCGGCTACCCGGTGAGTCCCGTGCTGCTAGACACTTCCACCGCGGGGCTACCCGTCTACGTGCAGTACTTCGAGCGCGCCCGCTTTGAGTACCACCCGCACGCCGCGGGGACCGGATACGAAGTGCAGCTCACGCCTCTCGGCCAGGAGCTATTCAAGAGCCGCTATGGAGTAGTAAGCTAGTGCCCGCGTCCAGCTTCACCGTGCTTTCCTATCACCGAATAGCCGAGCCAGGCTGCCCCGACCTCGCCGACTCGCTGATTGATGCCTCTCCCGCCGCTTTTGAGGAGCAGATGCGCTACGTAGCGTCGCACTTCAACGTTATCTCTTCCTGGGACGTGGTGCGGGCCATCCAGGAGGGCTATCGCCTACCTAGCCGGTCCCTGGTGATTACCTTCGATGACGGCTATCGCTGCTTCATGGATGCTGCTATGCCGGTCCTGCGGAGTCTCGGCCTGCCAGTAACTCTCTTCGTAGCAACGCACGTGGCCGGTAAGCACGCAGCCCTCTTCTGGTGGGACGAATTGTACCGCGCAATCAGAGGTACCGAGTTGCAAGAGTTGGAAGTCGCGGGCCTGGGAACGCTGCCGCTGAGCAACAAGCAGGAGCGCGCCGAGGCTTTCTCCCGCATAGTCCCGCACATCGAGCGATTGCCGGAGGACGACGCTAACGCCTTGCTGCGCGCGATTGTGGAACGCTGCGGCGTCCAGCCCAATCAGGAGCGTTACCTGCTGGACTGGGAGGAACTGAAGGACCTTGAAGCAGAGGCCGTTGCTATCGGCCCGCACACGCGGCATCACCCCATACTCGCACAGGCGGCTCCAGGCCGGGTGAGGTCGGAGGCGCGAGGCTCGTGGCGCGACCTTACCTTGCACCTGCAGCGCCCACTGCCCATCTTCTGCTATCCCAACGGTCGCGAGCACGCGGTCAACCGAACCGTGATGGGCGCCGTGCGGGATGCCGGCCTGGTGGCGGCGTTCACGACCGTGCCCGGCCTCAACGTAGCCGGCAAGACCGACCCCTACCGCCTCTTCCGCATCGGTGCCACCGAGGGCGAGTCTCTGCGCCACTTCGCGATAAAGCTGAGCCCCGCGGGACGCGCTTACCGAGGGCTAAAATCGATGCTGCGGGCGCGTCGGTCGCGCAACGATGGGTGATAAACGTCGCAGGTTGCCCAGACCGTGGCGGGTGGTGCTGCTCTTGCTCGGCATGATGGCCCTGTGGCTGGTGGGCGACCTGGCCTACGTGGTAATCGGGGCCGAGTCAGACTATGCTGCGCCTGCTGATGTGATAATCCTGCTGGGGTGCAATCCATACGGTCCCCAGGGCGGGCCGAGTGTTTGCCTAAGCGCCCGGAGCCAACACGCCGCCGACCTCTACCATGAGGGCCTCGCGGAGCACATCATCGCAAGCGGGGGCTACGTCGAGAACGGCCCTACCGAGGCGTCGGTCATGCT
>JAXDKH010000215.1:0-5149 GCA_034667185.1 Chloroflexia bacterium | reverse complement strand
CAGCCACCCGCAAGTATAAGCCAACGGATACGAGCGCAAACGCCCAACTGGCCCTGGGCATCGCTTTGAGGTAGGTCGACCGTGTCCCTTCTAGCTTCGGCAGCACAATTTCCGTAATGACCGCGCCGGCAGGCAATGAAACGGCGTTGCGGCGCTCAGGCGTCGGCCTTGTGTACATGTCGCGAAGCAGTATCTCAGATTCGCCTTGCGATGTGTGCACCCGCACCACTGCGTCGAACAACAGCAACGCAACCGCGGGATCGGACGGGTGGACGCTGACGCAGCGACTTTCAGCAGGCGCGTTCAAGAAGATGGCGTGTAGCTCGTTCTCGCCGTTGCGAGCATAGCAGATTTCGCCGCCCTTCAGCCAGCAGTTGTGCTCACCCCGGTAGTACCAGCACCGCGGCTGCTGGAGGAGGTTGCCCGCAATGGTGCTCATGTTCCGTAGCTGCGGCGTGGCCGCCAGCCTGCATGCCTGGGCGAGTGCCGTATACCTGGAGATCACAAGCGGGTGTGCTGCCAGGTCGGTCAGGCTAGTGGTCGCGCCGATGTGGAGCCTGCCCGCGCGCTCTTCGATATAGTTCAGGCTAACAAGACCCGAAATGTCCACCAGTGACTGGGGACTCACCAATTCGTCCTTCATCAACGGCACCAGGTCCGTGCCGCCCGCGAGTAGCGCGACCCCATCATCACTACCGAAGGCAGCCACCGCGGCGTCCAGCGTATCAACTTTGACGTACTTGAAGGTCTGCATCAGGAACCACTTTCCTCTTGTGCTGTGGATGGTCCTTGCGTCGCAAGGGAGTCCAGGAGCCGCCTTGGAGTGACAGGGAGGTCGCGCACCCGTACGCCGGTGGCATCATATATGGCGTTGGCGATGGCCGCGGGCGTTGGGATGATGGGAGGCTCACCCGCACCCTTCGAGCCGATGTGATTTGCTGCGGTGTCGGGGATGTCTACGGCACGCACGATCATCTCAGGCAGGTCAGCCATGGTCGGCACCTTATAGTCCTGCAAGTTACCGTTCACTACCAGGCCCGTGCGCTCGTCTACGACGCGGTCCTCCATTAGCGCAAGACCTACGCCTTGCAATATCCCCCCGTAGAACTGACTCGCAAGGCCCTTGGGATTCAGCACGCGACCCACGTCGTGTACCGCCACCACGCGGAGCACCCGCACTCGCCCCGTATCCAGGTCCACGGCAACGTCCGCTATCTGAGCGCCCCAGGTGCGTAGTGGCTCGACCGGGTTAGGCCCGCGGAAGCCTTTGCCGACGATCATGTAGTCGCCGACCTCCGAGAGCACCTCGCCTATGCTACGCTTGCCCTCCTCGCGGCCTTCTATTGTCACAAAGCCGTCCTTTATCTGCAATTGCGATGCGGGAACCTCGAAGAAGTACGAGGCAATTTCCAGTAGTTGCTGTTTAGCGTCTTCGGCTGCCACCCTCACCGCGGGACCGACTGAGGGCACCGTAATGCTACCCCAACTGGCAGGTGCGAACGGCCCTTTCTGCGTGTCGCCCAGCCGGAAGCGCACCGACTCCAGCGGAACCCCAATCACCTCGGCGGCCACCTGGCTAAGCGAGGTCTTGATACCGGTGCCGATGTCTTGCGTGCCTGAAATAACCTCTATCGTGCCGTCTGAGTTTAGCCGGACGAGGGCGTGCGCGGGCGGGCCGCCTCCCCCACTCCACACCTGGCTGCCCATGCCCGTGCCGACCTTCCAATTGCCCGGTGGCAGGCTCTCGAGGGATGGTTCGCCCGCTTCCGAGTGCAGCTTTGCAGCCAGATCGTAGGACTCGAGCAAGTACTTGGACGTGTAGGGCTTGCCCGACACCTGGTCGGATTCGGCGTAGTTTAGCTTGCGGAACTCGATTGGGTCCATGTTCAACTGCCTACAAAGCTCGTCTATGGCCGACTCGAGGCCGAACGTACCTTCGACGTGCCCCGGCGCCCTAAAAGCGGCGTGACTGCCCAGGTTGGTACGGACCCCAAGGGTGTACGTGCGGACATTGGGGCAGCTGTATAGCTCCTTTGCGGGACCGTCGACCGCGGCGGCCCACGTACCATAAGCCCCGATGTTGCAGAGCGTTTCCATCTCGATGGCGACCAGCTTGCCTTCCCGTGTGGCCCCGATCCTTATCTTCTGGACAGTCTCGCCCCTGTTGCCGGAGAGCAGGTTCTCCTCGTGCCTGTCGAGCATGTACTTGATGGGCCTGCCTGTCATGCGCGAAAGCAGAGGTGCAATTACGCTGTGCTTGAGGGTCTGCCCTTTGCTACCGAAGCCGCCACCCATGTACTCTGAAATGACGCGCACACTACTAACCGGCAGCTTGAGCGCACTGGCGACGCGGCCCCGCACGCCGAAAATGTACTGCGTCGACTCCCAGATGGTGATCTCGTCACCGTCCCATGAGGCGGCGCAACCGTGGGTCTCAAATGAGTTGTGCAGGGCAGTCGGCGTGCGAAACGTGCCTTCAACCACCACGTCCGCCGACCTGAAGCCCTCGTCGAGGCTACCACGCGTGTAAGTCTCTCCCCGGTGGCCGTCATCGTCCAGGAGCACGTTGCCTTTGGGGTGTATCGTGGGCGCGTCATGGGCAGCAGCATCCTCCACGTCCAGTACGGCTGGGAGCACCTCGTACCCCACCTTGATGAGCTTGAGCGCGTCACGTGCGATGTCGGCATCGTCGGCTGCAACCACAGCCACCTCTTCACCGGCGAAGCGCAGTTCTTCATCGAACAACTTACTTGCGCCCCCGTACCAACCGATGTCAGGAGCGTTGTTCTTAGAGATCACGGCGCGCACACCAGGGTGATTCTCAGCCGCTGTAGTATCCAGGAAGACTATGCGTGCGTGCGGGTGCGGGCAACGCAGGACGGCGGTATAAAGCAGGCCGGCCGGGTGCACGTCATAGGTGTACCGCGCGGCTCCTGTTACACGCTCTCGCCCGTCAACTCGGTTGGCTGACTTGCCGACCTGTGCGAACTCGCGGCCCGCTTCCCAGGCTGCCGGCTCGTCTCGCTCGACCACGACAGCCTCTTCGTGGACACGCCCCTCTATCTCAATCTTGGTCTTGACGACGCGCGTCATGATAGCTCCTGACTACTTCCTGGAAGTTTGGGGATGACCAGGCCCTAGCCCTGGCGCGAGGCCTGCTCGATAGCGTCTACGATGCCGCTGTAAGCCCCACAACGGCAGAGATTGCCCGCCATGTAGGCCTTTATCTCCTCTCTGGAGGGGGTGGGGTTTTCCGCCAGCAGGGCAGTAGCGGAAACGAGTTGGCCCGGCGTGCAGAAACCGCACTGGAAACCATCGCAGTCGATGAAGGCCTGCTGGAGTGGCGACAGCGTGCCATCTGGTGCAGCTAGCCCTTCCACCGTGACTATGCTTACGCCGTCACAGGCAGTGGCGAGCGTGAGGCACGATAGCACGGCTGTGCCATCGCGCAGGACGGTACAGGCCCCACAGTGCCCCATGTCGCACACCTTCTTGGTGCCGGTCAGCGCCAGTTGGTCGCGGAGCAGATCGAGCAAAGTACGCCTGGGCGATACTTCGACACTATAGTCCTTGCCGTTCACGGTTAGCTGGATATTGCGAGTAGTTGTGCCTGCAACCGGGGTAACATCCGAGCCTTGCTGTGTGGGTCGCATCAAACTCCTCTGCGTATCTATTGCTCAACGCGCACAACGAAGTCGGTAAGGATGACTTCGCGGCCGTGGAGGATTTCCAGCCACAGCTTGTAGAGTCCCGCACGTTGGAAGGTATGGGTGAAAGCTACTTCGGGCCCGTAGCCGACGCCAGGCTGCACGATGGGAGTGCCTATTACAGATGACTGTGCCGTCTGCTGCACGGGCAACATCGTGGAAACGGGCTGAGCCGTAACAGCCGCAATCGCGGTCGCCACGCCGGGCTGGTAAGTCGGTGCGGGAGGCGTAGGTGCCATGCCGCCGCCGAGCATGTCGCTGCCCACAAGATTGCCGCTGTTAGGAACACCTGAGTCGGTGCTCTTGTTTTGCCCTTGGTCGCCCTGCCCCGCTTGCGTGCCCGACTGCGCCCGCACGTACGACTGGGCGCTCCCCATCTCGTGGTCGAGTTCCGGCACCAGGTCAGGTGCTTCCTCAGCGTTCGCCGCTTCACTCTCCTGAGGTAACTCCAATATCCACAGGTGGCCGGGCGCGCCGAAATACGCCTGGATGTCGCGCACCGGGTAGCCGCGCTGTGTCACACGGAAAGCAAACTGCACCGGCTGCCCCACGCGGGCTTTCTGGTCGCCATTCAGCAGTTCGACGCGCAGGCCATAGTTGATCTTCGGCCTCACATCTACGTCCTGTGCCTCCCTGACCGGCTCGGTCCCGGTTGTTATCTTCGTCTTGAAGGTCTGTAACTCGGCTCCCACGGGCTTGAAATAGGTCCAGGTATAGTAAGTGCCCATCTCCGGGAACCCGGCGGGAACGCTAGCGGAGCCCAGCACCAGGCGGTCGGTGAAGCTATGCCGGAAGAAAGTGCCGTCCTTGTGGATGATAATCGTGTGCATCAGGTCGCTGATGTCGAACACGGGCTGGAACTGCGTTACGGGCTTGCCGTTTGTCTGGTCGCTCACTTCGAAGGAGAGGGTGCCCAGCGCAGGTGGATTCAAGTGCACAGGATCGAGCTTGACTCTTACGTCGTACTTCCCGGTAGTGCCCCCCTCAGTCACAGCAGTGGGTCCAGCACAGCCCACCAGGGCTCCAACCGTCAGGGCCAGCAGTACAAGTAAAACGGTAGACTTAAGCCGGGCGTGCCGCATTACAGACACAACGCTTCCTCCTGGTATTTGTGCATGACCACTGACCGTGGGATTATATCATAACCCGTGCCGTGCGACGGACGATGGTAGGAGTGGTTAGTGGTTAGTAAGAACCAAACCACCATACCCTTGGCGGGTACTTGGCGTACTTGGCGTCTTGGCGGTTCCGTCTCCTACTATCGTCCATCGTCCCGCTACGGTACCAACAGTTCGCCCTGGACCAGCTTGGGCTCGTAGTGCTGCATGGTGATGCAGTTTGTGGGGCAGATTTGCGAGCACAGGCCGCAACGTATGCACAGGTATTCGTCCATTATCATGGCGGCCCCGTGCTTCCAGCTTCTGGCCTCCACGAGGCGGGGT
>JAXDKH010000214.1:0-5397 GCA_034667185.1 Chloroflexia bacterium | reverse complement strand
TCTTTGCGCCTTTGCGGTTTCATCGTATCCTTTGCCACCCACGCCATTAAGCCGGAGATTACTTTAGCCGACCGCGCTCTCCACTACCTTTAGCTCCACGATCCTATCCAGCCTGAACGTGCGCTCTTCGTGCTTGAGGTGGCAGTAGGCTACCAGGTAGGTGGCGGTCTCGCGCAGGGTGACTTTGCGCGGCTCCACCACGCGCTCGCTGTGCTGGCCGTCACTGCCTTTGTAGCGGATGCGGAGGGCGGTTTGGGCGCGCATCGCCTGCTCTATAATGGGCGGCAGGCCCTGGATCGGACAGAAGGCGTCTTTGCCGTCCCACTCCATGAGGGGCGGGATGGACGAGTTGAACCAGCCACCGAGAGGGGTGAGCGCGCCCTGCATACGTATCAGGTCGGCCAGCGTGAAGATGCCCTGCGTCTGCAAATCGTGAATGAAATGCTTGAGCACGTACCAGGTGATGGTAGCGTCGGCCAGGGCGCGGTGCAGGCCCACGGTCTTTATGCCGAGCGAACGGGCCACCTCACCAAGCTTGTTGGAGCGGAACGAGTAGCAGCGGCGGGCCAGGGCCAGCGTATCGACCACGGGGTTGTCGGGGGGCTTGTACCCGGCGGCCTGTAGCTCGGCGGATAGGAACGAGAGGTCGAAAGAGGCGTTATGCCCTACCAGCACCGCGCCGTCGAGCATCTCAAGCACCTGGGAGGCGACCTTGCGGAAGGGTGGAGCGTCCTTCACCATGCGGTCGGTGATACCGTTCACAGCGGAAGCCCCGTAGGAGATCGTGCGGCCTGGATTGACGAGCGTCTGCAGCTGGTCCACGACCTGCCCACCCCGCGTGAGGACCACAGCCACTTCGCAGATGCGGTCGCCCAGACGCGCCGAAAGGCCGGTCGTCTCCACGTCCACAATCGCGTAAGTTAGGTCCCGCAGGCGCGCGCCGCGCTCAACTTCCATCCACAGACCAGCTTTCTAGGGCCGCGAACAGCTATGTCTCTCCTCGAAGTCCGTACTTAGTATACACTGGCCTGTCAATAAGCCGGTGAGATTGCACATTGGACGATGAACGATGGACGATGGACGATGGTAGGAGTGGTTAGTGGTTAGTCCCACCAAACGATAAAATACTTGACATGATACGGTGCCGTCTCTTTTATCGTCCATCGTCCATCGTCCATCGTCCATCGTCCATCGTCCATCGTCCGTTTGCTTCCTCCTCCACCATGCTGCTATAATGAAAGGACTTTGCCTGGTACAGCTATTGGGTAAAGTGCTCCCGTTTACTACATTTTCGTTCCAGGAGGCACATTACGGAATGCGATTAGCGTTATTGCCTGGGCTACTGCTGGCCGTCGCCCTCGGCCTGTTTGCGCAGGGGCATACCAGCGTCATGGCCGCAGGCATCACAGGCTCCAACGGCGGTACGCACTCTCTCTATTCGGTACTGGCCCAGGCCACCACGACCTCGACCGTCACCCTGACAGGCACGACGGGTACTAACGCCACTCCCGGCATAACTGGCACGGCGACTATCACAGCCGGCACTACGACCACTGTAACGGAAGGCACCGTTACCGCTACGACTGAGGTCACAAGCACAGGCGCTCTCACGCCAACCGCCACGCCTGCCAGGGTGCCGCTTTCGGGAGAAGGTGGCGGCGGGGCAGGCAACCTGCAACTCAACCCGTTCGACTGGAACTTCCTCACAAGCCCCGCACAGAGTGGCGTGCCCGGACCGTTTGGCTGGGTCTACCTCGTGCTGATGCTGGCGTTGCTCGGTCTCAGTGGTTATGTCTACTTCATGCGGCGGCCCCAGTGGAAGCGTAGCAACCCGGTGTACTACAGGGCGGCCAACCGTTTCGCGCCCATCTTCCTGTGGATAGCGGTCCTGGGCATCCTTTTCGTGCTACTCAGAATCCCACCGGTCGACTTCTTCAACCTGCGCTTCTGGCTCTACCTGTGGCTGCTGGCAGCCCTTTTAGCCGCAGCCTATGTGGCCTACTGGTACCGCACATCGTTCCCGAAGGAGATGGCCCGCTACCAGAAGACGCAACGCCAGAAGCAGTACATGCCCGGCTCCTCCAAAGCCGTCCGCGCCACCACCGGGCCATCGACGCCTATACCTGGTTCCGGCAAAGCTACGTCCGCCAAGCGCAAGAAGAAGAAGTAGGAATATCTAAACGCATCACGCCAAGACGGCAAGGACGCGCCAAGGTTTAGGGCTGGCGGGTGCTAAGTAAGAGGACCAGAGTACAGCAGCATGTACTCTGGTCCTTTTTGTACTCTCCAAGCCTCAATACTCTTGGCGCGTCCTTGGCGTTCTTTGCGCATGGCGGTTTCATCGTTCCCATGTGCAACTCCATGTGAGGGTGCGGAGTTTTACGGTAGACTGACCAAAACGGGCATCTGTATATGAGGAGAACAGGGTTAATGTCACAGCACGCACGCCCACTATCGCCACGCATCGCGCCGCCGGTCGCAGCCATTCTAGCGCTGGTCCTGCTGACGGCATGCGGCCCCGAACCCCGCAAGCCTGCCGCCACCCAGTCCCCCATAACCAACTCCATCGCCACCGTGGAAACTACCGCCGAGGCCACGACCACTCCCCAGGCACCTCCCAGCATGACCCGGCCTGCCGTCACCCCTACGCCGAGCCGCACAAGCACCCCGCGCGCAACGTCCACGGCCACGCCTACCCGCACCCCTGTGCCTACCCTGCCACCACCTGACTATAGCTGGGTGGCAGTGGGCATGACCGGCACCAACACCAACATCACCGGCATGGCGGTCATGCCAGGCGGCGACAATACGGTGCTGGTAGGCGGGCCGGGCGGCGTGTGGAAAGGCAGCTACGATTACACTCAGTGGCAGAAACTGACCGTCAACCTGGTGGGGCGCACGACTGACGTGGCCCTGGGCAGCGCGGAGGTAATGTACGTCACCAGCCACACCGGGTGCGCCAGCGGCCTGCCTATTGCTAGCTCGCGCTCCACCGACGGCGGGCAGACCTGGCAGGAGATGGCGGGCCTCGACGCTGTGCATATCACGGCCACCAGCGCCTCGGAAGCCTTTGCTGCGACCTGTGGTGAGGTGCGCAGGACCACCGACTCGGGCGCGACCTGGACCCCGCTGCCCGCCGCGAAGGTGGAGAACCTCGATCCCAGGTCAATAGCCGCCAGCCCCGACGGGCAGACGATCTTCGTGGCGTTCGTCAGCGAAGGCGGGTCGGGCCAGATATTGCGCAGCACGGACGGCGGTAACACGTTCAAGGATGTCACGCCCAGGGTGAAGGACGACGTCCTCCAGGCCCCTGACGTTATGGTGTACGTGCCCGGCTCGGTGGGGCGGCCCGACGACGGCGGCCTGTACATGACCACCTACCAGGGCATCTGGTTCTTACCAGTTGAGAGCGACGATTGGACCCTCCTGAGTCGCCCCGTGCCCCAGGACCAGGACCCCACGGCCTACTCCTGGTTTACCACCCTCTTCGTGGACGCATTCTACACCGAGGAATACAACAAGCCCGGCCCCATCCTCTACACGGCCATGGCAAAGCCCAGCGATACGGGCCTCACCAGCCTCGGCGTCTTCCGCTCAGGCGATGGCGGCAAAAGCTGGACCCCGTTCACCAAAGGCATAGACGACCGCGCGGTAAACGCTCTCGTCCTGGCCCCGCACGACCCAACCGCCCACCCCGGCATGGTAGAAACCCTACTGGCCGCCACCAACGACGGCATCTGGGCCATCCCCATGCCACCTCCTTATCGTTAGGAGACGATGAAACCGCAAAGGCGCAAAGAGCGCAAAGTACAGCTAAGTAGATAAGGTTTAGAGGATAGCAAAAGGACCAGGGTACGTGATGTCGTACCCTGGTCCTTTTGCTAGGAACACCCCCACAATCACTGGTGTACTTTGCGCTCTTTGCGCCTTTGCGGTTTCATCGTCTCACAAGTTGCTATCGCCACTCAGGTCCAACCCCACGATCTGCATCAGTTTGAGGGCGTTGGTGGAGGTGGCGAGGCCGGGGTGCAGTTTGTAGGTGAAGGTCATCTGTGGGCCTTCGGGACCTGTGCTGAACGTCTCGGTGAAGTGAAACATGCGGGCCGCGGCTGCCACTGTCGGGCTGTCGGCGAAGGTCAGGTCGTGGGTCGATACGGCCCCTAGCGCGCCCTGCTCCACCAAGTGCATGACCACGCGGCGGGCAGCGACCTGGCGCTCGGCGGTATTGGTGCCGTGCAGGATTTCGTCCAGCAGGTAGAAGAGCCGCCGGTCGCCACCCGCCAGCCTCGTGCCCGCATCTACCACCTGCTTGAGCCGCCGCAGCTCGGCCATGAAATAGCTTACGCCCTCTTCTAGCGAGTCCTGCACGCGCATGCTGGTCCATAGCTCCACCGGGGGTAGCCGAAGAGCCATGGCGCACACCGGCCCACCCGCACCCGCCAGCACGATATTCACCCCGATAGCCCGCAACAGGGTGCTTTTGCCCGACATGTTGGAGCCGGTGATGAGCAGGAAAGTGCCATGCGGCCCCACCTGCACATCGTTGTCCACGCGCACGCCAGGGGCAATCAACGGGTGCCCAAGCTGCTTCGCGTCCAGCACTTCGGCGTTGGTGTCTACGTCGGGGAAGACCCAGGTGGGGTTATCATGTGAGAGCACCGACAGGGCGGACAGCGCCTCTGCCTCCCCTAGCACATCCAGCCACTCGCAGGCGTTCTTACCCGCCTTCGCCTGCCAGCCCTCGAACGCGGCCAGCAGGTGTACGTCCCACAGCGTGAACGCCTGGATCACAATGTAGAGCTGGGCCGAGGGAGGTATCGTGAAGGTAGTCAGCCTGTGCAGCCTGCGCATCAGCACGTGGGCAGGCTCACCGTCCACGAGGAGCCGGGCTTGCATCTCCTTGAGCAGGGGGCTTTCAAAACGCATCCCCGACAGCAGCGCAAACATGGTGGCGTACTGCCCGAACGCCTTCTCCTGCGTGGAAGCGGTAGCCATAATCTGGTATGCGGTCTTTATTATAGACAGGCCAGCGAGCAGGTTTATAGCGGCAAGCCCCAGGTAGAGAGGGATATCAATCAGCCCAAACAAGTGCGCGAAAAGCATTACCCACAGCAACACCACGTCTGCCACAGCGCCCCAACGCAGCCACGGTCGCTTTGCCAGCCAGGGTTCGCCCTCGGCCCACCGCAGGAATGGTTCGGGATCGGGCCTCTCCTTAAATAGCCTGCCGGGCAGGGCAAGTTCGTCCCGCAGGTCTATTTGCGGGGCTAGCTCGGCCACCGCAGCCTGCCGTTGGCGTACGACCTCGACCGGAGCGAACTGCTTCAGCCAGCGGCCCAGGGTCGCTTCACCCGTGCTGGTGCTTACCGTCTCAATCAATTGGAACAGGGAAGCGCG
>JAXDKH010000213.1:0-24646 GCA_034667185.1 Chloroflexia bacterium | reverse complement strand
GTCCATCGTCCATCGTCCATCGTCCACATGCCTTATAATGACGTGACTAAAGTTTGAAGGAGTAAGTTTTGAGAGTATTGGTAACGGGCATCACCGGGTTCGCGGGTAGTCATATGGCCGAGTTCCTGGCTGCCGAGCACGCCGACGTGCAGATTTACGGCATTTATCGCCGCCGGAGCAGGTTGGAGCACATGCAGGACACGAGCCTGCATGTGAACATGATCGAGCCGGGAGTGGCGAGCGTCGATACGATTGAGCACGCCTTCCAGGAGGGCAAGGTCAACCTGATAGACTGCGACCTGCTGGACCCGTTCAGTGTGCATAAGCTGATTGGTGCCGTGCGGCCCGACCGCATTTTCCACCTGGCCGCGCAGAGCCACGTGCCTACTTCGTGGAACTCCCCCTCTGCCACGTTGCAGGACAACATCCTGGGGCAGTTGAACATATTTGAGGCAGTCCGGGCAGCCGGGATAGACCCACTCATCCAGATTGCCGGGTCGTCGGAGGAATATGGCATGGTCTATCCCGACGAAGTGCCCATGACCGAGAAGAACCCACTTCGCCCACTCTCGCCTTATGCGGTGAGCAAGGTCACGCAGGAGATGCTGGCCTACCAGTACCACCAGAGCTACGGCATCAAGAGCATCGTGTCGCGGGGCTTCAACCACAGCGGCCCGCGCCGGGGCGAGAACTTTGTGGACTCTTCGTTCGCCAAGCAGATAGCCGAGATCGAGAAGGGCAAGCGCGAGCCGGTGATCCATGTGGGCGATCTGACGAGCAAGCGCGACTTCACCGACGTGCGCGACATGGTGCGCGCATATTGGCTGCTGCTGGAGAAGTGCAGGCCGGGCGAGGTGTACAATATCGGTTCCGGCAACACTCGCACCATGCAGGAAGTGCTGGATATGCTGCTGGGCATGTCCAAGGTGCATGTGGAAGTGCGCGTGGACCCCACCCGCCTACGCCCCTCCGACGTGATGATCCTGTGGGCCGACGCGACCAAGTTCAAGGAAGCCACCGGCTGGGAGCCTACCATTCCCTACGAGCAGACGCTGCGGGATACGCTCGATTACTGGCGGGAAAGGGTGTAGGAGGTCGCTCTCTGCAGGCGGGAATCTAGTATAATAGGCCCATGACGAACACCGCGTCCGAGGGAGAGGGCGGAAAGAGTGCGTCGCCCCGGTTGTCGGGGATGAGGGAGCTGGAAGCCCAGGTCAGGACCTGCCAGCTATGTCGCCTCGCCAAGACGCGCACCAACGCCGTGCCCGGCGAAGGTTACGTCCGTACCGACGTGATGTTCATAGGTGAGGGTCCGGGCTATCACGAGGACAAACAGGGCCGCCCTTTCGTAGGGCAGGCGGGTACCTTCCTCAACGAGCTACTGGCGCTCGCGGGGCTGCAACGGGAGCGAGTTTACATAACCAACGTCGTCAAGTGCCGCCCGCCCAACAACCGCGACCCCGAACCGGACGAGAAACTGGCCTGCGCCCCCTACCTAGAGCGACAGATTGCCCTCATCAACCCCAAGGTGATTGTCACGCTGGGCAGGCATTCGATGTCGCGCTTCTTCCCCGGCGAGCGCATCAGCCAGATCCACGGTACGGCGCGGGTTGTAGAGGGGCGGCTTTGCGTGGCGATGTACCACCCGGCTGCCGGGCTGCACCAGGCGAGTCTGGCCGACATCATTCGCGACGACTTTCGAAAGCTGCCCCTCTTCATGGAAGAGGCGGCGCACAGCCTGTCCACGCGCCCCATGATGGTCGAGCCGCAACAGAGGGTAGAGGCGGCAGAGGAAGCCAGGGCAGAGATAATCAACCAACCGGCCACCGGCATGGTGATTGATGCTCCTGCCGTAGAGGAAGTGGTGGCACCTGTAGCTGTAGCGAGCGCCCCGGACGTTTCCACGGTGCGGGAAGTCACTGCGGAATACTCGCCTGCGGAGGACGTGCCGACGAGCGAGGTAGATGCGGTGCCAGCCCCACAGGTACAGTCAGCCACTCCTGAAGAAGCTAAGGCCAAGCCCGCGCCCAGGCGTAGCAAGAAGAAGTCGGGGTCACAGTACAAGCAGATGTCATTTTTCGACCTGTAAGGTAGCAAGCCACCCATGTCCAATGTTGACGCGCAACCGAATCCAGCGCCAGCCCAGGCACTAACCTCCTCCGTATCGAACGAGTACCGGATGTCGCGTGACGGGAGGCGGCAGGGGATCGTCCTGCTGATCGGCGTGCTCAGCCTGGAGGTGTTCGCGGTGTGGAGCCTGGTCACTATCCTGGATGGCGGGATAGACGGTGCGGAGTGGGTGTCGGCCCTGCTCATGGTCGGGATTGCTCTAGTTGCGCCGCTGGTGGCCTGGACGTTGCTTGAAGAGATCAATAGCCGTTACTTTGTCACCGCCGAGGGCCTGCGTTACACCAGCATCGGCGGGCTGGACTTGCTTTACCCGTGGGCGCAGATATCGGGCTTTAAGACCGAGCAGCGGCGAGGACGCATAGCACGCTTTTTCCTGGGTGAAGAAGACCCGGCGGAAACCGACAACAACACAACCACCCCGGACATGGTGCCGGGCGATACAAACAACGAAGAAGAGGAGAGCGAGGCCGAGCCGCAAGCTCTCGCCCTGCAAGTACGCGAAAGTTACAGGCCGCAAGTGGACAGCCAGATTGGCAACCCCATGTTGCGGTTCCTGCACACCCAGGCGCACTCATACACTATCCCCATTCACAGTGGGGTCGAAAACAGGGCCGAGCTTGTGTCGCAGATTGCCTCGCGCATAAGGAACAATGAATAGGCAAAGAGTAGAAACCGCTTATCTCGACCCGCAGCCCACGACCGAGTTCGTGCGCATGATACCCATAGGCGGGTTAGGCGAGGTCGGCAAGAACATGGCCGTAGTAGAGTACGGCGAAGATATCGTAATCATAGACGTGGGCATGGGCTTCCCCGAGGAGGAGATGCTCGGCATCGACCTCTTGCTCCCGGACATCAGCTACCTGGAGGGCAAGGAGCACCGTATCCGGGGCATTGTCATCACCCACGGGCACGAGGACCACATCGGCGGGCTGGCATACCTGCTGCCCCAGCTAAACGCGCCGGTGTACTCGCGGCCACTGACGTTGGGTCTGATACGCAACAAGCTGCGCGAGCGGGGGCTGCTGGAGAGCGCTGACCTGCGCGAGGTGCACGCAGGTGACGTGATCCAATTGGGAGAGATGCGGGTGGAGTTCATCCACACCTGCCACTCGATACCGGACGCCAGCATGATCGCCGTTCATACCCCTATAGGCACCATCGTGCACACCGGCGACTTCAAGCTGGACCCCAC
Source organism: Chloroflexia bacterium (assembly GCA_034667185.1). GTDB lineage: Bacteria > Chloroflexota > Chloroflexia > QHBQ01 > JADMIH01 > JADMIH01. Next base: position 21,324 of record JAXDKH010000213.1, on the reverse strand, counting down.
TCCGGTGGATGGTTACCCGCCCGACTTTGCTACCTTGCAGCGGCTGGGTGACGACGGCGTGCTGGGGCTGTTCAGCGACTGCGTGCACGTGGAGACGCCGGGCTACACCCCCTCCGAGCAGATGGTGGGGCGCACGCTTGGCCCAATTATCGCCAACGCACCGGGCCGCGTAATCATCGCAACGTTCGCCTCGCTCATCTCGCGGGTGCAGCAGATCCTGGACCTGGCCTACAAGCACAACCGCAAGGTGGCGTTGTTGGGCCGGAGCCTTGAGAACAACGTGCAGGTCGCGGTGGAGCTTGGCTATTTGCAGATACCCGACAACCTGGTGATACCCGTGGGCGACACCGGGAAGCTGTACGACAACGAGGTGCTGGTGATTTGCACGGGGGCGCAAGGCGAGCCGACGTCGGCCCTGTCCCGCATCGCCAACGACGACAGCCGGCATTGGAGCGTGAAGCCAGGCGACACCTACATCCTGTCGGCCTCTCCCATCCCCGGCAACGAGACGAGCGTGGGGCGGGTCATAAACAACCTGTTCGTGAAGGGCGCGGAGGTCATTTACAGCCACATCGCTCAGGTGCACGTCTCTGGGCACGCCAGCCAGGAAGAGCACAAGCTGGTGCTGAACCTGCTACGCCCGCAGTACGTCATACCTATTCATGGGGAGCGCCGCCACCTGGTGATGTACACCAAGATCGCGCAGTCGCTCGGGGTGCCGCCGGAGAATACATTCCTGGTCGATAACGGCTACGTGGTCGAATTGAACCGGGATGAAGGTCGCATAGCGGGGCGGGTGCCGTCGGGCAACGTCTACGTGGACGGCCTGAGCGTCGGGGGCATCGGCCAGGTAGTCATACGCGATCGGCAACTACTGGCCCGCGACGGCGTGCTGCTGGTGGTAGTGACCATCAACCGGCAGACGGGCGAGCTATTGACTACCCCTGACATCGTGACGCGTGGCTTCGTGTACGCTGCCGAGGCGGGGGCCTTGCTCGACGACACGAAGGAGAGGGTGCGGACCGCCCTGACGCACGCAGACGGTGCCCAGGCCACCTCACCCGACTGGAACTTCCTCAACAAGAAGATCCGCGATACCGTGAGCCAGTACCTCTACGACCAGACCAAGCGCCGTCCGATGGTGCTCCCTGTCATCGTTGAACTCTAGTTATGAGTTATGAGTTGTGAGTTGCATAAATAACTCAACACTCCCGAAGGGCAAGCTATGGCTAGTATACGCAAGGCTGCTGAACTGATTGATGCGTTCCCCGAGTACGCGAACTTTGCGGGCGGGGTGCCCTTTGAGGAAGTGTGGGTGGCCGAGCAGCAGCTTGCGGTTACCTTCCCCGACTCCTACCGGGAATATCTCCAGCGTTACGGAGCGGGTTCGTTTGGCGGACTGGTGGTGTTTGGGTTGGGGGTGCCGGCGGACAGCGAACCCAACGTGGTCTATGCCACCGAGCTGATGCGCAACGCCGACGACTTCTTCCCCGGCGACCTGGTGCCTGTGATGGACACCGGGGAGGGGGACGTACTGTGTCTCGCTACATCGAGGCTGAACGACGATAATGAGTGCCCCGTGGTGCAGTGGATACCGGAGATGTCGTTCGAGGAGCAGATGTTCGAGGTGATAAATACCACGTTCGCGCACCTGCTGCTGCGTGTTGCCAGGCAGGTGACGGGTACTCGGCCGGGCGAATAGGTGACTAGGCGGTACATACCCGCGCTGTTGGTTGTTGAAGGTCAGGACTTAGACAAGTAGCCGAAATATGGGCCAAGGCCGACGCCCGTCGTTGGTCAGTCAACGTTGAAACTGCGAACAACTAGCGTCAAGGCTGGTCTTGCAGATGTCAAAATCCACCTCGAAGCCCAGCGCATCACGACGCCCAGGAAGGCAACGTATCCTGCTGGGGCTTGGTTTCGTGCTCGGCGTTCTGCTGGTTGCCGCCAGTCGCACTACCCAAACGGCTCCAACCCGGACGCTACCCCAACCTACCTCCGCTGCGCTGGTCCGCCACACGCCTGCTCTGGTCCCGACAGCTACGACCAGTCCCACTCAGGCTCCGACGCTTCTCACCACGCCCGCTGAGCCTCCAGCTACTCCCTCCGCTGCCGTAATCCTGCCCACGTACACCGGCTCCTCGACGGTTGCTCCAACAGCGCCCGCCACACCTCCTACTTCAACACCAACCCTGTTACCGGAAGGCACTCCAACACCTGCGCAGGAGTCTGCCAGCCTGGTGCGCGTTATTGACGGCGACACTATTGAGGTGCTTGTTCAGGGACGGCAGGCGCGGGTCAGGTTGATTGGCATGGATGCGCCTGAGACCAGCCAGGGCTCGGCTTGCTACGGAAAGGAAGCGACCGAGAAAGTTGAGCAATTGCTTGCGCCGGTGGGTGAGCGCCTATTGATGGAGAAGGACGTTTCCGAGACGGACAGGTACGGGCGCCTGTTGCGTTACGTGTGGTACGAGACCTCATCGGGTCCGGTGATGCTCAACCTGGAGCTGGTGAAGCAGGGATATGCTCGTATCGCGACCTTCCCGCCAGACGTGAAGTATGAGGCGACATTTGTACAGGCCGAAATGGTGGCTCGCGAGCAGAAGCTGGGCCTCTGGGGCGACTGCTCGCGGCCTACAGAGCCACCCGCGGCTACCGCAACTCTTGCCGCTCAACCGGCCTCTACAGTAGCGGAACCACCCGCAGCCTCTGATACCACCGTACCCGGTGGGTCTACCACGTTGCGTTACGATCCCAACGGCCCTGACCGTGATTGCGGCGACTTTGCCACCCAGGCCGAAGCACAGGTCTTCTTCGAGGCGGCAGGAGGCCCAGGCAGCGACCCCCACAGGCTAGACGGCGACCACGACGGCGTGGCCTGCGAGAGCCTGCCCTGAAGAATAAATCGTCTATTCGCTAGGTGTGGTCGCTTTATCCTCGTCAGCTGGGGGTAGCAACCAAGCTATGAGGAAGAATGCCCCCAAACAGGCGACTCCCGCCAGTATCCACGTGAAGTAATTGTCGGCATCGCGCGTCTGGAGCGTTACGCCATAAAGGACAAACGTGCCTGTTGCAGACAGCAAAGCCATTAGAACTGCTATTCTGATGGACCGTTTGTCCCTGCCTGTGTTCCACCAGAGGAAAGCCAACCCGGCGAGGAAAATAACACCGAATAGAAAATAGGCGGGCAGCACATCCAGCAAGGGAGCCATCACCAAACTTGCGACCGCGTTGAATACGAGGATCCTCACGATAGCTTGTAGCCAAGAAGGCAGGCGGTTCAGCAATATTAAGCCCTCCTTCCTCCTGCTTGGCGCATAAAGTGTGCCTCAATTCATGTGACGTCCCGCCCGTCTACGATCTCAACCGGGCCCAAGTTTGAGTTTTCCACAACGTCTTTGGCCGGTAGTATAATAGTGGCAGCCCCGAAACATACGTGCTAATTTGGCTCTCAACGCCCACTATTTTACACGAGGTCTTCTTCATGCCCGCAGGTGCAGCCAGGAAATCCAGCAAGCCCCCAGGTCCTACCTGGACCAAGATCGAGGGGGGCAAATCAGGCCAGCCGCGCACTCGCTCCGCCTCCTCCAAGAGCAGCGCCAGGCCGCAGAATTATTCCGGCGGTGGCAAACCCAGACAGTTCCAGCCCAAACAACGACGGCCTCCTTTAGAGTTGCCCTCTCACCTGCGCCGCGAGATGGTGGGTCTGTTGCTGCTGGTGCTCGCTGCCCTCAGCGCGGTGGGGCTTTACGCGTGGCTGGGCGGAAACACGGGTGTTGTGGCGGTCATGGGGGGCGTGCTGGCGGAACTTTTCGGCGTGGTGGCCTGGCTGGTGCCGGTGAGCGTCGGGCTGGGTGCTATTTTGTTGCTCGTGGGTGCAAAGGCCGGGTCGCGCTGGACCTCCCCACTTGTGCCACTGGGCGTCACGCTCATGCTGCTGGGTGCGATGGGCTTCCTCCACCTGTTCGCCGAGGGCCAGCGCGCCGCCGATGCGGGGCAGGGTGGCGGCTACCTCGGCCTCGCCATCTCGACGCTGCTCTCGGACTACCTGACTCGTGTGGGTGCGGGGGTGGTCTTGCTAGCTGTGGGGCTGCTGGGTTTCATGCTGGCTTTCGGTGTGTCGCTGGGCCAGTTCATTCGCGGAGTGGGTAAGCCGACTCTGTCGGCGGGGCGCTTTGCCGGAAGGACGCTGGGTCGAGCGGGCAGCCATGTGTCGCAACTGCTTAGAGCTCGATCCGTGGGTGGGTCGGGACGCCCTGGCCCGGTGCGCATCAACGGCCAATTGGCCTTCGATGAGGAGGCCATGCCCGCGCAGGCGGAGGCGGATCAGGACGACGAGCAGAATCCTGCAATCCCGGCGCTTCCAACGCACCACCTGGAAAACGAGCCTGCCCATGTAGTCGTCCTGCCTGCTGAAGCTACAGCGACGGAGAAGGCCAAGGCCGAGCCGGTGATCAACAAGCTGAGGGCGAAGTCGGCTGCAGGCGCGCCCGACACGGCCCCGCAGATACAGACCGCGTCGCCCTTCGGCTACGTGTGGAACCTGCCGCCGCTTAACACGCTCGACACGTTGGGCGAGGTGAAGGTCAGCCAGGTCGATATCAAGGCCAAGATCAAGGTAATCGAGGAGACGCTGGCGTCGTTTAACGTCGAGGCTACAGTGCGCGAGGTGAACACCGGCCCCGCCGTCACCCAGTTCGCTATTGAGCCTGGCGTGGGCGTGCGTGTGAGCCGCGTCACGTCGCTGGACAAAGACCTGGCGCTGGCCCTGGCTGCACCCGACATACGCATTGAGGCCCCCATCCCCGGACAGTCGCGGATAGGGGTAGAGGTGCCAAATGCCTCGCTTCAGATCGTGGGCCTGCGCGGGCTGATGGAGTCGGAGGTATACGCGGGGTCGAAGGCGCGGTTGAAGGTCTGCCTGGGACGCGATACGCACGGCCACCCTGTGGTCACCGACCTGGCGAAGTTGCCGCACTTGCTGGTGGCGGGGGCCACGGGCAGTGGTAAGTCTATCTTCCTCAACTCGATGGTGATCGGCTTCCTGCTGCAGTTTACGCCCGACGATCTGCGCATGCTCATGATCGACCCTAAGCGCGTGGAGCTTAGCGGCTTCAACGGCATACCGCACCTGCTGCGCCCCGTGGTCACCGACGTGCGCATGGACAAGGACGCGCAGGCGAAGTCTCGCGCCTCTGGCGGGCAGACCGACCGCGAGAGGCCCCTCACCGCGGTGGAGGCGTTGAAGTGGGCGCTGTGGGAGATGGAGAGGCGCTACAAGCTGTTTGCCAAGGGGCAGAAGGCCAAGGACGGCATAAGCAAGGTGTTCCGCAATATCGAGCAGTACCGCACCTTCATGCGCGAGAGTCCCGACATAAAGATGGAGCACCTGCCTTATATTGTCATCATCATCGACGAGCTAGCCGACCTGATGCTCACCGCGCCGGAGGAAGTTGAGACCTCTCTCTGCCGGCTGGCGCAGCTTGCCCGTGCTACCGGCATCCACCTGGTAGTGGCTACGCAACGCCCATCGGTGGACGTGGTGACGGGCCTGATTAAGGCCAATTTCCCGGCGCGCTCGGCCTTCGCGGTGACCTCGCAGGTGGACAGCAAGGTGATCCTGGACGGTCCGGGTGCTGAGAAGCTGCTGGGCCGGGGCGACATGCTCTATACCGCCTCCGACGAGAGCAAGCCGGTGCGCATCCAGGGCACCTTCGTGTCGGACGCGGAGTCGGACCGTATCGTGAACTTCTGGCGCAAGCAACTCCCCTCGCCGGAGGCCATCGACACGCCGCCCGAAGCGCAAGGGGTGGTCCAGCCGATGCCGATGCCGGAGTGGCTGGGCACGGGCGACGCCAACGAAGACAGCGAGCTACTGGAGCAGGCAATCGACCATGTCAAGCGCAACCGCTACGTATCGGTGTCTATGCTGCAGCGCAAGTTACGTGTTGGCTACAACCGGGCGGCCCGCCTTGTGGAGCAGATGGAGGAGATGGGCCTCATCTCGGCCGCCAACTCCGAGAACAAAGGCAAGCCCCGCGAGGTGCTCATAGGCGCGCCCGACAACCGCGGGTTGGACGTGGACGACCATCCGGACGAAGAAGAACTGTAACATATGCCGAGAGCGTAGCCGACTAGAGAGAAGTCCCCGTAGGGGGACTTTGTAATCGTAGCCCGTGCTTTCAACTGCTGGGCTAATGAAGGGACGAGAAATGGCCGACGATGTTTCTACCACACAACTCTTTTACGAGAACTGGGGCGAGTTCCTGGGCCAGGTAAGAGACGCGCTTGTCCCTTTGGATAGTACGCAGTTGGGCTTACGGGCGGCGGCCAACGAGCGCACCGTAGGCGAGATGGCTCAGCATGTGGTGGCCGCGCGGGCCTACTGGTTCCACGACTTCATGGGCGAAGGCGGCGGGGAGATCGCTCAGTACATGCCCTGGGACGAGCCGGACGCACCGACGTACAGCGCCGCTGAGATTGTGCAGGGTATGGACGCGACCTGGCAGTTCATGTTCGAGCGCTTGTCCACCTGGACGCCTGAAGATATGCGCCACACCTTCCCACACGAATGGCGCGGCGACCATTACGACCTTACACGCAGTTGGGTGGTCTGGCACGTATTGGAGCACGACCTGATGCACGCGGGCGAGATATCCCTTACGCTCGGCATGCACGGGGTACCGGCACCACGCCCTTAGGGATTCCCTAACACGTAACACGTAACACCTAAAGCTAAAATAGGCAAAGAAGCGGCTCTTAGGGTACTCAGTCCCTTGAGCCGCTTTACGTGTTACGCGTTACGTGTCACTCCTCACGTTGCACGCTTCACTCCGGTATAATGGCCGCATGGGCGAACTCATAAAGCAGTTGATTGCCTGGGCGACGGAAGTGATTGCCACGGTTGGTTATCCGGGGATAGCGATGCTGATCGCGTTGGAGTCGGTCTTTCCTCCTATACCTTCTGAGGTGATATTGCCGCTGTCGGGCAGTCTGAGCGCAAGTGGGCACTTCAACCTGGTGGCGGCGATTGTGGCGGCGACCGTCGGCTCGCTGATGGGAGCAAGCATCCTGTACGGCATCGGGCGGTGGGGAGGCGAGACGCGCATAGGCGATTGGCTGGACCGTTATGGCAAATGGGTGCTGCTCTCCAGGTCGGACCTGTATAACTCGCGCACCTGGTTCGCCAAGCACGGCAACTACGCGGTGTTAGTGGCGCGGGTGATACCGGGCATGCGCTCCTTTGTGTCGGTGCCCGCGGGCCTCGCTTCGATGCACTACGGGCGGTTCCTCCTCTTTACCGCCATTGGCAGCGCGATTTGGAACGGCGGCCTCATACTCGCAGGATACTTCCTGGGCCGCAACTGGAGCCAGGTCGAAGGTTGGCTAGCTCCTCTCGGCCCGGTCATCTACCTCATCATGGCGCTGGTGATCGGGCTGTTCGTGGGACGGCGGCTCTGGACCAAGTTTGGCCCCAACTCTCGCGGGACAGAGTCCGTGGAATAAGCCTTGCATTAGGTAGGAATTTGGGAATTGGAATTTCGGATTGCGGATTTGTTTACGTTTCACATTTCAGCCGCCGTTGCGTGGGGTGCGGGCGTGTGTTATCTTATTTGTAACTTTGCTCACAAAGCCGGGAGGAAAGACCTATGTTTAGCGAGCTTACCAGGGCCATTTACGACTCGTCCGGGATGGACTGGCAGACCGCCGAGAAGATTGCTTACACGGTGCTGGTGTTCCTGGAGAAGAAGATGCCCATCGAGGACTACAACATCGTGAAGCGGTACCTGCTGGGCGACGTGGAGTACAAGCTTCCCGACAGGTCGCTTTACCCCGGCTATTACGGGGAACTCCCGGACCAGGCCCGGACGTAACGCCCATGATGGTGTTGCCCGACTCGCTATTTGCTCGCGACTTACGCTCTACAGGGGCGGCGTTGGCTGAGTGTTTGCTATGAGGACAGGCGTATACAAGATCGCCAGGATTGGCGGCATTGACATCAAGCTGCACTGGAGCTGGCTCCTCATCCTGCTCCTGATGACGTTTAGCCTGGCAAGCTCCTGGTTCCCCCTCAGGATGCCCCAGGAAAGCCCTCTAGTCTATTGGGGGCTCGGCCTCGTAGCATCGCTCATGCTCTTCGTATCGGTGCTCGTGCACGAGCTAGCCCACTCATTCGTGGCTCTGGCTCGCGGCATGAAGGTACACGACATTGTGCTCTACATGTTCGGTGGGGCCTCCAACATCGAGTCGGAGCCTGAGAAGCCGGGCGACGAGTTCCTGGTAGCCGTGGTCGGGCCGATTACCAGCCTGGGATTAGCGGGGCTATTCCTGCTGCTATGGGTGCTAGTTACCCCATCCATGGGCAACGTAGGGGCATGGGCAGCCAGCGTTCTATTCTACCTGACCATAATCAACGTGATACTGGCGGTGTTCAACCTCATTCCCGGCTTCCCACTGGACGGCGGGCGCGTGCTGCGCTCCATCATCTGGGGCGTGCTCCGCGATTACGACAGGGCCACGCGGATTTCAGGCTTCATCGGGCAGCTGGTGGCCTACGGCTTTATCTCAGGCGGCCTGTACCTTGCCTTCTTCCTCGACAACTGGGATGGGTTGTGGTTGGCCTTCATAGGCTGGTTCTTGCTGAACGCCGCACAGCAGAGCGTGACGGGGGTACGCGTGCGCGATGCAGTGAAAGGCGTCACGGTTGCGCAGGTGATGGAACAGTCGCCTCCACTCGTCGCGCCCACTTACACGATAGCCCACCTGTTGAGCCAGTACATCTTGCCACGCAACCTGCGCGTGCTGGCGGTAGCCCAGGATGACCGCCTGGTGGGCCTCGTCACCCTCTCCGACATCAAGGACATACCCCAGGAGGAGTGGGGCACAGTGACGGCAGCCGACGTGATGACCGGCGGCGAGCAACTGCGGGTGGCCCACCCCTCCGACCGCCTCGAAAAGGTGATGGACACCCTCATGGAAAGCGACTTCGACCAGCTACCCGTTGTAGACACGCGCGGCGCTGTAGTGGGCATGCTGACCCGCGCTCACATCCTTCGCTGGCTGAAGATCCGCGAAGAGCTACAGCAAGCACCTAAGGCGGCGGGCTAGACGATAGACGATAGACGATAGACGATAGCATCTCCTACCATCGTCCATCGTCTATCGTCCATCGTCCAAACTCACCCAAACTTCTCCTTCCGGCGCGGGCTTGGCTCGGCTTGTTAGGCCGGGGGCTTTCAGCATTCGCAACTGGTGGAGCGTGCCGTCCTGTACCATCTCGTCAATGATGCGGAGGGTGACGTTGGTGTCCCAACCGAAGAGGCGGGGGAACAGCAGCGGGGGCGCGGCGAGGTTGCTCTGCAAGTGGCGAGTGATGAGATGGCGCATTGCGGTGCGGCTGTTGTAGTTGCGCGCATCTTCGGCAAGGTTGGGAGCCCAGCGTAGCAGCAGGTCGTATATGTAGCAGTACTTCCAGCGGTTCGAGTCGGAGATGCCGGCCTTCACGATCTTCAGGTCCGTCTGCAACTCCACGATGGCCCTCTCGAAGCGGCGCGCGTTGTCGCCACCGCCGCCCATGCCACTCGCCTTTCTTAGCGTGCTGGTGGGTAGCGGGCCTTCAGCCAGTAAAACTTCGTAGATAGATTTGGCTTCCTGGCTCAGCAGGCCGTCCTGGTAAGCCTCAAGATAGTCGTCAATCTCGCCGTAGTTGCTGGAGAGGGCGTAGATGGCTGGCAGATCACGCAGGGCCACGAAAGCGGGCTTGCCACGGACCAGCTTACCGTACCATGCTTCCTTACGGGTCGGAATCTGGTCTTTCCACTCCCAGGTCTTGCCCAGTGCCCAGTCGTGGTGGCGCTTGGGCAACTGGCGCTCCTTACCGTTGATGGCGCTCCACAGGTCGGGTAATGGTATGTTGTCGCCGGGGAAGAGGAGGGCCACCCCCACCTCGTTGATGAAGCGAACGGCGTCGTCGCGGGTCTTCAGCTTCAGGTCGTTGGTCATGTGATACCGCGCGGCTCGGCGATTGGCAATGCTGTCGAAGTGGACCACGGGAAGGTTGGCTGGCGCGGACGTAGGTGCGATAGCTAATGACTGCATGATTAGGAGACTCTTTCTACTCGAGGAGTTTGGCTACCCAATTATAGCGGCAATGGCCTTGAAGTGCGAAATTGTTGGCGGCCTCAATGTGGCGGTAACTTTACATTTCCCGACTTCTTCCTTCGGCACGGTTTACACGAGCGAAGCCCCTCTTTGTCATTCTGAACGCAATGAAGAATCTCGTCCTCCAGTACCCAAAGGGGTACCTTTCTTCTGGTTATGCCAGCGGCCCTTGGAAAGAAAGTGGGAACATCGCGATGGAGGACGAGATTCTTCACTGCGTTCAGAATGACAAAGAGGGGCTTCGTTCCGCGGTTGTTAGAAATCGGCTGCCAGCACGTCCCTGTGAGCGCTGCCACTATATCGCTGCGTTTCTCCTGATCAGGTATGGCAATAGCTCGGTAACCAGCATGCCTGTCAGGATGAGACCGGCCCCGATCCAGCCACTCAACGTGAGCACATCGTTGTCCAGCCATGAGCCGAAGATGGCGGCAAACACAGGCTCAAGTGTGAAGATGAGGGCCGTATGCGTTGCGGTGGTGAAGCGCTGCACGCTGACTTGTACCAGGAAGGCAACCGCGGTCGCTGCCACACCCAGGAAGACCACGCTGGCCCATACCTCCTGGCTCATGCTTGCCACCTGCTGTCCGGAGAGCACTGCGCTGATTGCGTTCAGCAGCCCGGCCACGATCACCTGCACCGTCGTCAGGCGCAGTGGGTCTGCCCAGCCTGCCCTGGCGACCAGTACGATGTGAGTAGCGAAAGCGGCGGCGCAACCCAGCACGAGCAGGTCGCCCCGGTTCACATCTACGCGCTCGTCCAGCCGCAGACTCAGGAGACCCAGCCCCGCGGTAGCCAGTGCGATGCCCAACCACGCCCACAGCCCCGGACGGTGCCTCAACACAAACAGTCCCAGCACCGGCACCAGCACTACCGACAGCCCCGTGATAAAGCCCGCCTTACTGGCTGTCGTACTTTGCAGGCCGAGCGTCTGGAAGGCGTACCCGGCCCACAGCGCCGTGCCGATTATCGCACCCCAACCAAGCTCGCGCATCGTCAGCCCCCGCCACCTACGCAGGAGTAGCACGGCGAGCGCCAGCACAAGACCTCCGGTGGCGAATCGCGCGGCCAGGAAGGTCATCACGGGCACCTGCTCGACGACATCCTTCACGAGCACGAAGGTAGACCCCCAGATGAGGGTCACCACAGCCAGCAGCCCATCAGCCCATAGCTGCCTGCGCAACGGCACAGCCTGATTAGCAACAGAACTCACCAGACATTATAGAGGAATTTGGTATTTGGGATTTCGGAATGCGGATTTAGTAGTATTCGGAGCAAATCCGAAATCCCAATTCCCAAATTCCCCACGCGACATATCGCTTGCAATCCTCATGAACTTGACATATAATCGGGGCCGTAGCAGGCGAACTGTGGAAAAGTAGGAGGCGATTATGGATAAGCAGGGTGTGCGCGGGCAGGTTGTGCGTGTCAGCGAAGAAGATGAACGGAGGGCGAAAGCAGAGGCTATTGCGGGGCGGCCCGTGCAGGCAGAGCTTTTCACGATAAGCGCGAGAGGGGAGCTGATGCAGCCGGTGGCCGATATCCCGGCGCTGGGGCCGACTTCCAGCCTGGACGTGGCCCGGTGGTGGTTCAAGCGGCACCTGGAGCAGCAGAAACGGCCCATCAACACCATCGACTCGTATATGTACGACCTGGCGCTCTTCCAGTCGTCGCTGGGCAACAAGACGCTGGACCGGATCGAGAAGACCGACCTGGCTAACTTCCTGGGCCAGGCCAACAACAAGTCTACGCGCAAACGGCGTCTCACTTCGCTGCAGGGGCTATACCGCTACCTGGTGAACAAGGAGAAGGTGCTGGAGAAGAACCCAGCCGACAGCTTCTTCCCAGACTACATACCGCTGAAGACCCCTCAGGTGCTCTTTCCCACCGAGCAGGAGGCTATACTCGAGGCCGCACGCTCCGAGAACTCCCGCACCACCCTGATTGTCTACCTACTGCTCAAGCTGGGACTGACGCGTACCGAGTTGCTGGCCCTCAAGGTGGACCACGTCGATGCAGGCGATCCTGAGCAGCCCGTCGTGTACATCTACTATGATGACATACGCTCGCAGAAGAAGGAGCGCAAGCTGGGTGCTAACCTGGAGTTCACCGAGGCTTTCCAGGCTTACGTGGCCGAGTTCGAGCCGGTGTCGCGGCTGTTCAACCTCCTGCCGCAGTCGGTGAACAAGATGGTGGACCGGGTGGCCGAGGAGGCGGGCATCACCAAGCGGGTGACGCCGCAGTCGCTACGTGACACCTTCGCGGTGGAGCAGGCAAAGGCTGGCGCGGACGAGAAGAAGCTGCTGCTGATACTGGGGCTGGCCCCCGATAGCCGCAACCGCAAGAGCGTGCAACGGTACATCAAGCTGGCGGCACCTCCTGTGGCGGGGGTGGTATAGCATGCCGGACACTGCACCCGCGTCCGACGAAGCCCCGCTGGTCGTCAAGCACACCTTCCGCGTCCGCTACATCGAGACGGACGCCATGGGCATCGTGCACCACAGCAGCTACCTGGCGTGGATGGAGATGGGACGCACCGAGTTCATGCGGCACTTCGGCTTTACGTACCGCCAGCTTGAGCTAACAGGCGTGCTCCTGCCGGTGCTGGAGGTGAAGGTTCGCTACCACGCCCCCGCCCACTACGACGACGAGCTTGTGATCAGCACCTGGGTGGAGGAGTTGAGCCGGGTGAGATTGTTACTGTCCTACCGCATCGACCGCCCCGCCGACGGCAAGCTACTTACCGAGGGCAGCAGCCTCCACACCTTCATGGGCAAGGACGGTCGCCCGATACGTATCACCCATCACGTGGACGCGTGGGAGCGTTTGCAGACGATGGTTCCGCACTCGAAGAAATGACACTGCCCGGTGGAGTTGAGACAATTCGGAGCATGCCTTACGTGAGGTTAAAGTAATGGAAACTGAGACGACGCATTACTTCAGGCAACTTCCGTTGTTCAAGGGGCTGCCGGAACAGCAACTGAGCGAACTCGCCTCTCGCATGCAGGTGCGGCAGTTCTCCCGCAACGAGGAAGTAGTTCGGCAGGGAAGCCCAGCGACCAGCGTCTTCATCGTCCAGAGTGGCATGTTGGCGGTAACTCGCATCTCCCCGGTGACCGGTGAGAAGCATAGCCTGGCGTATCTCAAGGAAGGCGACCTGCTGGGCGAAATCGAATTGCTCTCAGGGCCGAATAGCTTGGCGACTGCTACGGCAACGGCGCTTACCCAGGCTGTCTTGTTAGAGATAAGCAGCGCGGACTTCCTCAACCTGTTGCAGATGGAGAATAGTGTCGCCCTGGAGCTGGCGCGCGTCCTTGCGAAACGTCTGCGGGCAACCACGGAGAGGCTCGGCAATGACGACGGCATGGCAAACAGGGTCTGCCTGGTGATAGGTAACGGGCGCGGTGCGGGCGTGACTACGATTGGCACGGCCATGTCCCTCACCCTGAACGCCTCCACACAGAGCGCCACGGCCTACACCGAGTACCCTGATAGCTCTCGATTAGCTGACCTGTTTGACATTCTGCCCGGTTTGCAGCGTTACCCGCAGGCCGGGGGTTTCGAGATCGTCATGCCGGACGCCGACGCAAATACCCAGGCGGGGCTACAAGCCTCTATCTTCTTCGACCAACTCATCCTGGCTTATCCGAACCTGGTAATTGGCCTCACGGGCGAACTGGATGCCTCGCTCGATTATCTGCTGGAGCGCACAGACCAGATCGTTATTGTGACCTCGCCCGATCCCTCGGACGCGGAGCCGCTTGGGGCGCTCACGGCTCGGCTGAAGCAGTTGCTGCATGCCGATAGGACCAGCCTGTACATAGTCAGCAACCGCCCGGGACCGGAGCACAGTGGTGTGCCCACGCCACCATACGCCGACTTCGACGTTCCCTACCTGGACGACTTACCAGCACCCGCCCAGGCCACTACCGGCAACCTACCCACCGCCATTTCTGAGGTCGTCTCGACCCTGGTGGACCGCCTCAAGCGCACTAACCAGGTGCGGGTATACATTCCTACGACTGTGGACGTGGACCAACAGCTTGATACCAGTACCTACGTGAAGGAGGCGCTTGCGCTGCTGGGGAACCTGTTCGGTGGGGCTACCAGCGACAGCGCGCAGGGAGTGTGGAAGAGCGAGAACGCGGGTCTCGTGGGCGAGACGGTCTACATCGTCACCAGCTACGTGACCCAGTCGGACCTGGACCGACATTTGGAGCATATCCTTGCGGTTGTGGATAGGATGAAGTACGAGCTAAAGCAAGAGGCGATGGCCCTAGAGGTGAACGAACGGCTGATGCTTATTTAACGGGCGTAGGTAAGGTAGGCGGGTACTCGCGCTTCGTACCTTTCCATCTCCAGTTCGAGGGAGATGGGCACTTTCAGGATGGACGATATAGGCACCATCTGGTTGAAGAGGGCGATTCTCTTATTTAGCTCTACAATCGCCGCTGAGTGTTGCGCCGACGCCCGTTGGTGCTGCGCCTTCAGCCGGTCGACTTCCATGCGCAGGCGCTTCACCGCGTAGGGGTCGCTGCCTATCTGCGCCAGGCGGGCCTTCAGGAAGGCAAAGTGGTCGTCCGCCCTCTGCCTGATCGTAGCGAGGTCGGCGTCTATCTCCTGGGCGACCGTCATCCAGTCGGGTGCGTAGCCGCTGTTCTCCAGCACCTTGAAGGCCGCGCGCAATTCCTTGGGCACGAACGGGTTGTCCTCGATCTGAAGGGGTTTGCCCTCGCCTTCGAGGTTGCTGAACGCGCCTGCCTCTATGCCTTCCTGGATGCGGCGCTCGGCTATGCGGTCTAACTTTGCAAGAATCTCTTCGGCTACGAATTCGTCCATGTTACTGTTCCCATGCGCTAAAGACGTACCAGCTTCTTGTGTGAATTATATCACAATAGCTTGTGAAATGGAAGAGATCGAGAGCGTCCTCCGGGACAGCAGGCAAGGCCAAGTGAAAGGCCCGCACGGACTCTGTCATTCTGAATGGGTCATCTTGCAGGGAAAAGACAACTGGCAGGACCACGCTTCCCTTTGTCATTCTGAGCGAAGCGAAGAATCAGATGGCAGCCGTACTCCGTTGCAACTGAGTATTAAGGGTCGTATGGCCACTCGCTGCTCCACTTCCACTTCTTCCCTACCCACCTGATTCTTCACTGCGTTCAGAATGACAAAAACCAGCAGGGTCCTGCTTACCCACTTTGGCACAGCTTTGGCATTTTCGGCACGGTGTTGCCTCACGTTCTGGACCGAAAGTGAGTATCAAATGAGCACAAATTGGCCTGTAGGTTGAACACCTTCATCGTGTAGAACAGGGATATTGAGAATCAACAATGCCGTGCCACAGATGGACCGGCAACTAACAGGAGGCCTTCACATGGACAACAGTAAAGAACAATCCGCAGCCCTGATAAAGCAGATATATGATGTGTTCAACAGCCACGATCTGGATCAGCTCGATGCCCTCTTCGACCCGGCGTACGAGGACTACTCTGTCGGACTGCCAATCCCGACGCCGTTTGACCTGCAGACGCTTAAGGGTGTAATCGGTATGTACGCTGCCGCCTTCCCAGATGGCGAGTGGAGCATAAGCGACATCATTATCGAAGGCGAAGGCGACGGCCAGAAAGCCGCCTGGCGAGACCACTTCACCGGCACCCACCAGGGCGAACTGATGGGTATCCCGCCGACCGGGCGCAGCGTAGATGCGACGGGCATGAGCATGGGCGAGATACGCGGCGGCAAGGCTTACCGGCACTGGAGCGTCTTCGACAATCTCGGTCTGATGCAGCAACTGGGTGTCATCCCTGCGCTGGGGCAATAGGGGCGACTCAGCCCGCCATGCACAAGCAGGTGGGCTAGATACAGGGAGCTTGTGGCAAACAGAAGGGAGCAGGGTAAGTGCTGTCGTACCCTGCTCCCTTCTGTTCCTTTTGGCTACGGCGTGGTAGGCGTAGCCCCTGGAGTAGTGGCCGGTGAGGGGGTCGAGCCGGGCAGGCCCAGTACCGCAGCCAGTTGGTCCAGGTCGGCCTTCATCGCATCTATCTCGTCGCCGTAGGTGGTCCAGTCGCCGTTGCGGAGGGCCTCTTGCGCGCGGTCGTAATGGTCACGCGCCGATTGGGTGAGTTGCACAGGGGTGCGAGTGCCCGGAGTAGCCCCAGGCTGCGGGGTTTGCCCGGCCACGGGTGTGGGTTGCGGACCCCCACCGTCAGCCCCGATGATGGTACCGGGGGCGAGATTGAACGCCACCTGTAGCGCCTCGTTCAGGTCGGCCCCGATGCCCACGCGGTTGCCTGTGGCGGCGATTACGCGCTTTAGCTCGGGGAAGTTACCCGCCGTGGCTTTGAGGAACAGAGGCTCCACGTAGAGCACCGAATTGCCGATAGGTATCGTCAGCAGGTTGCCTCGTATGACGTCGGAGCCGCTGGCGTTCCACAGTGTCAGTTGCTGCGAGATGAGAGGGTCCTGGTCGATGCGGGCCTCTATCTGCTTGGGGCCGTACACCAGTTGCTGCTTGGGGTAGCGTATGACCTCCACGTCGCCGTAGTCCTCGCCGTCGCTCTTGGCGGCCATCCAGGCGATCATGTTGTCCTTGGTGGCAGGGGTGAACGGTAGGATCAACATGAAGCCCTGTTTGCTGTCGCCGGGTAGCTGCATGTTGACATAATAAGCTTCAAGCGGGGCGGAAGTTTCCGCCTGTGTACCGAAGGGTATACTCCACACGTCCTCCTTGGTGTAGAAGACCTGGGTATCAGTCATGTGGAAGGTAGCGTACATCTGCGCCTGGTAGTTCATCAGGTCTTCGGGGTAGCGCACGTGGCTGCGCACACTCGCGGGCATCTCGGAGATGTCCTTAAAAAGCTGCGGGAAGATACGGCGGTAGGCCTGCACCAGCGGGTCCGAGGGATCGGCTACGTAGAATGTGGCGGCGCCCTCGTAGGCGTCAATGACCACCTTCACAGAGTTGCGGATGTAGTTGAATCCGCGCGGGTGGGGCGTGGAGTAGGGGTAACGATCGCTGTAGGTGTAGGCGTCTTGCAGCCAGTAGAGCCTGCCGTCGGCAATCACCAGGTATGGGTCGTGGTCGTACATGAGGAACGGTGCCAACTGGCGCACGGCATCGTGGATGTTGCGGTGGAACAACACGCGGGTCTGCGGCGTGATGTAGTCGCTGAGCAGCACGTTGCCGTCGCCAAAGCGCACGCTGAACAGCAGCTTGGTGAGGAAGTTGTCCATCGCCACGCCGCCCTTGCCCGCGTACTCGGTGTACTTGTTCTCGTTACCGGAGGGGTAATCAAACTCCTGGGCGGCGCTGTTCACGAAGACGTAGTCGTCGGTTTGCTCCCCGTAGTAGATTTCGGGGCGGGTGAGGGCTAACTCGGGCACATCAGTCTGCGGCGGGATGTTCTTCACCAGCAGGTCCGGTAGCCCCTCGCCCACGATCTCGTTCACCGGCGACACTACCGCGCCGTAGCCATGCGTGTAGACTAGCCGCTGGTTCTGCCAGCTACGTACCTGGTCGCCGAGCTCGTTCGAATTCAACTCACGCGCCGAGATCATGACCTGGCGCAGCTTCCCGCCGAGGTTG
Organism: Chloroflexia bacterium; assembly: GCA_034667185.1. GTDB lineage: Bacteria > Chloroflexota > Chloroflexia > QHBQ01 > JADMIH01 > JADMIH01. The sequence goes on along the minus strand of JAXDKH010000213.1, from coordinate 3,581 downwards.
TATCGATCTATGTCCACCCCGATGAAAGAGTAATAGGAGCGTATCTCTTGCAGGTTGCCGTAGGTGGCGAGCAGGGGCCGGTAGTCCCACAGGCGGATGTTCTCGACCGTGTCGCGGTTGGCGGCCACTTCGGCCTGGCTGACCGTCTCGACTGCCGGTACCTCGCGCTCGTGGAAGTTGTTCAGCCCGAACGCCTGGCGTGTGGCGGTGATGTTGTTCTGGATGTAGGGGCGCTCTTTGTCCAGCTCGCTAGGCTTGACCACGAACTGCTGGACGAACGCCGGGTACACGCCGCTAACCAGGATGAGGGCCGCCAACCAGATGCCCACCGCGCCAACCAACAAGCGCCACGTGCGCACCCGCAGGTTGACCAGCAGGAGCACCGCCATGAGCACGGCCACGCCCATCATGATGTACAGCGACGGCAGCTTGGCGTTCACGTCGGTGTAGCCCGCCCCGTACGCTACGGAACGCGACGAGTAGAGCAGGTCGTATTGCCCTAGCCAGTAGCCAACAGCTATCAGCAGCAGGAAGAGCGCGCCCAGCACGCTTAAGTGCGCTCCGGCCTTGGGATCGAGAGTGACGCTGATACCGGGTGAGCCGGGGCGGTTGCGGTTGGTTGCCAGGATGTCCGCCGATTGCCTGCTGATCTGGGGTAGCGTACCGGCCAGGTAGATGACTGCCGTGCCCAGCGCCGATAGCACCAGGAGGGCCAGCGCCCAGCCGCGCAGGAAGGAGAAGAAGGGGAGGCCGAACACGTAGAAGCTGATGTCGTTGTTGAACAGGGGGTCGGTCTGCCCGAATGCGCCACCGTTGAAGTAGAGCAGTATGGTGGGCCATTCGCCTGACGCCGACAGCCCCATGAAGAAGCCCACGATGATGGCCGCCGCGATGATACCCACGCGCACGAGGCCCCAGGGAACAGGGTCGCGCTGCCCTGTGTAGATCACAGAGGGTCGAATAATGCGGACCGCCAGGCTCCAGTTGAGCCACAGTACTATAGAGGCGATAACCGTGCCCGCCGCAAGCACACCGAGGGCCAGCCACAAGCGCGTGGTGTAGACATCGGATAACCCCTGGCTGCCGAACCACATCCAGTCGGTGACCAGTTCGGCAAATATGGACGGAATGATGATCAGCGCGAGCAGCACGCCGCCCAAAATCCAGACCAGGCGCGACATGCCGCGGCGAGGTGCAGGGCCGGTGGGCTCGCGTTTGGTGCGCTCCCGCACACGATTGATATTAGGAATACTCATGAGACTCTTTCCAGTCGAGCACACGCTCGCGACAAGCACACGTAGAGGCGGCTATTGCCCCTACTCCTTCAGTATAGTACCAAGCGGCACCAGGGGCAACATGGGCGATCCGGGCAATAGCGCAGGCCCCAACCGCAATCCGCTTAACACGGTGGGGCCGCGCCATCCACTAGAGATACGCGCCGAGTACCGCCGAGGTCGCATGACTGATTACGAAATAAGAATTACGAATTACCTGTTGTTGCAGATTGCCCTAGCTATGCGCGAGTGACCATTTTGAGAGCTGCTATAATGGGCGTGCTAGCAGGTGTCCGTGATTTTGGCTATTTGCACGCGTGGCGCAATATGGTTGTGGGGGATGGCAATGAAGATCATCCAATTGGAGTTGCAAGGGAACGACCTGCCTGCTCTCGGCCAGTTCTATATGGACGTGTTGGGTCTACCGGCGACTGCCTTGGAGGGAACACTGTCGGTACAGGTCGGTAGCTCCCAGCTTGTTTTCAGACAATCACAACTCTCTAACGAGCAAAAGTACCACGTGGCCTTCAACGTCCCGCCGGACCGCTTTGAAGAAGCCAAGGCGTGGATATCGGGGCGCGTACCACTCCTCAGGAGTCTCTCAGGTGAGGACAGCTTCAACTTCGCCAATTGGAACGCACACGCCTGCTACTTTCTGGACCCCGAGGGCAACATCCTTGAATTTATCGCCCGGCACGCTCTCCCGGACAATTCGCAGCTACCATTCGACCAGCGTAGCATCCTCTGCATCAGTGAAATCGGGCTAGCAACAGAGGATGTCAAGGCTACCACCCAATTCCTGGAAGCTCAAGGACTGCCTGTCTATGACGGCGAAGGCAGTGACACCTTCACCGCCCTGGGCGATGAGCATGGGCTGTTCATCGTTATCAGGCGTGGGCGCACATGGTTCCCCGATTCCGGCACCCCAGCCGAGCTGCTTCCGCTGAAGGTGACGGTTTCCATTGCTCCCGGTGCAACGGCGACTCTCTCCGGCCCACCCTATGAGTTTATATACACGTAGGAGGAATTTGGGAATTGGGAATTCGGATTGCGGATTTAGTAGGTATCCGAGCAAATACGCAATCCGAAATCCCAATTCCCAAATTCCCCACCGGACCCCTGGACACCCCCGTATTAGGACTCCTTTCCTATTCCGTGCCGTTGACACGCCTAATGCCGCAACCTATAATGTGGGCATGTACGAGTTCCTTCCGATCGGCTACATGCTGCGCGGTCGCTATCGGGTTTTAAGGGTCATCGGCGGTGGCGGCATGGGTGCCGTTTATAAGGCTGAGGACATTAAGTACAACAGCGCCCACGTAGCCATCAAGGAGATGCGCACCGACCTCGAGTCGCAGCCCTCGGTCCACACCGGCCCCGGCAGCGAGGACGACCGCGCGCGCGAGCGTGAGGAACGGCGGCAGCTACTGGAGGCGTTCAGGCGCGAGGCCCAGATACTCAGCGACCTGGAGCACCGGAACCTCCCGCGTGTGACCGACTTCTTTACTGAGGGTGGCCGTCCCTACCTGGTGATGGAACTCATCCCCGGCGAGTCGCTTGAGAAGCGGTTGGACCGCCTGCACGGGCAGCCAATGGACGAAGCGGAGGCCCTCAAGTACGGCATCCAGGTGTGCGAGGTGCTCACTTTCCTCCACACTCAAGACCCGCCCATCATTTTCCGCGACGTCAAGCCCGCCAACATAATGATTATGCCCAACGGGCAGATCAAGCTGATAGACTTCGGCATAGCCCGTACGTATAAGGAAGGCAAGCGCCGCGACACGATGTCGATGGGCACGGCTGCCTACGCCCCGTTCGAGCAGTTCGGCAAGGGGCAGACCGACGCCCGCTCCGATATCTATTCGCTCGCGGCCACGCTCTACCACCTGCTCACCGGCAGGCCGCCCACACCCGCAACGACGCCTAACAGCCTGCGCGACTTCAACCCCAAGGTGAGCCTGCAAACCGAGCAGCTTATCATTAAGTCGATGTCCCGCGACATGAACGCCAGGCCGCAGACCTCACCGAACTTTGAGGGCGAATTGAGGCGTTGCCTGGGCGTGCCCTACACCGCACCCGGTCTGGACGAGCCTGTGCCGGTGCAGATTATTCCGCCGATGTCGTCCAACTGGCAGCAGACGGGTGTAGCGGCAGCAAGCGCGGGAGCCGGTGCCGCGGCGGGGGGGCAGATGCAGCCGGGGCGTACGGGCGACCGCAGTTCCGGTCCGGTGGGTGGGCACAACGTGGGCACGCCCCAGCCTGCCGAGAGCGACACCAGGACGTGTATGGTCTGCGGGGCGACCAACC
>JAXDKH010000212.1:0-4567 GCA_034667185.1 Chloroflexia bacterium | reverse complement strand
GTCTTGCGGGTGCCACGGCGGGTGCGGGCGTTGGTGCGGGTGCGCTGCCCGTGCACCGGGAGGCCGCGCTGGTGCCGGATGCCCCTGTAGCACTTGATTTCAACCAGGCGCTTGATGTTCATCGACACCTGGCGGCGCAGGTCGCCTTCTACCGTGTGCTCCGTATCTATCACGGTGCGCAGGCGATTGACCTCTTCCTCGGTCAGGTTGCGCACGCGAGTATCGGGACTGATGCCCGTCTTCTCCAGGATGTGCTTGGCCGTTGTCGGCCCGATACCGAAAATATACCTGAGTGATATCTCCACGCGCTTGTCGCGAGGAATGTCTACGCCGGCGATTCTAGCCATCTATTCCTCCATTTGGGAATTCGGATTGCGGATTTCGGATTTAGCAGATATGGGAATAAAATCCGCAATCCGAATTCCCAAATCCCAAATTCGTCCTATCCTTGTCGCTGCTTATGCTTCGGGTCGGTGCAGATAACCATTACCACACCGGCGCGCCTGATGACTCGGCACTTGGCGCAACGCGGCTTTACAGATGCTCTTACCTTCATGTCAATACTTCTCCCTGTCCCTACCGGAAATTCGAAATTCGCAATCCGAAATTCCGATTTCCAAATTCCTACTTACTTCATCTGCCTGATACGCTCTACTATGCGTCCCCTGGTCAGGTCGTAGGGCGATAATTCGATTGCTACCCGGTCGCCCGGTATGATGCGTACAGGCAGCATGCGTAGCTTGTCGCTCAGGCGGGCAGTAACCATGTGGCCGCTGTCCAGCTTCACTATCCACGTGTCGTTGGGAGCGGGTTCGTCTACTCTCCCTTCGACTCGGATCGCCTCGTTTTTCTCTGCCAAAGTGCTTGTAAACCTTCTGATGTGTCCCCATTTCGGAGCGCATTTACTCCGTTGATGTCCGGGGGCACCAAACACCTATTATATCATAACCCTAGGGTAAAGTCAAAATATCCGGCCCATTTGATGTAATCGCCACTGTATGCTCGAAATGGCACGATGGCTTGCGGTCGCGAGTGACCACGGTCCAGAAGTCGGGCATCGTCTCGGTCTCGTGCGTGCCCATGTTGATCATTGGCTCTATCGCGATGACCATGCCCTCCGCCAGCTTGACGCCCCTGCCTGCGGGCCCGTAGTTGGGCACCGAAGGCTCCTCCCACAGGCTCTTGCCTATGCCGTGCCCGCCGTACTCGCGCACGATGCCGTAGTTCGGGTCGCCCTGCTTGATTCGCTTCTCCACCGCGCTCGATATGTCCCCTATGCGGTTGCCTGCCTTGGCCTGCGCGATGCCCAGCATGAGCGACTCGCGCCCCGTCGCCAGCAGCTTCTCGATCTCAGGGCTTACCTTACCCACCGTCACCGTCATAGCCGAGTCGCCGTGCCAGCCCCGGTAGATGGCCCCGCAGTCAAGCGAGATGATGTCGCCCTCTTCCAGCACGCGGTCGGTTGGTATGCCGTGCACGATCTGCTCGTTCACCGAGGTGCACAGCGTACCGGGAAAGGCCGGGATAGATGGGTAAGGGTGGTAGCCCTTGAAGGTCGGGATAGCGCCCTGGCTCTTTATGAAGTTGTAAGCCACCTCGTCAAGCTCCCGCGTCGTGACGCCCGGCTTGACCTGGTCCTTCACGAGATGCAGCGCCTGGGCAACGATTCGCCCGGCCTGCCGCATTAGCTCGATCTGCTGTGGTGTCTTCGTGTAGATAGCCATTTCTTTGAGTGGTTAGTGGTTAGTAGTTAGTAGGAGCTCTTTGCTAACTACTAGCCACTAACCACTTATCTAAGGCAGTTTTGCAATTCCCACGTGACGGTTTCAATGTACTGGTCGCCGTTTACTTCGCAGAGGACCCCCTTGTCACGGTAATAGCCGATTATGGGGCGGGTCTGCTCGAAGTAGACTTCAAGCCGTTTCTGGGCCGTTTCCGGCGTGTCGTCGGGGCGCTGGTACAACTCGCTGCCGTCGTAGTCGCAGATGCCCTCCACTTGCGGGCGGTTGAACTTCAGGTTGAACACGTGGCCTCTCGCCCTGCACGTCAGCCTGCTGGAAAGCCTCTCTATCAGCACGCCATCATCCACATTTATGTAAAGTGCAGAATCGACCTTCTTCTGCATCTGGTCGAGTGCATCGTCCAGGGCAGCGGCCTGCGGCAGCGTGCGCGGGACGCCGTCAAGCAACGCTCCTTGCTCAGCATCAGGTTCGCCTAACCGAGCGACGATCATGTCGATCATCAGCTTGTCCGGCACCAACTCGCCTTTGGTAATGTACTCGTCGGCGGTCTTGCCCAGGGCAGTGCCACGACGTATGTTCTCGCGCAGCAAGTCGCCGCTTGATATATGCACCAAATGAAGATGGTCCTGGAGCACCTTCGACTGGGTGCCCTTGCCCGCACCTGGCGCGCCTAGCATAACAATTATCATAGTGACTCCGTGTGACTTCATTGTCACGGGGACCTAAGGGTGAAACGAGAAACGTGAAACGTGATACGGCTCGTATATAGGGTGTCCGATGAGCCGCGATGGTTCGTTGAGTACCATCACGTTTCACGTTTCTCGTTTCAGATTTATCTGTTGATGAAGCCTTCGTAGCGTCGCATGAGTAGCTGAGACTCAAGCTGCTTCATCGTGTCTATGGCGACACCCACCACGATCAGCAAGGCCGTGGAGCTGAAGTTGAGCAACTGCACGCCCGTGATGACGGCCCCGATCCAGGGCGCGATGGCTACCAGGCCCAGGAACACAGCACCCGCCACCGTGATACGGGTGAGCACCGTGTTGAGGAACCTGTCGGTGTTCTGCCCCGGGCGTATACCCGGTATAGCGCCGCCCGACTTCTGAAGGTTCTCCGCGATGCGCTGTTGGTTGAACACCACGCTCGTGTAGAAGAAGGTGAACAGCACCACCATCAGGAAGTATATGATATTGTACTGGGCCGTGGAAGGCTGGAAGAAGCTGTAGAAGAAGCTCGCCACGCTACGCACGCCCTCAGAAGACGCACCCAGGAAGAAGCCCGACACGATGGCCGGGAAGGCCATGATTGAGAGGGCGAAGATGAGCGGGATCATGCCTGACGAGTTCACCCGCAATGGTATGAACGACGAGCCTGCTTGCCTCATCATGCGGCCACCGCGCATAATTGAGCGCGAATAGTGCACCGGGATGCGGCGCTGCCCTTCGTTCACCATGATGATGCCCACCACAGTCACCAGGCCCAACACCACGAACAGGCCGATGCTGAAGATGCCCGCGCCTGTCTCGCTGCTGGCCCCAAGCTGGAAGACCGTAGCCGGGATGCGCGATACAATACCACCGAAGATGATGATGGAAATGCCCTGGCCGACGCCATTTTCCGTTATAAGTTCGCCTATCCACACCAGGAACATCGTGCCGGTCACCAGGCTCAGGATCACAACCATGCTATAGAAGAAGTTGGTCGTAATGCCGAAGCCGGGAAGCGCGTTGAACTGGGTCTGCAGAAGCTGGGCCTGGCCGAACGCCTGCAACGCCGCCAGCGGGAGCGTAAGCCAGTGGGTGTACTTGTTGATCTGGTTGCGGCCCGACTCACCCTCTTTGCTCAACTCGGTAAGGCGTGGGATGACGCCCGTGAGTAGCTGGATAATGATAGAGGCGGTGATGTAGGGGTAGACGCCCATAGCGGCCACCGAGAAGCTCTGCAACGCACCGCCGGAGAAGATCGACAGTACGTTGAACAGGCCGCTCAGCGGGTTGCTCTGGTCGAAAGCGTTGCGGAGGGCGGTGAAGTCGACACCCGGCACGGGCACATGTGCCACAAGACGGAACACCACCAGCATAGCCAGCGTGAAGAAGATCTTGCGGCGCAGGTCGCCTATCTTGAAAGCGTTAATAACAGCCTGAAGCATGGCCGCTTATCCTTCCGTATTGTTGGCGTTGTTGCGTGCAGCCTGCCTGGCCTTCGCAGCGCGGACCGGAGCCTCGGAGCGTCCCTTCGAGCGACGCGGCTCGGCCTCCACCTCGATCAGGGTCACCGTGCCACCGGCGGCCTCGATCTTCTGGCGGGCGCTCTCGCTGACCTTATGGGCCGACACGCTCAGCGCCTGGGTCAACTCGCCGTCGCCCAGTATCTTCAGATGCTTGCTGGTGTCGCGCACCAACCCGGCCTCGGTCAGGAACTCCGGGGTCACCTCGGTGCCCGCCTCAAGCTCGGAAAGCTGGTCCAGGTTCACGATGTTATAGCGCACCGTCCAGATGTTGGTGAAGCCACGCTTGTAGGGAAGTTGCTGCTGGATAGGGGTCTGCCCGCCCTGGAAGCCGGGGCGAGTGTTGCCACCCGTGCGGGCCTTCTGGCCCTTGGTACCCTTGCCCGCCGTCTTCACATAGCCGGAGCCATGCCCGCGACCGACGCGCTTGCGGTCCTTGTTCGCGCCCTTAGGCGGCCTGATATCACCAAGTTTCACGTTGCTAGTCCTTTCGTCGACGCACGAAGCGCCTCGCGTTATCGGCATAGAGCCGTCACACTATACAGATTTGGGAATTGGGATTTCGGATTGCGGATTTGTTGGATACCTGCTAAATCCG
>JAXDKH010000211.1:0-5840 GCA_034667185.1 Chloroflexia bacterium | reverse complement strand
CGGTACCTTCCCCATGCCAGCGCGAGTGAGTTCCCTTGTTGGTCCTGGTTTCCAACTTTGGTAGGGCCGTAGCTAAAGACCCTAGCATGTTTGGATGCGCGACCGAGTAATAGGTATACTGTCTCGACTATTAGATAGGAGGCAACCCTTTGCCCAACTTCACTTCCACGGGCGCGAAGCCTCACCGCTTCGTGCCCGACGGCTTCAACCCCGCCGACCCCGCGTCCGTAGCCACCATGTACGACATCCTGGACGAGCGCGACGTATCCACCCGCCAGGCGCTTGAGGACTTCATCCTCGACTGGCAGGAGCTTGTGGCGGTGTGTGAGCAGGAGTACGTGGTCGCCTATGTAGACATGACCGCCGACACTTCCAACGAGGAGCGGGAGAAGCGCTACATCGACTTCCTGGACAACATCCTCCCCGTCACAGAGCAGCGCGGCTTCAACGTCAAGCAGAAGATCGCCACCTCCCCCGCCGTGGACGAGCTTGGACGCGAATACGAAGTGCTGCTGCGCAACCTCAAGAGCGAGGTCTCCCTCTTCCGCGAGGAGAACGTGCCGCTGATTATGGAAGACCTGAAGCTGGGGCAGGAGTACGAGAAGATTTCGGGCAACGAGACCGCTGAGTTCCAGGGCCAGACCTATACCCTCACCCAGCTACGCCCCTTCCTGGAGGAGCCCGACCGTTCAGTGCGCGAGGGTGCATGGCGCGCACGACTGGGCACGCGATTGGCCGACGCCTCCGCCTTCGATGAGATGTTCGACAAGATGTACGAGGTACGGCAGCAGATCGCCCGCAACGCTGGTTTCGACAACTACCGCGACTACAAGTTCAAGGAGTACAAGCGCTTCGACTACACCCCGGAGGATTGCATGGCCTTCCACGCGGCGGTGGAGAAGCACGTCGTGCCGTTCATGGTGCGCGACCGGGAGCGCAGGCGCAAACTGCTGGGCGTGGACACGATACGTCCCTGGGACACCGAGGTAGACCCCCAGGGCCGCCAGCCGTTGCGCCCTTTCGAGAACGTGGAGCAGCTAAAGGAGGGCGGGCTGCGCATCGTGAGGCAGGTGGACCCGCAGCTTGGCGACTTCCTGGAGACGATGATAAGGGACGGCCTGCTCGACCTTGAGAACCGCCCCGGCAAGGCCCCCGGCGCTTACTGCCAGTCCTTCGCCGACAGCCGCGTGCCCTACATCCACATGAACGCGGTCGGCATCAAGGACGACGTCGTCACCCTGCTGCACGAGGGCGGGCACGCCTTCCATTACTTCCTGGCGCGCGAGCAACCCCTGCACAGCTACCATTTCGCCGGCATGGAATTCGAGGAAGTAGGCTCGATGAGTATGGAGCTGCTTGCCAGGCCGTACCTGGGCGAATTCTACAGCGAGGAGGAGCTTGACCGCCTGCTGGACGACCAGCTAAGGGGCGTGCTCTCAGGTCTGCCCTGGATCGCCATGCTCGATGCCTTCCAGCACTGGGTCTACACGGCGGAAGAGCACGGGCATGAAGCCAGGCGAGCCAAGTGGCGCGAAATCGAGCAGCGGTTCCGGCCCGACCTGGATTGGTCCGGCCTGGAGCAGTTCCGCGATATCGGCTGGCAGTACCTGCACGTCTTTGTGGTGCCCTTCTACTATATAGAGTACGGCATCGCCCAGATCGCGGCCCTGCAGGTGTGGCTGCGCTCCCTGGAAGACGAGCGTGGCGCGATTGAGGCTTACAAGCGCGGCCTCTCCCTCGGCGGCTCCCGCCCGTTGCCCGAACTCTTCGCCGCCGCCGGTGCCGAGTTCGACATGGGGGACAAGGTCGTGAGCAGGGTGACAGAGCGCACGGTGGCGCAGATAAAACATAAGTAGCTGTAATAGACGGAACCGCCAAAACGCAAAGTACGCCAAGAACCACGCCAAGGTTAAGGATTGTTTGGTTCTAAGCAAGAGGAGCAGGGTACGACATCATGTACCCTGCTCCTCTTTGTACTCTCTAACCCTTCTTTAATCTTGGCGTGGTCCTTGGCGTCTTGGCGTCTTGGCGTCTTGGCGGTTCCATCTATTTGGGTTTGCACATTTGTTTCCCCAATGGGGGATAACCTGTGGATGAACTATATACAGGCCGGACTATGCACTGCCAATCAGCGGCTAGACACAACATCTTGTGCCCTCTCCGCATCCGCACATATGTTTCAGCGGATGGTTGTAATATCTTGGGAGCCGAAATCCTCAAAATTCCTTATGGAAGTTTTCCACAAATTACGCAATTTAACGCTTGACTCCCTTGCGGCAGTACTATATTCTTACAGCACCTCGGAAGCACTCCTCTCAACAGCTTCCGGAGGGACGCGCCGGGGAAGCCTAACTCCCCCAGCGGCCCCCCACTGGGTAACAACTTCTGCCGAACGTTATGTAATTGCATAAATTCGGGTCCCAAGCAGGCTCACAATGTGTGTTTGCAGTGGATTCTTAGTCTTTGCCTCTAGACAAAGGCCACAAGATGTTGTATAGTAGGGGCGTTGGAGCTACCAGATTTGGGCGCACAGGGGTGGGGCCAGGGATGTACACATCGGCCTGTGGATTAGTGCAAAACGTTATGCACAAGCCATGTGTAAAACTCCACGAGAGGTTCGAGAGGGATAGTAAGGTATAAGCGGTTCTTATGGAAATGGTCGGCGGCTCATATTGATTAGTTTGAGCCAGGTTGTTATGATAAGCGGCATTAGGAGCAAAGGTTCACTCGCCGTTTACGCATTTGCAAAGACGCAGATATAACAGCCACTATCCAGCACACAAGTGGAGATATAGTAGTAAGGGTCTCCCGAGCGCCGGCAGGTCACAAGGTCAGGGATGGCATAACGAGCAAAGCTACGAGATGAGTGATGAGTGTGAGTGCGGAGTTTTCGAGAGTTTCAGTGCGTTGTTGAAGAGTTTCAGAGTTATAAGCAAGTTCGGGGTAAATTAGCACAAGAAACTTTTTGGAGGAGAGGCCGCATGAACGCCAAGCAAGTATGGCAGGCCGCGCTGGGGGAACTGCAAGTCAAGGTGCCCGGTCCTAGTTTCCAGACCTGGCTCAAGAACACCTCGATTGCCGATTTTCAGGACAACGTAGTTGTTATCGCCGTACCCAGCAACTTTGCTAAGGAATGGCTCGAAAAGCGCTTCAGCAAGCTTATTGCCGAGACGCTCCACAACGTGCTCAACCACAAGGTTGAGGTACAGTTCGAGGTCAAGACCCCGGCCAGGGGCACCTCGGCTGCCGGTCGGGCACTCCACGCGCTCGACGGGGTGGGTATAGACAAAGAGGCCCGCGAGCTGCCGATGGTGGTCGGCGGCAACAACCCCAACCCCTACGCCAACAAGGTGACCAACGGGCACGGCCCCAACGCCAACCCCAATCAGAACTCAAACGCTCCCAAGCAGCTGCACGCGGCCCCCTCCGGACCGCAGACGGTAAACCCGGCGCAGGTGGGTTACGGCACCGCAGGCAACAACATCACCAACCTGACGCGCTCGAACAACAACGCGGCCTCCATACCCTCCGGCTCGAACAACTCGGACAGGTCGTACAACAGCCCCGTTACCCCCATGAAGCGCAGCGGTGCGGTGCAGTTTGAGATGAGCCTCGAAGAGGCCACCATGCTCAACCCCCGCTACCTGTTCGACAGCTTCATCGTGGGCAAGAGCAACCAGCTTGCTTACGCCGCCGCCCGCGCCGTGGCCGAGAAGCCCGCGATGTCGTACAACCCCCTCTTCCTGTACGGAGGCGTGGGGCTGGGCAAGACCCACCTCCTGCACGCGATTGGGCATGACGCCATGCGCCGCTACCCTGGCATCAAGGTGCTATACGTCACGAGCGAGAAGTTCACCAACGACCTGATCAACGCTATCCGCGACCAGCGGAACGAGAACTTCCGCAACATGTATCGCTCCGCAGATATTCTTCTCATTGACGACGTGCAGTTCATCGCCGGCAAGGAGAGCACCCAGGAAGAGTTCTTCCATACCTTCAACGCGCTCCACGGGGCCAACAAGCAGATCGTGCTCACGAGCGACCGCCCGCCCAAGGCCATCCTGACCCTGGAGGAGAGGCTGCGCAGCCGCTTCGAGTGGGGATTGATAGCTGACATACAGCCTCCCGACCTGGAGACGCGCATAGCGATCCTCAGGGCCAAGGCCGAGACTATGCCGGTGGGCGTGCCTACCGAGGTGCTTGACTACATCGCCCGCAAGGTGCAGAGCAACATCCGCGAGCTGGAAGGTGCCCTCAACCGCATCGTGGCCTACGCTCAGCTGAACAACACCGCCGTGTCGGTGGACCTGGCAGCCGCCTCCCTCAACGAGCTTGGGGCCAACCAGCGCCGCCGCCCGATCAACCATGAGAGGATCGTGGAGACTGTATCCAGCTTCTTCAACCTGGAGCCGGAAGACCTGAAGACGGGGTCGAGGAGCCGCGAGGTGCTGGTGCCACGCCAGATAGCGATGTACCTGATGCGCGAAGAGACCGAGACGCCCTTCATCCAGATAGCCGCTTACTTCGGCAAGCGCGACCACACCACCGCCATGCACTCCTACGAGAAGATCGAGGGCCTCATCGAGACCGACAACCAGATGCGCCAGGACGTGCTAACGGTCCGCCAGATGCTTTACGGAGAGCACGAGCGGTAACGCCGAGTACCAAGTGCTGAGTACCAAGGGGAGGACGCCGGTGGTGTCCTCCTTTTTAGTTCTTCAGCAAAAGTAGGTCGCCGATCTATAGCGTTACGGGCGCTTCAAGTAGGGGCTTTTATCGAAGTCCAGGCAGCCAGCATTGTTGTTTTTGTAGTAGTCGTTATGGTTGAGATCCAGGATAGACGGCTTCCAGGGCTGGCTACCTGCGTACATCAGGTCGGTCGGCGAGTCGGAGACATGGCCCGCCATTGTGTGGTTGGGGGCGCAGGTAGCGACAAAGCCAAGCGTGTGCATGATCTCGTGGAACATGGCATATTCCCAGTAGCCCATCGTGTCCTCACTCGCACCTAGCTTATTAGAGTTGCAAGGTGGGGAGCCTTCTACTACGCCCAACAGGTAAAGGGCCGCGACGTTGCCGGGCAGCGCTGGGGGCCATGCTCCTCCACCACATGACTGGTTGTTTGTACCATCATAGTAGATGGCGTAAAGCTTATTGGGAGCATTAAAGCCCGCTGCCTGCAGCTCAACCTCTATCCTATCACGTAGAAAAGCCGAAGGACTCACGTTCATCTGGGCATCCGTCTTGGTGAGGCGAGAGAAGGTAATGTCAGGCTTGCCCTTGTAGGTATCGAGACGCAAATCTCTGCCGCCAGTCTGCCCGCGTAACCACTTCTGAAAGGCGCGCACAGAAGTAGCTATTTTGCCATTGGTGTCCAGGCTTCGATCCCTACCATCCTTCGGCAACACATACATCAGGTGGACCTGGTTACCCGTGATTTCATGAGACATGTCCATAGTTCGCCTCGCACCAGTCGCCTTAGGAGTAGGCGTAGGTGTACGTGCGGAGCGAGACATAGAAGTTGAGTTACCTCCCGAATCACAGCCGCTAAGCAACAGGAGAACCGTAGCGAGAATGAGAACCAGGAACACCCCGACGGCAGTTGCCCGCCTGCGATAAGATAACGTTGTTCCAGTACGTTCTACGGCCATATTGACCTCGTTTCATTGGATAGCTCTACCTCTGTTTTATCTTAAAGACCGTCTGAAAGGGGTGCTGGTCGGGAAAGAAGATAGACTTGGGGTATGAGCAACCAAACATATCCTATCGACTTGACCGACAGTGAGAGTGTATCAGAAAGTACATTCCTTCCGCAAAACGAGGCGGCCGGCCTCGCACGTTGG
>JAXDKH010000210.1:0-12426 GCA_034667185.1 Chloroflexia bacterium | reverse complement strand
ACTTTGCGCTCTTTGCGCCTTTGCGGTTTCATCGCCCTTAAATGCAAGAGAGTAGGTATGACACCTACTCTCTTGTAGTGTTGCGCGGTTGTAGTTATGAGGCCAGCGAGCGGTCGATCTGGCGCTTGAGCTGCTCCTTGGGGGCGAAGCCTACCAGGCGGTTGACTTCCTTGCCCTCCTTGAAGATGATGAGGGTCGGGATGCTCCAGATGCCGTACTGGGTGGCGGTGGCTTCATTGTCGTCGGTGTTCATCTTGGCGAATCGCACCTTGCCGCTGTACTCGGTGCTCAGCTCTTCTACTATGGGGCTTACCATGCGGCACGGCCCGCACCAGGGAGCCCAGAAATCCACCACTACGGGGCTTTCGGCCTCCAGCACTCTATTTTGAAACTCATTATCGGTAACAATTTCCACTGTAGTCGTCTCAGCCATCTTATATTTCCCCTTTACTCTGATATATCGAGCCTCGTCGCTCGGTCCCTCGTTGGCCCAGGCTCTCCTCATGTATAGAGCCTGCTTTGCCGGGGCGAGACTATTATAACCCACCGCATGAAGGCGGGTCAAGTTTCGTGGAATAAGTTTGACGGACGATGGAGGATAGGAGAAGAGACGGAACCGCATAACGCCAAGGACGCCAAGAACCCGCCAAGATAGATAAGGTTTGGTTCTTACTAACCACTAACCACTAACCACTAACCACTAACCACTCGCCACTAACCACACTTACCATTCGTCTATCGTCCATCGTCCAAATAGAAGAGCCGAGCTAGCTGCCTCACAGTCCTCCCAGAGTGCGAGATAGCCCGCCCGGCCTGTAAATAGATACGGCTGGGGGTTACGCATAGCGGTGCGTCGTTGTGCGTCTGAAGACGGGCGTGGCTGTGGCTAATGTCGCATGGACCAGCATAGCTTGACACTCACGCGTGCCTGGCATATAATCATCTGGAATACCAGATAACAGGCATACAGTGGCGAAAGGGGTGATGTAGCGTGACTGACGTTGTAGTCGGCGATAACGAGAGTTTCGAAAGCGCACTGCGCCGATTCAACAAGAAGGTGCAGCAGGACGGCATTCTGGCCGAGGCTCGCCGGCGCGAGTTCTACGAGAAGCCGAGCGTGCTGCGCAAGCGTAAAGAAGCCGCCCGCCGCCGCAAGGCTATGCTGAAGGCCTCCCGATAACTTCTTTAGATTGAACACAAGGGTCTAGGAGTGCGATGTGCGAATTTGTGCAGTGCCGCCCCTAGACCCTTGTGTATTCTGAAACGTGAAACGCGAAACGTGATGCGGCTTAAGAAGCATCACCTGAATGTTCAACGCTTCACGCTTCAGAACCAAATAACCCTAACCTCATCACGTTTCACGTTTCTGAACCATGAGCCTCAAAGAGCAACTAATCAAAGACTTGCAGGACGCGATGCGTAGCGGGGACGAGCTAAAAAAGTCCACAATACGTATGGTGCGCGCGGCCATAAAGAACGCTGAGATCGCTCAGATTGGCGAGCTTGACGATGCGGGCGTGCAGAACGTCATGCGCAAGGAGATCAAGCAGCGGCGCGAGTCGGCGGACGAGTACGCACGGCACAACAGGCCCGAACTCGCTGAGAAGGAAACGGCCGAAGCCGCGCTTATAGAGGCTTACCTACCCCAGCAAATGTCCGAGGCTGAGATCGAGGCCGAAGTACGCGGCATCGTCAGCGAAGTGGGCGCGAGTGGCCCCAAGGACATGAACAAAGTGATGCCCGTCGCCATGTCTCGACTGAAGGGACGTGCCGAGGGCCGGCTGGTCAACAAAGTTGTTACCAGCATCCTCTCCGAGAGCGTAGCACAGTAGCCGTCAGCGTTTAGCCGGCAGCCGCGCTTTCTATGCACTGAGCAGCCAGGCCTATGGACAGCCCCAGCCAGCCCGACATGCCCGCACCAGAACCTCAATCTCCACGCAAGGTGGCGGACGAGGCGCGCGCCACTCAGCCCCCGAAGGCCGTAGCGGGAGGCAGGCGACAGGGCCAGCAGTCAGGGGGTGCGACCCGCGTCAGGCTGCCCTTCCGGTCGCGTCCCGTCAGCCCCCTTGCGGGCGAAGCCGAGCCTTACAAAGGCAGACCGCGACACGTCGTCTTCTCGGCCATTTTCCTCATTGTAGTCCTCACGGGCATCATGGTGGTGCCGTTCCAGCCGGGGCAGGACAGCATCGAACCGGGTGTGCCCGCCGGTCAGGATATCTTTTCGCCCACGGTCCTGCGCTATGAGTCGAAGGTGCTCACCGACCAGGCCCGCGAGAGGGCCATGCAGTCGCCGTCCAACGAGGTGTGGGTACAGGACGCCGAGACGGTGCAGCGCCAGCGCTCTATCCTGCTCAACAACCTGTCGATAATCGACAGCGTCCGCAACAACCAGGACCCCAATCCGAACCCCGGTCGTGACCGCATCCGTAGCTTGCAAGATACGCCCCTCACCCAGGCCCAGATCGACCTGCTGCTGGAGATGAACGACAGCGACTACCGCTACTGGCGCGATAACGCTGTTATACCGGGTTTCGACGCAGTGATGAAGAGCAGGCGCGTTACGAGCGAAGCCGATCTTGCGGCGGCGCGTGCTGCTCTGCCCGACCTGCTGGTGCCTTCGTTGACGCCCGACCAGAAGGCCGCGGCCCTGGCTTTCATAAACCCACGCCTCTCGGTGAACATGGCCCTGGATGAGGCCCAGACCGAGCAGCGCCGCCAGGACGCAGCAGCCAACGTCAAGCCAGTAGCGGTGGAGGTGCAGCGCGGCGAGACGATATTGCGCCAGGGCGAGCTAATAACTCCAGAGGCGGTTGAGAAGCTACAGGAGGCGGGCCTCCTCAGCAGGCAGTTATCTCCGCAAAGCGTGCTGGGCACCGCGGGCATTGTGGGCTTGCTCATGCTGCTGCTGCACATCTACATCTTCCGCAACACTCCACAGGTCTGGCGGCGGCAGAAGCAACTCGTGCTCGTGGCAATGATGCTTATCATCTACGTGGGGGGGGCCCGCGTGATACTTCCAGGCCATTCGGTGCTGCAGGATTTGCTGCGAGTGGCCGCCGTGTCGATGCTCATAGCGGTGCTGCTCAGCGCCGACCTGGCCGTTGTGGTGACGGCGGTGCTCTCGGTGCTGCTGGGCGTGATGCTGAGCAACGGCCTCTCTATGGACTTGCCGGTCTACTACTTCGTAAGCGGCCTGACGGGTATATTCAGTCTGACACGCATAGAGAAGGTGAGCACCTTCGCCAGGGCGGGGTTCTTCATCGCTTGCGCTTCGTTCGCGGCGGCGCTGGTCACCCAGGTGCTGTCCGTGGGCGTGCCCGATTGGTACTCGGTGGGCTTGCTTCTGCTTGCGGCTGGCTTCAACGGCGGCGTCTCCACCTCCGTCACTTACGCGGCGTTCTCGCTGCTGGGCACCTTGTTCGGCATCACCACGCCTCTGCAACTGATGGAGCTCGCTCACCCCGACCAGCCGCTGCTACGCCGCCTGATGCAGGAAGCCCCCGGCACCTACCATCACTCGCTGGTGGTGAGCAACCTGGCCGAGCGCGCCGCCGAGGCTATAGGGGCCGACACGCTGCTGGCGAGGGTGTGCGCCTATTACCACGACATCGGCAAGGTGGAGCACCCGGAGGCGTTCATCGACAACCAGTCGGGCATGGCTAACCTGCACGACCGCCTCAGCCCCGCCGAAAGCGCCAATATCATAGCGGGACACGTGCGCGACGGAGTGAAACTCGGCCAGCGGTACAAGCTTCCCAAGCGCGTGCTCGACGCCATACCGCAGCACCACGGCACGATGCTCATCAAGTACTTCTATTACAAGGCCGCTGCCGCCGATCCCAACGTCAGCCAGGACCCCTTCCGCTATCCCGGCCCCCGCCCGCAGACCAAGGAGAACGCCATCCTGATGCTGGCCGACGGCGTTGAGGCCACCGTGCGCTCGATGGCCCAGAGTGGCGCGCTCGACAAGATGGCTACCGCAGCGAGCACAACCGCAAATAGCGACGCTACCGAAAGCCCCTCGCTCTACAGCGATCACGCCTCCCTACCCGCTGATGTAATCGCCGAGGTGGTGCACAAGATCATCAGCGAACGGATCGAGGAAGGGCAGCTTGACGAGTGCGACCTCACCGTGCGCGACCTCGCCCGCATCCAGGAGGCGTTCGTCAGCATGCTGAAGGGCATTTACCATCCCCGCATCGTCTACCCTGAGCCTCCATCCAGAAGGGTCGAGCAAGCCCCGGCGCCTGTACCTGTTGAGGCTGTGGCTGTTGTTGCTCCCGCCGCTTCGATCATGTTAGCACCGGCCAACGGCCTCGAAGGTACGAACGGGGCGCATGTCACAAGCGGAACCAATGGGCACGGCATATACGGCCATGAAGCCTTACCCCTGGAGCCCAGCACCATGACGGAGAGCGAGCATGGAACCCGACCCACAACAGCCCCCCTCAGCTGAGGAGCATGACGCCGCCATCCCCGGAACGCAGGGCGCGCAGGTCAGCCCCGACCCCGGCTCCGGCTACCTCATCACGGTGCAGGTAGAGCCGCAGTTCGAGGAGAAGGTAGACGCCGATGTCCTGCACAGGCTGGCTATGCACGTGCTCAAGTCGGAGGGCGCTCCCACTCCCCTTGAGGTGGGCGTGGTAGTCACTACCGATGAAGAAGTGCACACGCTGAACCGGCAGTATCTCGGGCATGACTACCAGACCGACGTGATTTCGTTCGGCATGGCTGAAGAGGGCGGCGAGGAGTTTATCACCCCTGAGGAGCGCCCGCGGTACCTGGGCGACGTGGTCATATCTTACGACCGCGCCGCCGAGCAAGCGCCGGAGTACGAACACAGCACCGAGCGCGAAGTTGCCACGCTGCTGGTGCATGGCCTCCTGCACCTTCTCGGCTACGACGACACGACCGAAGCCGAGCACGAGAAGATGCACGAACAGCAGGACGCTTTGATCTGGGAATTCGGGATTCGGAACCCGGATTTCGAGTCCGGCACATCGAAATGAAGCAGCCAGAGCCGCCAGAGCCGCCTGACCCTCGACACCCCTCCAAATCCGCAATTCGAAGTCCCAATTCCCAAATCTCCTCCTTCGCGTTTGCCTTCGCCGGGCTTTTCTACGTCTTTCGCACCCAGCGCAACTTCCGCATCCATATAGCCATTGCTCTGGTGATGGCATTCGTGGGCCTGCTCCTGGGGCTTAGCCTCACCGAGTGGGCGATGTTCGGCGTGATGGTGACCGTGGTGCTGGCCGCCGAGATGACCAACACGATGGTCGAGGCCCTTGTGGACCTGGTGTCGCCCGGCTACCATCCGCTGGCTAAGGTCTCCAAGGATGTGGCGGCAGGCGTGGTGCTGCTTACGGCTATAGGCGCTGTAGTGGTGGGCCTGCTGATCTTCGGGCCGAAGTTGCTGGCCGCGCTGCGGTTGGTGTAGTGCTCAGGCATGTTGTTTCGCGCGCTGTGTTACAATTCCATGTGAAGGGGGCACGTGATGAGCAAGACAGTTAACCTGATTGAAGCACAGGGCAGTCTGCCCGAATTGGCAGACGAAGCAAATGCGGGTCAGACAATCATTGTGGCGAATGAAGGCCAGGAATTGGCCGTCATAATGGGCATAGAGGAGTACCGGCGGCTAAAGAACGTCGAAGAGGAGGAGCGCGGTCGCGATTTCGGTATTCTCCTGATTCCTCCTGATCAAGATGGGCTTTCTGAAGAGGAAGCCCGCAGAATAGCTGTGGAGGCTGTTCGCGAGTATCGGATAACGCAGGGCGCTTGAAACCGCACGCTACAATTACAAAGTCCCCCTTCGGGGACTAAAAGACTTGATAGCAGTCCCCGAAGGGGGACTTTGTAATTGTAGCCCGCAACTTCAGTTGCCGGGGAGCGTAGCTAAGTTATAATACCCCGATGAGAATCCTAGTGCTGGCCCCGCAATGGCCCGACCCCGCGCGACAGGGTGCGGCTATCCGCAACCTGCAAGTCCTGCTGCACCTCGCTCAGCGGCACGAGGTCTACCTGCTGACGTTTGCATCTGATGGCCCAATGGAGATGGACCGGCTGCGCCAGGTGTGTGCGCTGGCTGAAGCCCTGCCCCGCCCCACACGCACCGGCGTACTACGCTTACAGCAGCTCGCAACCACACGCCTCCCCGACATGGCCTGGCGGCTCCATTCGACGGAGATGCTCGAACGAGTCACGGCCCTGTGCCGGGAGGTGCCGTTTGATGCCGTTCACATCGAGGGTATCGAGATGGCGACGTATGGCCTCTTAGCGGCCAGGTTCCGCATTGAGGACATGCGATCGTGGACGGAAGAATCGCGGCAGGATAACTTCGGTGGCTACTCGATGCAGCTTCGCAGGCTGGAAACGCCCACTCCCGGCCTCACCTACGACGCCCACAACGCCGAGTATGTGTTGCAGCGCCGCGCCTTCACGACAGATATAGCTAACCCCGCCCGCTTCCCTCACGCGCTCTACTCGCTGGTGCAGTGGTGGCGGCTGCGCAGGTTCGAGCGCCGGGTGTGCATCGCGAGCAAGCACATCCTGGCGGTGTCGGAGGCAGACAGAAAGGCGCTGGCTCTTCGCGCTCCTAGTAAGGCTAACGCGATGCGCGTGCTGCCCAATGGGGTCGACACGGACTACTGGTCGAGGGATGCCGTGATGGCCCCGGCGAGGATACCCCGCGGCGTGGAGGCGTTGGTGTTCGACGGCACGATGGACTTCCGGCCCAACGTTGATGCGGTGGTGTGGTTCGTCAAGAACGTGCTGCCCCTGGTGAGGGCCGACCGGCAGCAGGTGCGCTTTTACATAGTAGGGCGCAATCCTTCGCCGGAGGTGGCGTCTCTGGCCGATACGCCGGGCGTGACAGTGACCGGCTCGGTGCCCGACACGAGAGGCTGGGTGGCCGGGGCGAGCGTGTACGTGGTGCCTATGAGGATGGGTGGTGGCGTGCGGTTGAAGCTGTTGCAGGCGATGTCCATGTCATGCGCCATTGTGTCCACCCCCATGGGTGCCGAGGGTATCTTCCTGCGCCCCGGCAAGGACGTGATGCTGGCCCGCACGCCCATAGACTTCGCCCTCAACATCCTCACCCTGCTCAACAGTCCGGACCAGCGCGTCGAACTCGGCATCTCCGCCCGCGAACGCGCACTAGAACGCTACACTTGGGACAAACTCCTCCCCACCCTCGATGAAATCTACCCTTCCTCAGAGTAAATAGACGAAAACGCAAAGGCGCAAAGGACGCAAAGAACACGCAAAGAGAAGATAAAGAGAAGATATGGTTTGGGATTGTAGGGGCACGATGCATCGTGCCCGTGTTGGTCACGTCCCTTTATTGCATGCGAGGACCAAAGCCCCACCCTGTCATCCTGAGCCTCCCCCTGTCATCCTGAGCGTAGCGAAGGATCAGTAGCCCGCTCTTGACCCTTCCTATCGCGGTGTCAGCGTTCCTAATACCACCATCAGCCCCAGCGTTGAGGGAGTCTAGCATGCCACCTGATCCTTCGCTGCGCTCAGAGGGTGTCTAATAATAGGGTAGAGGGTGGAAGGAAGAGTGAGGAACAAGGGCATCATGAGGGAGAGGACCTCTCAAGTAGGCTCTATAGACACAACAGGTGCTCTCACGTATACTCCTTCCAACCCGTATGACCTTGTTTCTGTGCCTAAATCTACCCCTTGCTTTTATTAGACACCCTCTCAGGATGACAGGGTGGAGCTTGGTCCTACGGAACGGTACAGGGCGGCCACCCACCGCAGGCACGATGCATCGTGCCCCTACAATCCAAAACTATACTCGTCTCTGCTCGTTCTTTGCGTCTTTGCGTTTCCGTCTCTAAAGGAGCCGCGTTGGACCCCAGATGTGGCGGAGGAGTTCGGCTCCGCTCCAGGCCTGGGAGATGGTGCCTTTGGGGGCGTGGGGCGTATCGGCGTCGAAGATTTCGCTGATAGAGCCTAGCCCGGCGTCTGCCAGGTGCCTGCGGAGGGCTGGGAGCATGTTTCGTAGTTCTTCGGCGGCTGCTTCCAGGCCATCCACGTTGCGCACGGCGTCAAAATAGGCACCGAGGAGCCACGGCCAGACGGTGCCCATGTGGTACGCGCCGTCGCGCTCTCGCCGGTTGCCGACGTAGTTAGCAATGTAGCCTGGGTCTTCGGGAGAGAGGGTGCGCAGGCCGTAGGGCGTGAGCAGGTGCTTGCGTATGCACTCAAGCACCCCGCGCTGCTGGTCCACCGTGAGCAGGTCGCTGCTTAGGGAGACGGCGAACACCTGGTTGGGGCGTATGGAGATGTCGTGCCCGTTTGGCCCGTCTATCACGTCGAAAAGGTAGTTGCCGGCGTCGTACCAGAAGCGCCTGCGAAACGACTCGCGCACCTGGTTGGCAAGGTCGCGGAAGTCGGGCGGCTCTTCCTTGCCGCCCCTGACGATGGTGCGACCCAGCGACACTCTGAGGCTATCCATCACGCGCAGGGCGTTGTACCACAGGGCGTTGATCTCCACCGGCTTGCCCTGGCGAGGTGTCACCACCCAATCGTCCACCTTGGCGTCCATCCAGGTGAGTTGCACGCCCTCAATGCCCGCCATGAGCAGGCCGTCTTCGGGGTCAACTTTGATGCCGTAGTGCGTGCCGCGCAGGTGCCAGGCCACTATGTCGGCCAGCAGAGGGTAGAGGTTACGGGCCACGGTGATGTTGCCCCTGCCCCTGGCAAGCGCCTCCGTCGCAGCGAACATCCAGAGCGTGCCGTCGGCGGTGTTGTAGTGCGGGGCCTCACCCGAGTCAGGGAAGTGGTTGGGGATGAGGCCGTTGCGAACGAAGATGCCGAAGGTCTGCAACACCCTGGCCGCCTCGCGACCGCGCCCGGTCGGCAACGTAAGCCCCGGCAGCGAGATCATCGTGTCGCGTCCCCAGTCGGTAAACCAGTGGTAGCCCGCGAGCACACTGGGCGTCTCAATAGTGTCGCCGCCCCGGCTGACCTTGCGCTGCACTATAAAGCTATCGGCGGCCAGCACCAACTGCGCTACCATCGCTTCAAGGGGAGCATCAGGGTCGGCGGCCTCACCATTTTCGTCGCCGCGCTTCAGTCCGGCTGCTTTGTACAAACCTCGGGCTCTTGCACGCTCGCGCTCGAAAGCCTCGGATAGCTGTGCCGATGTAACTTCCGGCGGCTCGGTGCTAGCTATCACGGTGATGCTCTGCCCGCGCTTCAGCGTTACCCGGAAGAGGCCAGGCACGTAAAGGTCGTCGGTGTCCTCGTAGCCGCGCTCTACTTCGCCCCGGTAAACGAAGTTCCATAGCCAGCCGCCGGTGCCCTCGAAATCTGCCCCTGGCGACGTGGTGAGCCAGAAGGGAGTCGCGCCGGGATGTGCCGTTACCATGCAGCCAGCTTGTACTTCTTCCACCCCGAAGGGCCGGTCCTGAGAGCCGGTTGTGCTGCTGTGATAGTCGCGGTAGTTGCACAGGAGATGGAGCACCAGCACGCAAGGACCTCTGCCCTCGTATGTGTAGCGGACGTAGGTGGTGTTCTGCCCGTGCTCCATCCAGACCGTCTTGTGCAACAGGGACTTGCCCAGCCGGAAGGTCGTAGTAGGGATGCCGTCGCGTATGCTGAACCCGTCGATGTGCTCGAAGCCGCCAGGCAGGACCTTGCCCTCCGGGTACTCGTTGGTGCCCAGGTAAAAGGTCTGTTTGCCTACAATGGCTTCTTCGTCAATCTTGGAGAGGAGCACCGTGCGGTCCACGGGCGGCTTGAGCGCTGCCACCAGCAGGCCGTGGTACCTACGTGTGTTTGCTCCCGTGACGGTGCTGGAAGCGTAACCCCCGATGCCGTTGGCAACTACCCACTCTTTGGTGAGCGCCCGGCCAAGGTCTGTGCAAGTCTCTTTTGGTACTATAATCATGAGGAATTTGGGATTTAGAATTGCGAATTTCGGATTTGAGAACGGATTGATCTAGTTCGCGGGCTGGGCCACAGAGCCAACAAATCCGCAATCCGAAATTCTAAATCCCAAATCCGTATAGCACGCTTAGTGCCTCCGGTAGCTCACCTATGGTGGTGATGGTGGCGTCCGGCACAACCTCTGGGTCGTCTACTTCGGCGGGGCGGCCTTCTATGCGCTTCCAAATGCCCCTCATGCCGACGGCGTGCGCGCCCGCGATGTCGTAGCGGCGGAAGTCGCCCACAAAGGCGGTCTCACCGGGTTCCAGGCCGATGCAGTCCAGGGCGGCGCGGAAGATGGGCGGGGCGGGCTTCTCCCAGCCAAGCTCGCACGAGTAGATGCGGCACTCCAGCAGGTCGAGCAGGCCGAACCTCTCCAGGTCGGGGTCGTGTATGGTGGAGGGCCAGGCCGTGTTGGACACCAAGCCGAGTTTGAGGCCGCTATCGCGCAGACGTTCCAGGGTGGGCTTCACGTCGGGCCTGAGGTAAGTGATGTCGCTTACACCCTTGTACCAGGAGAGCATGTAATCGCTGGTGGGCCTTTCGAGGATGCCATGCTCGCTGAAAAGTTCGTCTAGCACGTCGAGCAAGTTGAAGCTTTTCTGGGTGCGCGCCGCCCTCTCCCAATTACTCCGGGTGCGCACGTTGAACACTTCCAGGAACTCGTCCAACGGCGGCAGCTTGTCGGCGTGCCCGCGTGAGGCGATGTAGGTGTGCAGGTCGCTGTTGAGCTGCACGTCCAGGGACGACCAGTCCTCCCGCTTGTATTCCAGCAAAGTGCCGCCCATATCGAAAAGCACGCCGCGCAGCATGTGACTTTCTCCTCTTTGTGATACGTGGCTCCGAAACGTAGGTCTGAAACGTGATGCGGTAAGGGTTATTTGATCCGTGAATATGAGAGCGTGGGAGCAGTGGGACCAAAGTGGCCCCTATCATCCTGAGCGTAGCGAAGGATCAGCCGCCCGTTCTTGACTCTTCCTACTGATGCACGAGTGTTCCTGATGCCGCTATGGTCCCGTACGTTGTAGACTCTCGCTTACCCACCTGATCCTTCGCTGCGCTCAGGATGACAGGAGCCACTTTGGTCCTGAAACACAGGCTTCTCAACATTCACGTACGAACAAGAGCACGCCGCATCACGTTTCAGATCCCCATCTCACCATGCTCCCTGATGAACTCATACACTGCCTGTTGCACCTTGTCCCTGTCGCTATCGACCGTCATGATGTGGAAGCCGCGCTGCAGGGCGACCAGGCGCTTGTCGTGGGAGGCGAGGCGAGAGTAGATGTGGTGCGAATTCATGTAGGGCACCACATGGTCCCGCCGAGCGTACATGACAAGGGCGGGTACTGTCACTTGGCCGAGCACTCCTCGTACTTGCGCTATGAACTCTATCAGCGAGGCAGTGGCGGCGCTTGGGGAGCGTTCGTAAGAGACGTGCCTGCTGTGGGCGAGAGGGTCCTCGATGTCGCGATAGGGCTTGTTGAGATAGGGCATCTGTGCCTGTATGCCCCTGAGCAGACTCCCGATGGGCGAGGGCACGTAGATAGGCGCGCCCATTGTGATGATGCCGGCTAAGTCTTGTCCCCTGTGCGCGGCGGTATACAGGGTAAGTGCCCCGCCCAGCGACAGCCCCGCCAGGAACACCCGATCGCACCGGGCCAGCATCGAGTCCAGCGCGTCGTTCACCGAAGCGTACCAGTCCTGCCAGGTGGTGTTAGCCAGGTCTTCCGGGGCGGTTCCATGCCCTGCCAGGAGGGCGGCTCCCGCGGTGATGCCCCTGTCGGCGAGGTAGCGTCCCAGCCCGCGCATCTCGTAGGGCGTCGAGGTGAAGCCGTGAAGCATCAGGCAGCCCACTAGCCCGGCTTCATATAGAAACGGCTCCGCGCCCGGCATGAGAGGATAGGCTCCAGGCTTCGGGGCAAGGGGCGCGGCGATCTCTTCCAGCGGCCCTGTGCTCTTGGCTGACGCTGAAACGTTAGTTGGTACGTCCATCATAGTAGTATAGCCTATTATCCCGTCTGGGGCAGTTTTGCAGATTCTCCCGGCGTGGTTTATCATCTCTTAGACGACTAAACGACGTCTTTTGTCGCGCGGTGTAACGGGCTATGTTGTGCCTTTCGCGCACACTAACGCCGGTTATTCTTTTGGAGAAAGTATGGTCTATGAATGGCACCGGGACGAATATAGCATAAGTACCGACCCAGACAAGTTGGACCTGGAGGTGGTGCACGGTTTCCTCTCCAACGACTCATACTGGGCGCAGGGCAGGAGCTTAGAAGCTATAAGGAAGTCTATACAACATTCGCTGGCGTTTGGCGTGTATGAGGGCTCGCGACAGATTGGCTTTTGTAGGGTGATCACCGATTACGCAACCTTCGCATGGCTCGCCGACGTATTCATATTGGAGGCGTATCGAGGTCGCGGCCTGGCGGTGTGGCTGGTGGAAACCGTGCTGTCCCACCCAGAACTGCAGGGCCTTAAGCGTTG
>JAXDKH010000209.1:0-13439 GCA_034667185.1 Chloroflexia bacterium | reverse complement strand
ACAAAGAGGGGCTGATTTACTGTGGTTCGACAATCTACGGTTCGCCTCTACTGCCATTCCTTCCTCAGCTCCGTATTCAGTATGACAAAGTGGAACATGATCCAGCAGTAAAAGCAGCCTCACATCACGAACCAAATAACACAAGCCGCAGCACCTTTCTCGTTTCACGCTTCAGCTATTGCCTCACATGCCTCACCGGACCCTTCTTCCAGATGCTCCGGCCCAATTCCGGCACGTAAAACTGCTCCCAGACCTGCACCACCTCGCGACCGTCAGGGCCAAGCGGCACGTACTGAGTCTCTTCGTTGAGGTAGACAGGCTCGGCCTTGCTGCCGGGCGTGGGGAGATTGCGGCCGTTGAGCGCAAGGGGCGGAAACCACTTGCCATCCTGGGTGACTATGGGTCGCAGTGGCGTAGCGGTGGGCGATGGTGTAGATGTGGGCCTGGGCAGGGTAGGTGTGGCAACAGGCGGCTGGGATGTCGTGAGCACGGCGGTCTGCGTGGCCTGCTCGGCTAGCTCGATGGGCACGGACGTGGGCGTCTCGGTTGGGGTCATGCTGGCGGTAGGCGTCTCTGTAGCTGTAGAGGTGGGGGTACCAGTTGCCGTCTTTGTGGGGGTGAAAGTGGGGTATTGCGTCGGCACCGGCCCGGCCTCACCGGAGTGGAACCACCTGTCCACCGCGTTGGCGATGCCCCAGGCGATTGCGTCTTGCTGAGTGGAGAGCACCTTGCGGTCCTCAGGGTTGGTCACGAAGCCCATCTCCAAGAGGGCTGCGGGCACTCCGGGGCTGATAGCGTGCCGGTAGCGCACGGGACTGAAGGCATAGTAGTCGGCCATCGAGTCGGTGGTTACCACATCGACGGGCAGCCCTGTGGCCTTGCCGTATTCCTCGTACAGGAAGTTCACGAACTGGTCGGAGGCGGGCACCGAGTCCCACGGGGCCACCGCCTTGAAGCCTCGCCAGCCGGGGCGGGGGTTGCCATCGGCGTGTAGCGCGAGGAACAAGTCGGTTGTGTAGCTGACCGGCACGGTGGCGTCGAGGATCTCCACCTGGTAGCCACGCGCCTGCAGGAACCCGGCGGTCAGGCGCGCCACGGCCAGGTTAACGTCCACCTCGGCCAGCCCACCCGCGAAAGCCCCCGTGTGCCCGTCGAGGTGCTTCAGTTCCTCCGGCAGCCCCTCGTTGCGCCAGTGCCCCACCTGCAAGGAGACCCAGCGCGGCCCAGCGTGCTCCAATGGCACCGGCACAGGCCCGCCTATACGCTCCGGGGAGGCCTCAGGCAGCGGCACCTGGGTGACAGTAGGCGGGGGCGGGACCTCGGTTGGCGTATCGCTCGGCAGAGGTACAGATGTGTTGGTGGGGGGCAGATTGGCTACCACGCTCGCCTGGGCCATGTCAGCCCCGGCATCTCCCTGGGGCACAGCATTCCCCACCGTGACCGTACCCCCTGCAACCGAAGTAGGCAACCCCCCGCCAACAGAAAGGACGGTGCCATCTCCTCCGGTACTCGTGGGAGCAACACCGCCCGCACCGCTCTCACCCCGCGGCAGCAAGAGCACGCCAAGAAGTCCGCCGGTCACCAGCAGCAGAAATAGACCTGTAACAACGTAGAGAGAACGATTTTGCATTTGGGATTTGGGAATTCGGATTGCGGATTTAGGTTACGAAAACGAAGAAAATCCGCAATCCGAATTCCCAAATCCCAAATCCGTCACTACCAACCGCCGTAGCGTTCTTCCTTCCAGGGGTCGCCGCGCATGTGGTACCCTGCGTCTTCCCAGAAGCCCGGCGCATCCTCAGGCATGAACTCGAGCCCACGCACCCACTTGGCGCTCTTCCAGAAGTAGAGGTGCGGCACCACCAGGCGCAACGGCCAGCCGTGCTCGTCGGTGAGGTTTTCGCCGTTGTTCTTGTAGGCGAAGATCACGTTAGGCTGCAACAGGTCGGCCAGGGGCACGTTGGTGGTGAATCCCTGCTCGGCGTGCACCATGACGTACTTCGCCTCTTGCTTGGGCCGCACCCTGTCATACACTTCTTTAAACGGTATACCCTCGAAAACGTTATCGAATTTGCTCCAACGCGTGACGCAATGTATGTCCAGGCTCTCTGTGCTGCCGTGCGGCAGGGCCATGAAGTCCTCATATGTCCACACCACCGGGTTCTCGACCAGACCGAACACCCGGAAGGTCCAGGTCTTCAAGTCGGGGTGCGGCACCCCGCCGTAGTGGAGCACCGGCCACTTCTCAGTGAGCGACTGCCCCGGCGGCAAGCGATGGGCAAGCTCATCTTTATCGTACTTTCGCTCCGGCCTGACGCGGTTCAATATGTTGTCTAACATTTCGGTATGCCTCGCTTATTCTGAAACGAGAAACGAGAAACGTGATGCGTTTCAATAAACATTATACTCAGCAACGCCCCATCTAACTACAGCCGCATCACGTTTCTCGTTTCTCGTTTCAGAACTACCCTTGTACAAAGCCCCCAGCGCCAACCCGAACGCCACGTGCCGCCACATCTGCCCCACGTAAGACTTGAGGGTCATCAGCGGTGGCAGTTCCCCTTTGCGCTCTCCGGCGTGCACCCTGTCCAGCAATGGGGCAAGGGGATAGAGGCCGTTGTTCTCTATCATCAGGAAGAGCAAGCCCTTCAGCCAGCCGGGACCGGGCAGCAGGCGATAGGCATAGCGGGCATAGAGCAACGCCATCACGACAGAGAAGCCGTAATGCCCCGCCAAGCCCTGCACCTGCCACCAGGGTGACCTGGTAGTAAATACCTGCCCCACCAGCTTGATGTCATTGTAGGGATAATTGCTGAGCTTGCTGTCGAGGAAGGTGGTCGCCAGGAAAGCCGTGCCCGCCGCCAGCCCCGACATGACCGCTCGCTCAACGTCAACCTGTTCGTGTCTCACGCGTAGCCTCTATTCTCCGCCGCAAGTGGCAGATGCAAGTTCCATTCTATACCTTTAACGCTCCAAGCTGGTGTAAAGATTGAGGTCGGGAACGGACCCGGCGACTGAGTTGCACAGGCGAGGCCTCGATACGGCTGTGACATGACGGGATATAGAGGACCATCTTCCCCTCTGTCATCCTGAGCGTAGCGAAGGATCAGGCGGGTAGGGGCGAGTCCTCAACGTTGTGGATGATGCAGGCTGGAGGTACATTGGTGCCGGAACAGCAAGAGTCGAACACGGGTCACTGATCCTTCGCTACGCTCAGGATGACAGGGCAGTTTTTGGGTGCTCATATTCAATTACTCTCGTGTAGGCACCATCAGACCCTATCCAGCGAAGAATGAGTACAGTTCCTCATGCGTCTCCTCCGGCGCTTCCAGGGCGAGGTGGTGGCCGCAGTCGAGGGCGCGTCCTCGTACGTCGTCGGCCCAGTCACGCCAGACCGAGAGCACGTCGTACCACGTCTCCAGTTCGCCTTGTCCAGCCCACAGAGCCAACACGGGGCATGCGATGCGCTTCTTGCCACGATCTGCCATATCGTGCTCGAAGTCTATCGTGGCCCCGGCCCGGTAGTCTTCGCACATGGCGTGGATCGTATCGGGGTTGGTAAAGCTGCGGCGGAAGTCGGCGAACACCTCTGCGGTGATGTAGGCGGGAGGCTCCGGACCATGTCGCTGCCAGTAATAATAGTCGGGAGCGGCCCCAATCAGGCGCTCCGGGAAGTCATAGGGCTGAGCCAGGAACGCCCAGTGCCAGAAGCCGAGGCTAAATTCCCTGCCGGCGCGCAACCAGGCCTCTGCGGTCGGTACGATGTCGAGCACCGCCAGCTTGAGCACGCATTCAGGGTGATCGAGGGCCAGGCGGTACGCACAACGGCCTCCCCGGTCGTGGCCCGACAGGTAGAACTGCTCGAAGCCGAGTTGCCGCATCACTTCCACCTGGTCCCTTGCCATGGCCCGCTTGGAATAGGGTTCGTGGTCAGGGGTAGTCGGTGGCTTGGAGCTATCGCCATAGCCTCGCAGGTCGGCGGCCACTACGGTAAAGTCCCGCGCCAGCAGAGGGGCCACCTTGTGCCACATGGCGTGTGTCTGCGGGTGCCCATGAAGGAGCAGGAGCGGAGGCCCGCTGCCGCCATGTCGCACTCGGATCGTCGCCTCGCCCGTGTCGATCATCGACAGTTCAAATCCGTCGAACATGCAGCCTCCTTTGCGACCAAACGGGCGCGATGCATCGCGCCCCTACAGCGTGATACCCGCCACCCAGCCCACCGCTACCAACATAGCCCCCATCTCCAAGAGCAGCGACATCACGCGCACCTGCCGGGCATCGCGGAGGTATACAATCACCCCCGCGCAGAGGAGCAGCACGCCCGCGAATAGGCCAGGCAAGTACCACGCCAGGCTGTAGCGGAGGAACGGCAGCAGGCCCAGCGTCAGGAGCGTACCCGCCGCGAACGCCCCCCAGCAGAGCGCCAGCGACCGCGTGAGGCCGATGCGATGAGCCAGCCCTCGAACGCCCGCCTCGGTATCGCTCGCCAGGTCGGGTATCGTGTCGGCCAGGTGGATGCCGAGCACCAGCACCGCACCTATAGGCACCACCCAGAATAGCTGCGGGGGGAAAGTGCCGTCAGGAGAAGCCCCCGCCCAAGCCCACAGGGGCAGCGTTGGGAAAGCTATCGAAAAGGGCAGCCATGACAAAGCTGTATACTTCAGCCCCGCATCGTACAGCAGGCCCCCGCCCAGCCCAATAACTGTGAACAGCGTCACCCACCCACCGAGGGGCAGCGCCAGCAATACAGCCACAATCGCCAGCAGAAGGCCGGTCAACCATGCCACACGCGGGCTGATAATGCCGGTAACGACCGGCTTATCCCGGCGACCAACATCCACATGACGGTCGAAGTAGTCGTTGAAGGCCGAGATTGAGAACTGCATGGCGGTCTCTACGGCCAGCAGTTGGACGAACTTACCCACAGGCGGGAGTCCTCTGGCCGCGAGTACCACAAACGCCCCCGCCACCACTACGGTCATAATGGACGGCAGGGGGTGGAGCATACGCCAGAAGGCGCTCGCGGGGGTCATCGACCCGCGGCCAGCAGAGGCTTCAGGGGCCAACGCTCTCCAGCCTGCTACGTACGAGTCGCTTCCGGAGGCCAAGCCCCAGCAGCCCAAGCCAACCAAGCAACGATACCCCGCTGACGACCAGTCCCACCTTAAAGATAGGAGGGTCGTAGTTGAACACGACTTCGTGCTCGCCAGGAGGCACCACCACGCCCTGCACCAGGTAGTTCACCCTGTAGATGGGCGTTTCCGTGCCGTCTACCAGCGCCCGCCAGCCGTCCGACCAACTCTCGTTCACCACCAGCAGCCGCGATTTCTCGGTACGCAGATTCACCCTGACCGTGCCGGGGATGTTAGCCACGACCTGCAAGCTGTCCACCTCAGCTTCGGTGAGGGGCTGACCGTTGCTGGCGGAGGCCATTTCCGGCGGCAGACCAGCCGGGTCCTCCAGCATGACCTCCCGTATCTCCTCCAGCTTTATCTCTTTCAACCTCTGCCTTGCCGCCTGCTCGTCGGGCACTACTATGATGCGCGAAGCCAGGTAGCTATAGGGATTGGCGTAGCGGTTCTCCCAGGCCACGAAGCTGTTGCGGTTGATCCAGGGAGCGTAGATGGGGCCTTTCTGCGGCACCGGCTGCCAGGTGTTCGGGTTGAAATTGGAGGTGGTCACCAGCCACTTTATCCCCAGGAGCGACATGAGCGCGGCGCTCGGTTGGTCGAGTATCAGGTGTATTCGGGGGGCGGCGTAGGGGGAGGCAAAGGTCCGCGGGCTCATCAGGCGCATGAACGTCTGGTAGCGGTTGGAAACGAGAGGGTCGTAATAGCGTACGTCGGGGATGCGGTACGAGAGCAGGCGGTTCGACTCGGCCCAGAAGCCGTCTATAGCCACCCGCTCCGTGATACCGCGCCCCGAAAGGAAATCGGTCATTTCGTTGCCGGGGTAGAAGGTGCTGGCCGGCGAGGTGACGTTGAAGTTCCAGTTGGCCCTTCCAAGATCAACAAGGAGCAGGCCAATCGCCAGCACTGCCAGCGCCCTGCTATTGAGGAGCCCAGCCACACGGGCCAGTATGAGCGCCGCACCCGCGCAGAAAAGCACCCCCGCCCACATCTTCCAGGCGTGCATGTAAGCCAAGGCGTCCCGGCTGCTCACAAACCAGACACCCACCCCATCCACCAGGAAGAATAAACCCACACCCAGGAAGACAGTAACAAGTAACCCGTAACCCGTAACGAGTCGACGCCAGCCTACTCGGTACTCAAGCAGGCGTTGCAGGCCCATCGCGCCCAGCACGATCAATCCTATACCGGCGACCACGATCATGCGGTAGTTGAGGCTGCTACTGAAGCCGGGCAGGTGGCGCAGGAGGCTGAGGGGCGGTATGCCATAGGCCATGCTGGCACCTGTCGCTGCCACCAGCGCCCAGAACCACTCCTTGCGTGGTGAGAGCGCATCGCCTACCCGTCGCAGGAATGTACCGTCCGGTTGATTGTCGGTAATGCGACGGGAAAAGGCAGCCGACGCCAGGCCCCATGCTGCCAGCAGCAACGTAAGCGCGCCCACGTAAACGTTGATCTCCAGCCAGTTCAGCGGGCCGTTCCAGGAGTCCGCCCAGCCGAAGCCGTTAGGGCTGAGAAAGGTCAGAGCGGCTTCCGGCGGCAGGGCTACCAGATAGGTGGTGGAGTTTTCCCTCAGCACCCACTGCCAGCTATCGGCCAGTATACCCAGCATGGGTAGGAACTGCGCGGCTGCCATGCCGATACCAAGCGACCCTATGCCAAGCAAAGCCCCCAGCCTAAGCCATTTCTCTCGCATGAGCATGGTAGAAGCGCCCACCGACGCAACAATTAGCGCACCGGCGAGCAAGAACACGTGAAAGGCGCTCTCGACGTGCCCCGCCAGCATTTCGGCTGCTACCAGCGCACCGAAGGCCACCAGCCACAGCATACGGCGAGTTTCTATCCAGCAGAGCGCGGTTAGCAGCAGCCACGGCGTCCAGACCAGGGCCTCCGCTAGCGGCCACTGCAACCAGGCAGTTATGGGTCCCATCAACTGCCCTGCGACGGAGCCGAATATGGCAGTGGGCAAGCCAAGCCCCAATCGCCTCAACAGGAGGCCCATACCCAGGCCCATAAGCGTCCACTTGAGCGCCGCTATGAAGCCCAGGCCCCACACCGGCGGCAGCGCCAGCGATAGCAGGTTGAGAGGCGAGAATACCTGCGACTGGTAGTTGGCGTGGAAAGGCGTGCCGAACGCGTTGTAAGGGTTCCATAGAGGGAAGCGCCCGGCCCGAAGCTCGCCGCGTGCGTAGAGCCGCCACGGGATCAATTGGTCCACAGGGTCGCCAGTCATGGGGTTGGCAGATATGGGCGGCTCTATGCCTGGCTTGCCGTCCCCTATGAACGGGTCGTAAGTGACCGCGTCGGTGGAGGCCAGCACCCCCTGACCGAGCAGCGCAGGCCAAAGCATGGCCACCGAGATGAGCACCGGCAGCACGGCCAGCAAGGCCACCTCGCGCCAGCCCTGCCGACGCTCTACTGCCATCCTGTCCGACATCTGCTGCCGAGCCGCTACCACGTCTACCAATTGCCGTCTCCTGGCGCTATGCCTTCAGTCAAAGTGTCTATCCCTCCAGCTGGATACCACTTCACCCGGAGCGGTCATATGCCGCTGGCCTGGTAGCGACGGGCGGCGATCCCGACGCCACTGCCGAATAGCTGCCACCAGCAACCCTAACCACACGGTCAATGACACGCCGCTAATAGCGAGTCCCATCTTGAAGATGGGCGGGTCGTAGTTGAACAGGACTTCGTGCTGACCAGGAGGCACCACCACACCCTGCACCAGGTAGTTCACCCTGTAGATGGGCGTTTCCGTGCCGTCTACCAGCGCCCGCCAGCCATCCGACCAACTCTCGTTCACCACCAGCAGCCGCGATTTCTCGGTGCGAAGCTTCACCCTGACCGTACCTGGTATGTTGGCAACTACCTTCAGGCTATTAGTCTCAGCCCCTGTTAGCGGCTGCCCGTTGCTTCCGGAGGCCACGTCTGCCGGCAGACCATCCGGGTTCTCAACGGTAGCCTCTTCTATTTCTTCAAGCTTGATCTCTTTCATCCGCTGCCGGGCCGCAGGTTCATCGGGTACTACCCTGATGCGCGAAGCCAGGTAGGCATAGGGATTGGCGAAATGGTTCTCCCAGGCCACGAACCTGTTGCGCTCACGCCGGGAGGTGTAGATAGGCCCTTGCTCCGGCACGGGCTGCCAGGTGTTTGGGTTGAAGTTGGAGGTGGTCACCAGCCATTTTACCCCCAGGAGCGACATCAATGTGGCGCTTGGCTGGTCCAGGAACAGGTGGATAAGGTAATCCGAGTAGGGTGATTGGAAGGTGAGCGGGCTCATGATATGGACGAAGACGCGGTAGCGGTTGTCCTCTGCGGGGTCGTAATAGCGCACATCCGCTATGCGATAGGGCATCAAACGGTTCGTTTCGCCCCACAGAGCGTTGACGGCGACGCGCTCCGTAATGCCGTGCACCGCGAGGAAGTCGGTCATTTCGTTGCTGGGATAGAAGGTGCTTGTGGGCGAAGTGACGTTGAAGTTCCAGTTGGCCCTTCCAAGATCGACAAGGAGCAGGCCAACCGCAAGCACTCTAAGCACCCGCGCCCCGACCAGCCCCGACAGCCGCGCCAGTATCAGGGCCGCCCCCGCACAGAAGAGCGCCACCGCCCACATCTTCCATGCCTCCATGAACGCTCCGGCGTCCCGGCTGCTCACAAACCAGACGCCCACCCCATCCACCAGGAAGAATAACCCCACACCCAGGAAGACAGTAACAAGTAACCCGTAACCCGTAACGAGTCGACGCAAGCCTACTCGGAACTCGGAACTTGGAACTCGGTACTCTATGAGCCGTTGCAGGCCCATTGATGCGAGCACGACCAAGCCAACGTCAGCGATGGCTATCAAGCGGTAGTTGAGGCTGCTGTTGAAACCCGGCAGGTAGCGCAAGAGGCTGAGGGGCAGTATGCCATAGGCCATGCTGATACCGGTAAGCACCACCAGCGCCCAGAACAGGGCCTTGCGCGGAGAGAGAACCCCGGCCAACTGCCTCAGCAATGTGCCTTCAGGCCACGTGACAACTGTGCGCCGCGAGAATATAGCGGTTGCAACGCCCCACACCGCCAGCAGCAAAGTCAAGGTGCCCACATAGCCGTTGATCTCTATCCAGTTGAGCGGGCCATGCCACGCGTCGGCCCAACCGAACCCGTTGGGACCAAGGAAGCTCAGCGCGGCATTTATGGGTAGCGACTGGAGATGAGTGGTCGAGCCTTGCCTTGTGACCCACTGCCAGCTAGCGGTGAGTATCCCCAAGAGTGGCAAGAACTGCGCGGCTGCGATCCCCATGCCGAGTGCGCCCGCCCCCAGCAACCCACCCAGCGCTAACCACTTTTGCCTGAGCGCGAGGTTTGAGGCCGCGGTCGCCGCCAGGACGAACACTCCGGCGAGCACGAAGGCATAGAAAGCGGTTTCGATGTGCCCGGCCAGCATCTCAGCTGCTGCCAGTACCGCAAACCCCGCCAGCCAGGTGAGCCGCCGGGTCTCTATCCAACCAAGCCCCGCAAGCATCAGCCAGGGCATCCACGACATGGCCTCGCTGTGCGGCCACTGCAACCAGCCGACCATCGGCCCCATGAGTTGCGCCGCCACGGAGCCGAATATGGCGGCGGGCATACCAAGTCCCAACCGCCTCAGCAGGAGGCCCATACCCAGGCCCATCAGCGCCCATTTGAGTGCCGCTATGAACCCAAGGCCCCATACCGGCGGCAGCGCCAACCACAGCAGGTTGTAGGGAGACAGCACCTGCGACTGGTAGTTGGCGTGGAAGGGCATACCGAATGCGTTGTAAGGGTTCCATAGAGGGAAGCGCCCGGCCCGAAGCTCACTGCGGGCGTAGAGCCGCCACGGGATGAACTGGTCCACGGGGTCGTTGATTATCGGATTGGCTGAAGGGGGTGGGGGCACTCCCGGTTGGCCCTCACCGATGAACGGATCGTTTGCCACCAGATCTGTGGAAGCCAGCACCCCTTGACCGAGCAGCGCGGGCCAGAGCATGGTGAATGAGATGAGCACCGGCAGCACTGCGAGCAAGGCCACCTCGCGCCAACCCTGCCAACGCTCTACTGTCGGGCTGTCCGACGTCTGCTGCCGAGCCGCTGCCGCTGCCGTCACTTACGCTCCCCAGGCACCAGACCTTCAATCGAAGCGGCTATCTCCTCCAGCAACCAGGTGTCGCTCTCCTCGATGCCAAGTTGCGCGGCGGCCTCGGCCACGACAGCCACCGTATCGTTGTCGGGCAGCTTGCGGGCAGGGCCGGAAGGCCTGGGCGAAACTGTCTGACCAATTTCCACGCGGGCGGTCGTGCCGGAGGGAGAAGGGACGTGCACTGCCGCCGTTGCATTGGGCGACAGCTTTATCTCAGGCTCAACATGAGCTTTTCGTGAACGACCTACCAGGAACCGCAAGTACCCGGTTGCCGCAGCCTCTAGAGTGTGGTGCTCGGCCACATAGCCGCGGGCGGCTACCGACATGGCCTCGCGTAGGTCCGGGCGACGGGCCAGCAGGAGCAGGTACTCTAAAAGCAACTCCTCCTCGAAGTCACCTACGTCCACCTTGCCCGCCGCGTCGTCCGGTAGCTCCTCGAAAGAGCCTGTCCGCGACACCAGCACCGGCACACCGGCACCCATGATGCGCAAGAGGGAGGCCGAGGTCTCGCCTGCGGTGGGGTAGCGCAAGTTGAGGCACACGTCGGAGGCCGCCAGGTAATAGGGGAAGTCCTGCGGCGACACGTAGCCGGTGCTGCGCACCCGCTCGCCGAGGTCCAGCATCTCAATTTGCCGGTTCGGATCGTAGTTGGGCGAACGGCTACCAATGAGCAGGTAAGCCGAGTTGGGCACTTCCATCAGCAGCGCCTTGAACGCCCGCAGCGTGGCCGACACCCGCTTGTAGGGGTTCAAATGCCCCACTGAAGTGACCATGAACAACTCTGGGTCCAGCCCGAGCCGCGCCCTCGCTTCGTCACGCGGTATATGCGGAGGCAACGGCACGCCCATCGGCACCACGGCAACGGGCGCGTCATGTCGCACGCCCTTAACCAGCCCTTCCATATACCGGCTATGCACGATTATGCCCCTGGCAGCCCTTATCACCTCGTCGCTGAGAGGGTAGTTGAACAGCGCCTCCGGGTACTGGCCCAGCAGCACCCTGCGCGCGGCGTCCAATCCGTCCGCGCCGTACTGCCGCTCCATCATGGCCAGGTATTCCTTGCGCCTGCCCCCATTGAGGGTCATCCACACCCGCAGGTGGTGCAGCACGAACTCGTGCATGACCACCACGCCTGGGTACTTCAGCAGCGCGTCGTAAATATAGGCATGCGCCGCCGAGTTGCCCATCTGGTAGACGATTGAGTCGTACGCGTCCGCGACGTGCCCGAATGCCCTCCCCTGCCGCACGTCGAAGCGCCTGGTGATCTCCCGGTTGGACGGTTTGTAGCCCTTGTCGATGAACAGGTCGATGTCCAGGGGCTTGCCGTCCAGGCGGGCGCCGTCCAACGCCAGCAACAACTCCTCGCTGTAGTCGGAGATGCCGGATTGTATCGGGTTGAGAGGGGAGAAGAAAGCTAGTTTCATTGAAGATGCAGAAATGGGATGCCTCATGAGAGTAAGCTTTTCACCACCGTTGCCCAGGAGATGCCGAGACTATCATACAACCCCCTACCCGCCTCGCCCATAACCTTAGAGCGCGTACGGTCCTCCCACAGGCGATCCAGCGCAGAGGCCACGCCTTCAGGGGTAGGTTCGGCAATATATCCGGTCTCCCCTTCTCGCACGAACTCCAGGGGGCCGCCGGAGTCGGTGCAAGTCACCACCGGCTTAGATGATAGCATCGCTTCCAGGGTGATGTAGCCATAGTCCTCGTCCACAGGCGGGAAGATAACGCCGAGAGAGTGGGCGTACAGCCGGAACTTCTCTTCGTCGGACACCGCACCTAGCCACCGCACGCGTTCCCCCAGGCCCAGCTCTTCCGCCATGCCTTGCAGCTTCTGAGCATACTCCTCACGGTCCGCCGCGCCGACAAAGCTCACCTTCACGGGCTGTGCCGTCAGAGCGAGGGCCGAAACCACCAACTCCTGGCGCTTCATCGTGCCGACGCGGCTGGGGAAGAGCAGGTAGTCCTCAGCGTCGGCGCAATAGAACTTTTCAGCCTGATAGGGGGGATGGTACAAGGGAGTTGAGTCGAGGCCGCAATACTCCTTGAGCCGCCCTGCCACCGTCTTAGAGTTGGCGAACACTGTCCTGGCCTGGGCGATGTAGGTGCGGTCGGCCTGCTGTATCGCGTCGCGCACGTATGCCCCGTTCGGCTCCAGGTGGAGGTCGCCCATCGGGTGCTCCCAAAGCTCGTAAGCCTGGCGGTGCTGGTGCAATATCCACAGGACTTTGTTAGGGTGCGGCACCAGGTAGGCCGGGAACTTGAGCCCGATCACCATGTCAATGGTCATGCGGCCAATCTCGCTCAAGTCGAGCAGCCTGCATGCGGCCATGTGGGACAGGATGCGTTCGGCTGGGTACCACTTGAACGGTATAGCCACTATCTCGGCCTGGTGCCCCTCGGCGTGCAGGGCGTCCCGCAGCCCCTCCGCGTGAAGCTCCGCCCCTCCGCGAATGAATGGCACCTGGCTTGTCGTGATGAGAATACGCATGATGGACGATGGACGATGGACGATGGACGATGTCTTCTCTTGCTATCGGCCGTCGTCAATCGTCCATCGTCTAGCCTCCGACTTCTAGCAGCGCGTCCGCTACCCTGTCCCAGGTGATGTCGCTTATCTTCGCCTGCCCTGCCCTGCCCATGCGCTCGGCGTCCTCTTGGTCGGCGACGATGAGTTGTAGGGAGCGTGCTATTGCGGCAGGCTCAGGTGAGGTTACTAGGCCGGTAACGCTATCCTCAACGAACTCCAGCACGCCACCTGCGTCGTCCGTTGTGACTACGGGGCGGGCAGCCTGTAACGCCTCTATTGTGCCGTAGCCATAGTCTTCATCCACCGGGGCATAGTAGACGGCCCTGGCGCTGCGGTATAGCCGCGAGGCCTCTTCATCGGACACAAAGCCCACGAACTCCACCCGGTTGGCTATGCCCAGCCTGGACGCCTGGCGCTTGAGGTTGTCGGCTTCCGGCCCGGTGCCCGCGATTACGGCTTTGACCTCTGGCGCTTGCCTCAGCGCCTCCAACAGGAGGCCGATACGCTTGGCTGCATCTAGCCTGTTCAGCGAGAGGATGTAGTCGCCGTAGGGGCCGGGCTCCAGTGCAAGGCCAGAGCGCAGAGGTGGGTAGAGCGGCGTACCTTCCAGGCCGTTGAAGCGGCGCAGGCGGCT
>JAXDKH010000208.1:0-4711 GCA_034667185.1 Chloroflexia bacterium | reverse complement strand
CCTCCCCGGTTCGGCCACCAGTTGCCGAGCAGCTCCTGGTAGGCGTTCCAGGCCAGTATCTCATTGAAGGTGAGGTTGATCCCGGCAGCAGCCACGCCCGCCGCGATGCCTTGTATCTCTTGCAGGTACTCGGCCTCTATCTTAGGCTCAAACACTTGCTGGGCGGCCAGGATGAAGGTGTCGAACTCTTCTCCCGTATCCCAAAGTGCCAGGAATCGGGCGACGCGCAGGGCATCCTCGATCTCCGCAGCCAGCAGATAGCCGTGCTGGTAGCCACGGGCGAACGGTGCGCCCTCAACGTGTACGGCTATCCACCCGTTCTTTTCGTAGCGGTGCGCCGTCGCAAGGTAATTTTCGGCTTCCGGTGACACCGGTGCGCTCTTTTCGGCGGTTTCCATCTCTATATTCCCTCCGTGCTCATGCAACAGGTTTGACTACGACGGCGGCAGAGGCGGAATGCCGAGGGCCTGCTCCCAATCGGAGATAGTCATGTTTAACATCGAGGCGGGGCCACTCTGAGGCACGGCTCCCTGCGCCAGCACGACGTAAGGGGCGCAGGTCAGCGCGCAGCCCACTTGATTCACGTCGGCGTATACGTACTTGTAGCCGACGAAAATCTTGTTGAAGAAAACCCCCTGGTCCTGCCCGCACAGGGCCATGCTCTGGGTAACCGCCTGCTGAGACTGCTCCAGGAAAGTGATGACTTCCTGCTCAGTGGTGAATTGGTTACCGTAGTTATTCGCATCTTCAATGAAGAGATTGGCCTGGGCCTCGCGGTCGTCGCAGATAGCGATGCCGATTGCCGACCAGACCCATGTGGGGCCCAGTTGAGTGGCGCTCTTGTTGGCGCAAACGACGTGCGCCCCTGGCATGGGTGGGAAACGCCGTTGGACTTCGATGCCGAAGAGTCGCTGGGCGGCATCCAGCAGGGGAGCGACGGGGTAGACGGGTATATCCGGCCCATTCGGCTGAGATTGCATGTACATAGGCTGGAGGCTGCCATCTGCGATCTGGTCGGCTGTAGCGAGATGGTAACCCCACAGCGCGCCGTTTATACCACAGAAAGAGGAGGCTGTTAGCATGTTGATCTGGCCGATGTAAGCATCGTCCTTCTCACAGCGGTCGTACGAGACGATACCTTCCGTGCCCGGATCGAGATCGGCCACGTCAACGGTGTCCGCGGACAGCTTCATGGTGGCGATATAGCCAAAGCCGCTCGCCCCTGGATTCATATAGCCCATGCAGTAGTTAGAAAAGGGTCCAATTGCACCATCGACAACGTCCTCGAGCGACATCGTGGACATTCCAATACTATTGACTGCCATCTCTATTCTCCTTTGGTAACCCCAGGCACGTAGAGTGCGCGTAGTGAGGTAGTTAGATGCCAATGCCAAGCCGGGCCACTTTATAGATGGCCCCCGAAATTTAGCTCATTTGCCCCTCCCTTCGCGGCGCGTACACAAGCCTGCGGCAGTAAAAGAACTACCGCATCACGCACCACACCAGCCGCCAGGCAAGCACTATAAGAGTAACAACTAAACCTCGGATGCACTACCTGGTTCTGTTACTATCTATGTGCTCTTATGTTTATTATATATGCTTTAATGTCTAGGGTCAATACTATAGAGAGGAGTTAGTATTGTCCTACAGGCGTTATCCCCGTATAGATTTGTCGGCAGCACGTGCATGTTAGCCTCCCCACCCTGAGTCTGCCGTTCAGTGTCCTGAGACCTTGCCCCGCAGTGTCCCATGCCGTACAATTACTCATACACGGAGAAACAACTACCCATGCCCAAAAAGAAATCGACACCCATCACTGAAGACCCCTTCGACGAGCTTCTCAGCTCTTTTCCGGGCAGCAACGGACACGATGACCTGGACGATACCGACATGGACGACCCTGGCATCGTGCTGGAGCAGCCGCGCCCCCGACGCAAGAGCCGGGCGCACGCCGATGCTATGTCCGACATTGCCCAGGAAGAGGCGACCGCCGGGGAGAAGCCGGCGCGTGCCGCTAAGCCTCGCTCTCGACGTAGCAGCGATGACGCCAGCAACGGTAAGATAGTCAAGCTGCCCCTCCTGCCCCTACGCGACATGGTCATCTTCCCGCACATGGTGACTTCGCTGTTCGTGGGCCGCGAGAAGTCCATCAAGGCCATCGACGCCGCGCTGAAGGGCAACCGGGCCATCGTGGCCGTGGCCCAGCGCAACCCCGAAGACGAAGAAGTAAATCCCGACGACCTCTACACGATGGGCGTCGAATTGGTAATTGGTCGCTCCCTCAAGATGCCCGACGGCACCGTGTCCCTCCTCGTGCAGGGGCAGCGGCGCGTGCGCGTCACCGATTTCCTGCGCACCGAGCCGTATATCAGGATACAGGGCGAGGCGATAGAGGACCCCGAAGTCGAGAACGCCGCGATAGAGGCCCTCATGCGCGCGGTGCTGGCCCTCTTCGAGAAGACGGTCAAGCTGTCGCGCAACCTCTCGGAAGAGTCGTACGTGGCCGCCATGAACGTGGACGAGCCGGGCTGGCTGGCCGACCTCGTTGCCTCTACGGTCACGCTCGAGCACGAGAACCGCCAGAAGATACTTGACACGGTAGACCCGGTGGAGCGCCTGCAAGCGATCAGCATCATGCTCGCCAAAGAGCTTGACGTGCTCGACCTTGAGAACCGCATCCACGACCGCGTGCAGAACGAGGTCGATAAGAGCCAGCGCGAGTTCTATCTGCGCGAGCAGATGAAGGCAATAGCCCAGGAATTGGGCGACTTCGACCCGACCACCCGCGAAGCCAACGACCTGCGCACCCGCATCGAAGCCTCCGGCATGCCCGAAGAGGTAATGAAGAAGGCTATTGAGGAGTTGGAGCGCATGCAGGCGATGCCGATGGGCATGCCGGAAGTGGGCGTAATCCGCACCTACGTCGACTGGCTCATCGCACTCCCCTGGGCCAACCAGACCGCCGATTACCTCGATATCCGCGCCGCCGCCGAGGTACTGGACGCTAACCACTACGGCCTGC
Organism: Chloroflexia bacterium; assembly: GCA_034667185.1. GTDB lineage: Bacteria > Chloroflexota > Chloroflexia > QHBQ01 > JADMIH01 > JADMIH01. The sequence continues at coordinate 1,689 of JAXDKH010000208.1, read as the reverse complement.
CCAAGGTGAAAGAGCGCATTTTGGAGTATATGGCAGTGCGCAAGCTGGCGCAGGGCAAGATGCGCTCGCCCATCCTCTGCTTCGTGGGCCCGCCAGGCGTGGGCAAGACCTCGCTGGGGCGTTCCATCTCGGAGGCACTGGGCCGTCGGTTCGTGCGCGTGTCGCTGGGCGGCATCCGCGACGAGGCCGAGATACGCGGCCACAGGCGCACTTACATAGGCGCGCTGCCGGGCCGCATCATCCAGACAATGAAGACGGCGGGCACCATCAACCCAGTGTTCATGCTGGACGAGATAGACAAGCTGGGTGCCGACTTCCGGGGCGACCCCTCGGCGGCCCTCCTCGAAGTGCTGGACCCGGAACAGAACAACTCCTTCTCGGACCACTACCTTGACGTGCCGTACAACCTGTCGAAGGTCCTGTTCATCATGACGGCCAACATGCTCGACCCCATCCCGCCCGCGCTGCTCGACCGCATGGAGGTGATAGAGCTACCGGGCTACATCGAGGACGAGAAGTACCACATCGCAAGGCAGTTCCTGGTGCCCCGGCAGATCGACGAGCACGGGCTAACCCCCGCACATCTCAAGATCACCGACGGGGCGCTACGCCGCCTCATCCGCGAGTACACCCACGAGGCGGGCGTGCGCAACCTGGAGCGTGAAATCGGCGGTATCTGTCGCAAGGTCGCCAAGAAGGTGGCCGAGCTGATGCCCGACCTGCCCCCTGAGACGCCCGCAGAGGCCGCCGTGATGGACAAGCCCAGGCCCTCCACCGAACAGGCCACCGAGCCGCTAGGGCACCTCAACCCGGACGACCTCATGGCCGCGTCCGCTGCTATCGAGGCCGCCGACGCTATCACCCAGGACGACGTGTCCGATATGGCCCCGCCCGCGGGTGAACAGACAGCCGACGGCCACAAGCGTCTCCGCGCCCGCGTCATTCACGAGCGCGACCTGGAAGAGTACCTTGGCCCGGCCCGCTTCAGCTACGGCATGGCCGAGGAGCAGGACGAGGTCGGCGTGGCTACCGGCGTCTACTGGAGTCCGATGGGCGGCGACACGATAGGCGTGGAAGTGACGCTGATGGAGGGCCGGGGCATCCTGATGCTCACCGGGCAGTTGGGCGACGTGATGAAGGAGTCGGCCCAGGCGGCCCTCTCCTACGCCCGCAGTCGTGCCCCGCAGCTTGGCATCGACCCCTCCCGCTTCGAGAAGACCGACATCCACATCCACGTGCCCGCGGGCGCTGTACCCAAGGATGGTCCCTCGGCGGGCGTGACACTGGCTACCGCGCTGGTGTCGGCGCTCACGGGCCGCAAGGTGCGCCGCGACGTGGCGATGACCGGCGAGATCACCCTGCGAGGCAAGGTGCTGCCCATCGGCGGCCTCAAGGAGAAGATGCTGGCCGCCCACCGCGCCGGTATCTCCACCTTCGTGCTGCCCGGCAAGAACAAGAAGGACCTGGCCGATATACCGAGCAAGGTTCTCCGCCAGATCCAGGTGGTGCCCGCCGATGACCTCGACAAGGTGCTGGATGTAGCTCTGCGCCCCGCCCCCAACCTGAGCGACCCGGTCAGCGAGCCTACCCCCGACACCAAGCCCCACATGCGCGCCAAGGCCCCTGCCCCCCGCAGGACCGGCATAAGCGGCATACCGGCCAGTTAGAGACGGAACCGCATCACGCCAA
>JAXDKH010000207.1:0-6045 GCA_034667185.1 Chloroflexia bacterium | reverse complement strand
TGATATGCCCCAAATCATCCTCGACCCGAAAGCCACTGTGAGCCTGGCATTTGTGGCCGAGGCTCAGTAGCAGATGGCATATCAGGGCTGGCGGGACAAGACCATGCGAGGAGCTACACAGCAGGTTACGAGAGGGCGGCGCGTGAAACGCATGCTGGTAGTTGCAGCGCTTGCCGGGCTGGCCCTTTTCGGCGGAGGATTGGCTTACCTCACTTGGCTGACCTCCCCGGTCGAGTTCTCACATGCGGTGCCTGCCGCACCGTCGCTCTCTATACCTGGCAGCGCGGATGGGAAAGGGGCCGACGGGACTGGTGGCGCTCACTCACGCCTGTACCACCTGGACCCGGCCCGGTCCGAGGCATCGTACAGCGCGGAGGAAAAGCTACTTTCCGGCGGTGCGGACACCCCGGTCAAGAGAGTAGGCACTACGCAAGCCGTGGCAGGTGACATTCTGCTGAACGATATTGACGTAGGCGCATCCAAAATTGGCGAGATTGTGGTAGATATAAGCCAACTGACCTCGGGCGACCAGATGAGAGATAATGCCCTACGCCGCCAATGGCTCGAATCATCAAAATTCCCGCTGGCAACGTTCAGGTCGGCGCGACTCGAGGGTTGTCCAACAGCGGTGCGGGAGGGACAGTTGTTCACTTGCAGACTGAGCGGTGAGCTAACCATACACGGCATTACACAGAGCGCTACCTGGGTGCTGGAGGCTCAGCTTCGAGATAATAATCTCACCGGCAGTGCCACAACCGAAATCAAGATGAGCTCATTTGGCGTTCAGCTACCCGAAATCATGGGCACACTCAAAGTGCTCGACGACACAGACTTGAAGCTCGACTTCGTCGCGGTGCCCGGTGAGGCCGCTACCGGCACCCAGCCGGATAGGTAATAAAGATGAGCGAAGAGCTACTGCCGAGTACCGGCCCCACGAGCCTGACCGGGGAGCCTGCTCGCAAGATCAAGAAGCCGGAACGGTTCTCGCCCCGGTACGCAGAGCCTTTCAAGGACCTGGGTGTTGTGCAGGCATACCAGCATCGCCCGCCTTACGCTGACGAAGTGTTCGACATACTCGCGGGCCTGGTGGCGGCAAACCGGCGCTGCGTACTCGACGCCGGGTGCGGGACCGGCAACATCGCCCGGCATCTCGTAGAGCGTGACCTTCGTGTTGATGCGGTCGATTTTTCGCAGTATATGCTAGACCGGGGCAAGGAGCTTACGAACGGCAATCACCCTAGCCTGCGGTGGTTATGCGGCAAGGTTGAGGAAATTGAGGACAGCGCGCTTGATTCGCCTTATGGCCTCGTGACCGCCGGAGAGAGTCTGCACTGGATGGACTGGAACGTCGTGCTGCCACGCTTTCACAAGTTGCTGGCGGAGGGAGCCTATCTTGCCATTGTCGAACAGCGCGTAACCCCCGACCCGTGGTCGACGCTGGGTGAAGTGGTGGAGCGATACAGGACCGACGGCGGCTATCAGCCCTACAACATGCTGGATGAACTGGAGCGGCATGGCCTTTTCAGGAAAGTGGGTATGCGCGAGACGAGACGCGTTCAGCTTGTGCAGTCAATCGACCACTTCATCGAATCGTACCATGCGCGGAGCGGCCTTCTCCAGGGAGCGCATGGGCGAGGAGCATGCAACTGCGTTCGACCGTGAGGCGAGAGCTACGCTGGACCGAGTTTACGTCGATGGTAAGATCACTCTTGAAGTGGTTGGGACTATCGTGTGGGGTCACCCGGCAGGTTGAGATGGCCGGAAGAGTGGTACATACGCAGTAAGCATATACATCGACTACCAGATCGTTGCGGGCGTTAGCGTTCGTGGAAGCCAAGCTGAGTGCCAGGAAGTGGGCGCGACAATTCTGAAGCTCCGGTGACCGCCAACAGATTTGTCACACTTTCGCCCCATAATTGTAATGATTCCAGGCTATCGTATTAGCATGAGCTCTCGCGAAAGCCTGTGTAACATGCGCGGTCACAAACCAGTCACCACGTCTGGTAGAAGGTGTGGTCGTAATCCGGGTTCTACATGGTACAGCGGGAGGGTGTAAACTGGACCAGCAGATTAGTGGTTACGGCGTTATGCGCGGCACGAGGTCACGAATGGGAGCTTCGACCCTGAGATTGCAGTTGAGCAGGCGCGTTGGCTACTGGCGTGCTCTCGGGGAGTTCCTGTTGCTGGGCTTCTGCTTCCTTATTGCCGTCTACCTGCTTGCGCCACTCATTGGACCGCCCTGGGCGGGCGTGCTGAACTACCTCTCCTTCTGCGTTTACGGCCTTGCCGCCTGGCGGCTGTCGCCCGGTGGCGGCGACCCTTTTCGTCGCCTGGTCCGGTTGCTATCGTGGGGCACGCTGCTTGGCCTACTCGGCGGGCTGGTGGGGTACATCTCCGTCAGACTCCTGCCTTACTCACCCGCTTTCCTCGGCTACAGGATCGACGACGAGCGCATCTCCCTGAACCAGTTCCTGTTTGGGGCCGTGCTGAGTGTGCTCACCCCATTCCTCCTCACGCGGGCCCTGGTGTGGCTCTGGACGCTGGGCCACATCCACCTGCGCTGGCGACTGACATACTCCTACCTGCTCGTCGCCGTCCTTATGGTGCTGCTCTTCACCCCCGTGCAAAGCCTCTACCTGGCCGTGCAAAGCCTCGCTATCGTGCCTCCCGTGCAGAACCCAGAGGCAATCGCGCGGTCGGCGCTACCTGTTCTGGAGCCGCTGGTGGCGCAGGGAGCTTCTCCGGAGAGACTTTCTGGGGTGTTGCAAGCGATGCTGGAAAATAGAGCCACGCTACCTTTGTCTTCGGGTGACACAGGCAATCACGTTCCCAGTGCTCCCCTCGGTTCTTCTAGCGGGGTGCGACGGCTTCTCATCATGCGCCCAGACGGCACAACACTGGCACGAGCAGGGCCGACACCCGATGAAGCTGACAGCGGTAGTGGGCCGGGTGGTAACGCTACTTCAGGCAGCGAAGCGGCAGAGCTTGCGCCTCTCCTGTCTGCGCTCCACGGAGGCGAATGCGTGCTGGGACACCCAGGTTCAGGTCCTATAGGTGACACAGCGGCTTGTTCCATGCTCGACACACAGGGGAAGGTCGCGGCTTACCTGGTGGTTGAAAGCAGCGTTGACAGCGCGACGCAGTTCAATGCCAGCATCAATCGCATAGTTACGCTCACGTTGGCGAGTACCGTCTCGAACGCCTATTTGCTGCTGTTCGGCCTGTCAGGGATGTTGCTGATAGCGGGTGTTGTCGGGTATCTGCTTACGCGGCCCATCACGCGCCGCATCGAGCGTTTGGCCGCCGCCACCGACGACCTGGCAGCCGGGAACCTGGGTGTGCGTGTGGAGGTCGAGTCCGCAGATGAGCTAGGGCGGCTGAATTCAGGCTTCAACTCGATGGCCGGGCGGCTAGAGGAGCGTGAGGCTGCGCTCAACTTGGAAAAGGAGCGTGCCGAGAGCCTGCTCCAGGCCAACCGCCGCCTCGTGGCCGATGTGTCCCACGAGCTGCGCACCCCGCTAGCTACCTTGAAGGGCTATCTTGACGTCCTGGAGCAGGACTACGGGCACCAATTGCCGGCACAAGACCTGGCCGTGATCCAGAAGGAGATGTCGAGGCTCACCTCCCTTATAGATGACCTCTTCACGCTCGCCCGCGCCGAGGCAAAGCAACTGCCGTTGAAGCTCGAAACGGTGGACGCGCGAGCCGTAGCTTATAGCCTGGCCGAAACCGTCGCGCCAATAGCCCAGCGGGAGCGCCAGATCGAAGTGGTGACAGCCCTCCCGGCGTATCTTCCCTCCGTGCGCGTGGACCGCAAACGCTTCGAGCAGGTGCTACTCAATCTACTGCAGAATGCCCTACGCTACACGCCCCCCGGTGGCCTCGTGGTCGTGGAGGGTGAGAGTGCGGACGGCGTGGTGACGCTGTCGGTGAACGACACGGGAGTGGGCATACCTGCCGAGGAATTGCCACTCGTGTTCGAGCGATTCTACAGGAGCGATAGCTCGCGGGCGCGTGAGAGCGGGGGCGCGGGCATCGGGTTGGCTCTGGTTGGCGAACTGGTCGCCGCGATGGGCGGGAGCGTATCCGTCCAGAGCACGCCGGGGCGGGGCAGCCGCTTCAGTGTCTCTTTTGTGCAGGCGACGTAAAACAGGCCCGGTCTGGCTGGTGCAACTATATAGCGGGCGCGTTGCAGGTTTCATCAAATCGTCACACATCCGGCGAATGGCTGTAACAGGTTGCTCTTACACTTTAGGTAAGACTAACTGCGCGCCGGTCCAGAAGAGAAGTCAGGGCCGGTGCAGCCTCAAAGGAGACAAGAGAAAAGCATGGAACCTTTTACGCATGTTGACCTGCAATCGCTTGAATGGAAGCAGCCCAACGTGGGCGGGCGACTATATGAGCTACACTCTGCCGGGGGCGTGGTAGCGCGGCTGCACTGGCGCAGCAAGCCGGGGGCACTCACCACGGCGGAAGCAGCGGGAAGCGGGTGGGTGTTCAAGAGGGAAGGTTACGTTTCCTCACCACAAGTCTATATTTTAAGCGGTTCTATCGAGGAGGGCGCAGAGGCGCAAGAAACCGGGCACTACCGTACGGAGCGGGGAAGCAGCGGCGTGCTACACTTGGCCGGCGGCCGCGATTTCAGGTGGACCCGCAGCGGGCGCTGGCGCTCAGGCGGCACTTTCTCGGCGGCAAATGGCGAGCCTCTTTTGCACCTCAGGTGGAAGCCCAGCCCTTTCAAAGCGGGCGCGAAAGTCGAAGTATTGGACTCCACCCCCACTAAGTTGGCTGCTACCGATCTGTTGCTGCTGGTCATCGTAGGGTGGTACCTGATGCGGTTGAAAGCCGACGACGATGCAATAGCGGCGGGAGCCGCGGCTGCCGCAATAGCTGCAACGTCGGTGTAAGGCAAAGCCCAGGTGGGCGCATTACTCTCTTCAAAAGTGGGACTATATGGCATTGATCCTCATAGTGGAAGATGAACAAGACCTCGCCACACTCATCAAGCGCCAGCTAGAGAGCGAGGGACACCAGGTGCTGATTGCCAATGATGGGCAGTCAGCCCTGTTGCTTGCCGAATCGAAGCCGGACATGGTGATCCTCGACTGGATGCTTCCGCGTATGGACGGGCTAACTGTGTGCCGCAAGCTGCGGGACCGCTCCGCCGTGCCCATTCTGATGCTCACGGCGCGTGGTGAGGAGACCGACCGGGTCCTGGGCCTGGAAATCGGGGCGGACGATTATATCACCAAGCCTTTCAGCATGAGAGAGCTGATGGCCCGCATACACGCTAACCTCAGGCGTGTGGAAATGCTGCGCGCCACCGAGTCAATCCACCCGGGGCCGGTCAGGGTCGGCAAGCTTACCATAGACCCCGTCCAGAGGCGGGTGGAAGCAGATGGTGTAGCTGTGGAACTGACCGTCAAGGAGTACGAGTTGCTGCTTCTGCTTGCCAGGCACGCGGGCAGGACTTTCAGCCGGACCTATCTCATCGACCGGGTGTGGGGCGACAGCTACGAGGGCGGCGACAGGTCGGTGGACGCCCAGGTCGTGCGATTGCGCCGCAAGCTGGGGGCGGCTGGCGGTCAGATAGCCACTGTGTGGGGAGTTGGCTACCGGCTGGAGGAATAGTGCAGGGGTCTCGGAGAGTAGGTAGAGGTCAAAGGGGCAGGCACAGAGATGAAGGGATGGTAGAGACATTGAAAAAGCCGAAGAGGCCAGTAGATTCGATAGCTTTCGCCCATTTCCGCCGTGGACGCCGAGTCCTTTCGCAGGCTGCTTCGCTAGCCTTATGTGCCCTCTGTCTGCTCCTGGATTTTTCTACGGCGCGCCACGAACGGGCATGGGCGCAGGCGGGTGGGAGCTATACATTTCCGGAAACGGGAAAGACCGTCTCGGGCAGGTTCTTGCAGTACTGGACATCACACGGTGGCTTGCCCCAGCAGGGCTACCCCGTTTCGGAGGAGATGCAGGAGACGAGCGACATTAATGGCAAGTCGTATGTAGTGCAGTACTTCGAGCGAGCAGTGTTCGAGCTACACCCTG
>JAXDKH010000206.1:0-8923 GCA_034667185.1 Chloroflexia bacterium | reverse complement strand
GTAGCAGCGGCTCTAGCTTCTCCCACTGCTTATCTGTCAAGTCTGTTGGGTATCTACGCTTCGCCTTCGCCTTCTCGTTCATTCCTCAAGTATAATAATTTTGCTGTTAATTAGACACCCTCTGAACGCAGTGAAGGATCAGCCGCCCGCTCTTGACTCTCCCTAGCAATGCAATGATGCGTCTCTTACTACCATCGTCCACAACGTTGAGGACTCTAGCATGCCACCTGATCCTTCGCTACGCTCAGGATGACAGGAGCACCTTTGTCCCGCCGGCCCAACAAAGTCCTTACTTGCAACGCTGGCGTTTACCAACCCCTGATGGAGAGGAGTTCCTCCCTCGGAAGGGCAGCCACATTGATGCCAACCATCGCCTCACCCAGGTCCCGGCTCACCTCCGCCAGTATCTCTGCGTTGTCCCAGTGGGTCACCGCCTGCACTATGGCACGTGCTCTGCGCTGTGGGTCTCCACTCTTGAAGATGCCCGATCCCACGAACACACCATCAGCACCCAGCGCCATCATGAGGGCCGCATCAGCGGGTGTGGCTACTCCTCCCGCCGCAAAGTTCACTACTGGCAGCTTCCCGTGCTCCGCTACCCACACCACCAGCTCGTACGGAGCACCCAGCTCCTTGGCTTCTGACATCAGCTCCTCACGTGGCATGTTCTGCAGCTTGCGGATACCATCCCATACAGTGCGCATGTGCCGTACCGCTTCTACTACGTTACCCGTGCCTGCCTCTCCCTTGGTGCGGATCATAGCGGCACCCTCTCCTATGCGGCGGAGTGCCTCTCCCAGGTCACGGCACCCGCACACGAAGGGTACTTTGAAATCGGCCTTGTTGATGTGGTACCGCTCATCTGCTGGTGTGAGGACTTCGCTCTCGTCAATGTAGTCGATGCCTATAGCCTCTAAGATGCGAGCTTCCATGAAGTGGCCGATGCGCACCTTAGCCATGACGGGTATAGTCGTAGCATCCATGATCTGCTTGACCATACCAGGATCGGACATGCGAGCTACACCGCCCTGTGCTCTGATGTCGGCTGGTACGCGCTCCAGGGCCATGACGGCCACAGCACCTGCTTCTTCTGCAATACGGGCCTGCTCAGGAGTGACCACGTCCATGATGACCCCTCCCTTGAGCATCTGTGCCAGCCCCTTCTTTGTCGTTATCGTTGATGTCTCTACTGCCATTTGGTCCTCCCACCACGTCGAGGGTGTGCCCGTTTGAACACATTTCAACAGGGCACGAGAAAGATGAAATTATGCCTCACTATAATTGTAACTCTTGGCCAGAGGGATGGCAAGCACAGGCAACCGTAAGCCGCCGCGTGCTGCACGGCCTGTAGCTACCACTTTGCAGGCGCGTAGTATGCGTCACCCATTACCAACGGGCTAGCACATCTATACGAAAGGGTTATTTACAGCCTATCAGGGCCGGTGCTATACTCGATTCGACTTGCACGCGTTCATGGGTGAGTTGGTCTATTTATGGCTACGAAAACAAAGGCTTAAGGTGTGGTGCGTGGAACATGGCTCAGCCCACCGCATCACGTTTCGCGTTTCACGTTTCAGAGTCGTTTCAAAACCCGGAGGTAACAGGTCTTGTTGGGAGTGAACAACCAGCAGGCAACGGGCGAGCAGCCCAGGTCGTTTGACGTAAGCGAGTTCACCGAGTTCCTGGTGGAGGCGAAGCGCAAGGCGCTGCCCTCGAAGGACGCGGGGGCGGTAGGTTCCTCCATGCCCGGTGTGACCCTGCTGGAACACACGCGGGGCGACTATTCGTACAAGAACCTGTACTTTGGCTTCGAGCGCTTTTCCGGACAGGAAACGGTCTTCCACAAGGGCAAAGCTGTCTGGGGCATGGGCTACTCAGGAGGCCTGATGCCCCATTTCATGTGGGACTTGCAGCCGCAGTGGGTATACGCGGTCTTGCGTACGGCCCTTTCGCAGGTCAGCGAGGACATGCCCTATCGCGGCCCTTCCCAATATGAGTACTTCGGCTTCGAGTACATCAACCACCCCATAGGCCACCTTGCCGAGTTCATAGGCGAGGAGATCATCAAGTACCGCGATGCGTTGGTGTACCACCTGTGGTACGTGGGCGGGTATATAAAGTAGCCAGGCTACCTGATGTTCCTCTCCAACAACCGCTCCACTATCACCACGTCGCGCCACACCCCGTCAAGCTGGCCGTGCTTCTCGTAGACGCCCACCTCCCGGAAGCCGACAGATTTTGCCACGGCACGGCTGGCGGTGTTTTCCACGAAGATGCGTGATACGAGCTTCCAGAAGCCCGCTTCCTCTGCCGCCTCAATCAAGGCCTGCATAGCGAGCCTACCTGCGCCCCGGCCTCGCGCTTCCCGCGCCACGTAGACCGAGAACTCAGCTATGCCGCTGTAGCAGTCGCGTGGGCGATAGGTGGAGGTAGAGGCGAAGGCGATTACTTTCCCGTCGTCTTCCACTACCACGATAGGGTGCGCGCCGTCCAGCCACGATAGGACTTCCTCAGGAGAGCGCGGGCGCGTCTCGAAGGTGGCGATGCGATCTTCCAGGCCCTGGTTGTAGATGCGCGCCATGTCGGCTGCGTCCTCGGGTCCGGCTGGACGTGCTTGCATAGTACGGGCTCCTGGTTTGCTATTGATACATTATTCTACATGCAAAAAGGGGCATGGCGAACCATACCCCTGCGGAGAAAAATGGTTGATCTAGACTACAGGTCCGTAGGCTTCGTGGCCCGGATGAAGGCGCTTGCGAAGAGGCCGTCCACCAGGTCGCCCGCCTGTCTCAGGGCTGACGAGGTCTCAGGAGTGCAGCAGCCGCCTGTCTCTCCGGCAACGTCTGAGGCAGCGTAGGTGCGCGTGATCTCTATGCCCGCGTCGTTGAAGCCTGCTTCGGTGAGGAGTTGCTTGTAGACGTCCTCGTGCAGCGCGCCCGCAATGCAGCCGGTCCACGCTTCCATGCTGCGCAACACCCAGTCGGGGGCCTGCCCGCGCACCACCACGTCCGACACCGCGAAGCGACCTCCGGGCTTGAGCACCCTGTAAGCCTCGTTGAGCACCTTCTGCTTGTCCGCCGACAGGTTGATCACGCAGTTCGATATGACCACGTCCACCGAGTTGTCGGGTAGCGGGATATCCTCGATGTAGCCTTTGAGGAACTTGACGTTCTCCAGGCCGGACTTGCGCAGGTTTTCTTCCGCCAACTGCAGCATCTCGTCGGTCATGTCGAGGCCGTATGCGAAGCCGGTGGGACCCACACGCCTTGCCGATAGCAGCACATCTATGCCCCCACCACTGCCCAGGTCGAGCACCGTTTCGCCGGGGTTGAGCCTGGCAAGCGCGGTGGGATTGCCGCAACCGAGAGAGGCTAACAACGCTTCCGTAGGTACTTCCGCGGCCTCTCCACTCACGTAGAGGTTGGAGGTAATGGGGTCGCCACTGGTGGCCGAGGTGCCGCAACAAGCCGAGCCGCTATCGGACCCGCAACAGCTTGCCGCCCCCGTGCCCGAAAGCACCTTCAAAGCCGACTGGCCGTAACGCTCGCGTACTATCTCGCGTATCTCGGTGCCCTGCACTTCTGTGTCCGAGTTCATGGTATTGCTCCTTATATTGATAAAATTCGATATAGCCGCCAAAAAAAGAGAGCGCGTAAGCACGCTTCTCAGCGTTGCGCTCCTGCCAATTGTGCCGCCGACAGCAGCCCGTTCAAATAGCCCGCGACCTCCTCGAAGGCGTCACGATTGAGCGAGTAGTAGACCCACAGCCCCCGCTTCTCCCAGCTCACCAGGTTGGCGTCGCGAAGCACCTTGAGGTGATGTGAGATAGTGGGCTGGCCCAGGTCGAACTGGGTGGTGATGTCGCACACGCAGATCGAGTCGCACGTGCCGGAGAGCATCTCCACGATCCGTAGCCTGGTAGGGTCCGCCAAGGCCGAGAGCAGCCTGACCTGCTCAGTCATGCGTGGGTTCTTTGGTGCTATGACCACATCGTCGCAGCACCCCGCCACCTGCAAAGGTATGATCGTCCTCTCCCTGTTGTTCTGCCTGCTTGCTGTCATGCCCCAATCATACACACTATATTGATAATCGTCAATACATCTACGGTCTTAGTTTACCGATTATTATTCACCGCAGAGGCGTAGGGAGCGCGGACGCTACGTGGGACGGCTGGCAGGCTGGTCAATCGGGCATGGAGGTGCTAAGATTAGGCCCATGAACGCAAGTATTGATGAAGCACGCGGGACGGCGCTGAGGGAACTGCCGCCTCTGATGCCGCAGTTTCTCAGAAAGCGGCGTATGGGCCTGCCTGCGGTGAAGGAGATAGCTGACAGCTTGGGTATCGAGCGCCCGCACCTGATCGCGCTGCTATTGCTGAGGATGGTCACGGGCAGCTACAGTGGGCCTGTTTCTCCCGCCCAGATACGCGGCTGGTACCCGTACGCTACGAAGGACACCCACGCTGAGGCGGTTGCCGCGCTTACGGCAGATGGTCTGATACTACCGGACGAGCAGGGTAATCTAAGCCTTGCTCCGTCGGCAAGGGACGCAATTGAACGGCTGCACGCGTCAGGGCGCGAGTTCGTGGCGGCCCACAAGCCTTTGCCGCCCGACGATCTGGACAAGATGAGCGACCTGCTTGAGTCGGCTGTGCGGGCCACGTTGTCGGACTCTGTGCTTGCGCCGCGTCCAGGCAGCCACCTGGCCGGGTCGCGTTCGCTGGCGACCTTCGGCCCTGGTGCGCCCGCTATGGTACGCATCGAGCAGGCTATCTACGACCTCTGGCACGCGCGCGACGACGCCCACATAAAGGCCTGGCGCGATGCCGGGGTGGAAGGTCCAGCTATGCCGGTGTTCACAACCATCTGGTCGGGTGAAGCCGGCACGGTGCCCGAGTTGGTGGAGCACTTGGGCGAACCCGATAACACTGACGAAATCGAGAGCAGCCTGGCGTACCTGGTCGAGAACGAGTACCTGGAAGTTGATGGGGAGCAGGTGCGCCTCACCCCCGCCGGTGCCCTCGTGCGCGATGACATAGAACACGAGACCGACCGCATCTACTTCGCCCCCTGGCCCACATCTCTCGAAGATGCCGAGTGGCTGCGCGACCACCTCCGCCACCTGGTAGACAACCTGCCCGTCACACCCCTCTAATCATCGTCCATCGTCCATCGTCCCCAAAGCGAGCGCCTACTGTGCAAGAAATCGTACCCCAAAGTTGGGCTGAACTGCTGGACCGCCTCTATGAGGAGTCGTGGAACGAGCGGCTAGGCCGATTCCGCTCGAACTTCGCCTACAGAGGCATGCAGGACGCCCGTTTTGACCTGACAACCACGCTGGTGCGGCTGGGCGGCGACTACCCGCGACACGAAGAGGACCTGCTACGCAACTTCCGCAAGTATGCACACAAGCAGGCCGCTATGGGCGACTCGGTCTGGTACTGGCTCTCGTTGGCCCAGCACCACGGCCTGCCCACGCGCCTGCTCGACTGGACCTACTCGCCCTTCGTGGCCCTCCACTTCGCCACCGCCGAGATAGAGCTGTTCGACAGGGACGGGGTCATCTGGTGCGTGGACTACATCAAGACCCGGCAGATGCTGCCCCGTAAGCTGCGCGATATCCTGGAGCAGGAGGACACCAACATCTTCACCGCCGAGATGTTGAGCCAGGCCGCCCCCAGCCTGCGCGAGTTCGACGATCTCTCCAAAGACGACTACGTGGTCTTCATCGAGCCGCCCTCCCTGGACGAGCGCATCGTGAACCAGTACGCTCTCTTCTCCCTCATGTCCAACCCCAGCGCCAACCTCGAAGATTGGCTGCACGAACACCCAGAATGCCACCGCCGCGTCATCATTCCCGCCGGGCTCAAGTGGGAAATCCGCGACAAGCTGGACCAGGCGAATATCACCGAGCGGGTGCTGTTCCCGGGGCTGGATGGGCTGAGTAGCTGGCTGAGGCGGTACTATAGCCCGCGTGCGACGGAGGATGGGCGGTAGGCGGTGGATACTTATGTGTTCTAACGCTGTTGGAAATGCTCTATAATGAGTCAGATGCCAGAAATGGTAAGCTACTAGAAAGTTACAAACGAGGTCCAATAAGATGATTCCATACGCCGACATAGTTATACGCAACTCAGACGGTAATGCAGTGGCCGTTGTTGAGGTCAAGAATAGGGCAAACTTATCCAGAGACGTTGCTATAGACCTCAGGCGCAATCTACTTACACATGGTTTGATCTCTGCTGCGCCATACTTTCTGATTCTGTCACAAGAGTGCGGCTTCTTGTGGAAGGATATAGGTTCAGCCGCTTTAGATGCTCCTCCTACACAGGAATTCTCTATGCGTCCCGTAATGCAGCGTTATCTGCCTCAAGTAGATACAGAGGAGAGACTGAGTGGATCGGTGTTGGAACTCCTGGTGCTTCAATGGCTGAATGAGATCGCGGCTAATGGTCAGCACTCTCCCGAAGACCCGGAGCGTTTACTAGCTACTTCAGGCTTCCTGGATTCTCTGCGTGATGCCACAATCCTGGTGGAAGTAAGTCCGTGATCGTTTATGTAGAGACGAACTTTGTCCTACAATTGGCTTTACGACAGGAAGAAGCGGACGCCGCAGACACAATCCTGGAGCGTGCGAAGCAGGGGATAATAAAGCTTGTGCTTCCTGCTTTCTCCTTGAGCGAGCCTTATTCGACCCTCACGTACCGTGCACTCGAAAGAAGGGCTATCTATAACTCTCTTATGCGGCAACTTGCCCTTCTGAGTCGTTCCGAACCTCATCAGCAAACTGCGGCAGTACTACAGCAACTATTAGCTATGTGGCGTGGCCTGGAGAGGAGAGAAATAGATCTGCTACACTCCGCCATAACAGACATGATGTCGGCTAGCAGAACCATTCAGACGGAGTTGGGAGATATACAGCGGTCGGCTAACTATCGAAGTCTCTATGACCTTTCTCCCCAAGATGGGATAATCCTAGCCGCGATTGTTCGGGATCTTGATGCACAAGACCAAGCCGAGGCAAAATGCTTCATAAGCACCAATATCAAGGACTTCGGTGATCCTGACATAAGAGCGGAGTTGAAGAGCTTTAACTGCCGCTACATTTCCAAGCTTGCGGATGCTCTAGGCTTTATTGACAGTACCGGCTCAACCTAAATCTTGTTGTGAGCCAAACCTGAGTGTTCTCCGTAGGTTGCTATCAAAGACATAAAGGAGGCTCCCCATGCCCCACCTAGACACCCACCAGCGCGAGAAGTGGCCCGCCCCCAATCCGGGCCCTCCCCTCAGCCAGGTAGAGCGCGAGGTCGATGTTGCGCGGGAGGAGGCGGCTGCGGAGCCGTTGCGGGCGAAGGCACGGGCGGTACTGGCCCTTTTGCGGGAGGAGTATGGCGAGCCCAACTGGCCCGTGCTCGATCCACTGGGCACACTGATAGAGACACTGCTCTCTCACCGCACCGCCGACCCGCAGACCTGGGCCGCCTACAACGAACTGAAGCGGCGCTGGCCCACCTGGGAGGAGCTTGCCGACGCCCCCGTGGAGGAGATACGCGAGGCGGTCAGCGGCACCACCTGGCCGGAGCAAAAAGGCCCCCGTGTGAAGGCTCTCCTCCAGCGCGTAAAGGCCGAGCGAGGCAATTTCGACCTCTCCTTCCTGTATGATATACCTGTTGACGAGGCCAACGCCTGGTTGCAGAGCCTCGGCGGTGTGGGGCCGAAGACCGCTGCCTGCGTGCTCCTGTTCGCTTGCCGGCGGCCTGTGCTACCTGTAGATACGCACGTTCACCGTGTCAGCATCCGGTTGGGCCTGATCGATGAGAAGATGAGCGCCGATGAAGCCCATGCTGTGCTGCCCACATTCTTGCCTGACCCCTCCAGCGCCCCTGATATACTCGCCTTCCACCGCAATATGCTCCTGCACGGCCAGCGTATATGCGTCTGGCGAGACCCCAAGTGCCCCAAGTGCGTAGTACGCGACTGGTGCGACTACTACGCCGCGCACCCCGAAAAGCAGGCACAGGCGGGCGAGGTCGGACAGCGCAAAGGCAAACGCTCGGCCAAAGAGGTGCTTGCCGACACGCCCGACGCCTGATCCGTTGTATGATGGCCTCACGCTAATTCCTCATCCCCGGAACTAAGAACGCTTGTGGCCTTTGCCCTTTGGTTAGATTTAGACAAGCGGTCCCGGTCTACTTATGCTGAGGTGAGACTAAAGGCGCACTCTATCGGTGCCAAAATGGTACTTGCGACTGTGTCGGTGGACCCCTCTATTTTGGTATAGTTAAGCATGATGAGTGGCTCGGCGGCTACTCATCGTTCTATGTTTGTGACTCGAATTGGGTCGGAAGGGGCACATCGAAATGAGTGCCGTTACAGTACAAGCAAATAGCTGGTCCAACAGAATGAGAAGCAGAATGAGCACCAATCCCATGTTCCGCTACCCGGACCTGGGGCTTATCTGCCTGGGCGTTTTCATCATGCTCATCGGCGTGGGCGCGATTGTGCCCGTGCGCTCTATCTACGCCCGCGACATGGGTGCTACCGCCGCCGAGCTTGGCCTCATGGCCTCTTCGTTCCTGCTGGGCACCTTTATGTTCCAGTTGCCGGGCGGCTGGATGTCGGATAAGTGGGGCCGCAAGCCTCTGCTCGTCTTCGGTATCACCGTAGCGGGTATCATCTCGTTTGCCTTCCTATTGTGGGACAACCCCTGGTACTTCATTGCGTTGCGCTTCGTGGAGGGTGCGGCCGGCGGTGCCATACAGCCCGCTTCCAACGCCTACGTCATGGACGCGGTGCCTGCCAAGGAGCGCGGCGCGGCCTTCGGTTGGCTGGGCTCGGCGTTCAGCGCGGGCTTCATGCTCGGTCCCGCGATAGGCGGCATCATGGTCGATACGATGGGCTATGCCTCGCCGTTCATCTTCGGT
>JAXDKH010000205.1:0-13426 GCA_034667185.1 Chloroflexia bacterium | reverse complement strand
TGTGTTAGCCCGAGAGCGTCTGTTCGATTGGTCGGGCGATGCAGCCGACCTGCGGCTGGAGGAGGGTGTCGGCCTTGTCCCGGTGCGCCTGGAATTCAGGAAGGGCGCTCCTCACATGATCTGGATGACGCAACCTCTCCCGCAGTTCGGCCCCGCAATTGACGATGTGGCGAGCGTGGCCGAGATGCTCTCCATCGAGCCGGAAGCGATCAATACCGACCTGCCGGTGGAGGTGGGGTCGTGCGGAGTGCCCTTCCTGTTCGTGCCGGTGCGCGATCTGGCGACGATGCGGCGGTTGCGTGTGCGGCAGGACGTGTTAAAGCGACTTCTTGAGCCGCTGGGCTTCGGGGAAGTCTTCATCTTCGCGCCGGAGGTGGAGTATGAAGGCTCCACGGTGCACAGCCGCATGTTCGCGCCCGACTTCGGCATAGGTGAGGACCCGGCTACCGGTATAGCAAGCGGCCCGCTCGGTGCCTACCTGGTGCGGTATGGCCTCGTGCCCGCTGACCCCACGGCCTACATAGTGAGCGAGCAAGGTGTAGAGATGGGCCGCCCCAGCTTCATCCACATCCAGGTCACACGTCAGGGCGAGGAAATAGTGCGCGTGCAGGTGGGCGGGCAGTCCGTCTACATGGGCGAGGGCGACATGGAGCTTGCCGATTAGCAAGAGGGTCTACTATGTCGGCTGGCACTTGGCCCCATTCTTGAGGACCAAGGCCGCGTCCTTGTCATTCTGAACGCAGTGAAGAATCTCGTCCTCTACCGGGATGTTCCTCTTTTCTTTTCGTAGGCAGCATGTGCAAGAGAAAGGTGCTATTTGGGTGCTAAAGGACGAGATTCTTCACTGCGTTCAGAATGACAAGGACGCGGCTGTTGTCTCACGTTTGTTACAATTTTCTATGAGTAGCTATGCAAGACGTACGTCCCTCGCGAGGCCTGGACCAACTTGCCACCCTGCTCGGAAGGTGGATGTCCTGCTGGCGCGTCTCGGAGATTAGGCAGTAAGTTGTTATGGAAGCAAAAAACCCCAACTACCAGGAAGCCGTTCAAGAGATGTTCCGGTGTGCCGCGTTCGTCAACGGCGTGGGGATAAGGCTGCTCGGCTGCGGCCCCGGCTGGTGCGAGACCGAACTGGCAATTATGCCCCGGCACTACCAGCACCACGACTTCGTGCACGCGGGTGTCCAGGCCACCATCGCCGACCACACGGCAGGCGCGGCTGCTACGACATTGATCTGCGACACCGAAGTCGTGCTCAGCGCCCAGTTCAACATGAGCCTGCTGAACACCGCGCGCGGCGAGCGTCTCAGGTGTAGGTCGCAAGTCCTGAAGGCGGGGCGGGTGCTGATTGTGGTCGAGTCAGAGGTGTTTGCGGGTAAAGGCATGAACGAGCGACTGGTGTCGAAGGCCACCGTAACGTTGGCCGTGGTTGCCGGGCCGGAGAGGCCGGTAGAGGAGGCGAGCTAGCTGTGATGGACCCAAAATGGCTAGACTGGGTGCGGCGGTTGCAGTCCATTGCGCAGAACGGCCTCACCTACGCCAAAGACCCCTACGACATAGACCGCTACAACGCGCTTCTCGACATAGCCGCCGAAATTGTGGCCTCGCAGGAGCCGGTCAGCGTTGAGCAGGTACGGAGCATCTTCGCCCGCGAGACTGGGCACGCCACGCCCAAGGTGGACGTGCGGGGCGTGGTCTTCCAGGGCGACAGGGTACTGCTAGTAAAAGAGGTGTCGGATGGGCGGTGGACGGTGCCCGGTGGCTGGGCCGACATAGGCGACTCGCCCTCGGAGGCCACGGTGCGCGAGATACGGGAGGAGTCAGGTTACGAGGCCCGCATCGTCAAGCTCATGGCCCTGTACGATCGCCTGCGGCACGAGCACCCGCCCCACGCCTTCCACATCTACAAGGTCTTCTTCCTGTGCGAGATCACCGGCGGCGCACCAACCACCAGCATCGAAACCGACGGTGTAGGCTTCTTTCCTATAGACGACCTCCCGCCTCTGTCGGTCGGGCGGGTGACAGCTAAGCAGATACAGCGGTTTTACGAGCACTACCGTAACCCCGAACTGCCTACGGACTACGACTGAGCAGAGGCCAGGGTGGTTGATACACATTCGCGTATGAACAAAAGGAGCACGTGTTGAAGCGTGCTCTTTTTGTTCGTTTTAATGCAGATGCAGACTATGCTGTAACTTCTTGCCTCGCCAGCCTCTCGTTCAGGTCGTGCAGGGCGTCTTCCACCTCGTTGATTACGTAATCGGGGGTGGAGGCACCGGCGGTGAGGCCGACCTTCTTCACGCCCTGGAACCAGGCTTCATCTAGCTGCTCCGGACGCTCGATGTGGTAGGCGGGGCAGAACTCGGAGGCGATATCGCGCAGGTGGCGGGTGTTGGCCGACTCGTAGCCGCCGACCACGATCATCACGTCCACTTCTTTGGCCAGGTCAACGGCCGCGGGCTGGCGCTTAGCGGTGGGTAAGCATATGGTGTTGTGGGCGTGCACCTCGGTGCCGTGCTCCAGGAAGCGGTCTATCACATCCTTGACGAACTTCTTGAACCACTCGGTGTTCTGCGTGGTCTGCGACAGCAAGGCGATACGGCGTATCTTGGCGGCGGGCGTGCCGTCGGCGGCCAGGGCGGTCTCGATATCGGCTACGCTGTAGGCGCTGATAGCCCGGCGGGCGTTCCAACTCTTGACCCTGGTCTTGGGCTTGTCGGCACCCTCCTGTTCGCCACTCTCAGCCTTGGCCTTCATCTCGTCCAGCACCGAGTTGGCCCATCCAAGTATGCCTTTGCTCTCGGGGTGCTCGGCGTCGCCGTAAAGGATAACCCAGTTACCTTCTTCCATAAGCTGGCGGGCAAGCTGCTGCACCCGGGTCACGAGGGGGCACGTGGTGTCAATAAGCTCCAGCCCCTGTTCCTGGGCTCGCCTGTAGACCTCCGGGGCCGCGCCGTGTGCCGTTACAGCCACGGTGGAAGCGGTAGTCTGCTCCAGCCCTTTCACCACCTCCACGCCCTGCCCCTGCAATTTCTCCACAAGCTGCGGGTTGTGCACCAACGTCCCAAGGGTGTCGATGCGCGACCTGCTTTTGCCGGCCTCATCTATCTGGTCCAGGGTCATTTTCACCCCGAAGCACATCCCCATCTCTTTAGCGCGTATGATTTCGAACATGGTCACTCCGTTTGTGAAACGTAATTCTGAAACGTGATGCGGCTTGCGGTATTTGGCCCCTTATGAGCCGCGATGATGCTTACTGCACCATCACGTTTCACGTTTCAGAATTACGTTTCTGATATATCCCACCGCTTCGGTCCAGGTAGCCGTAATCTACCAGGTAGCGGCGCAGGGTGCAGTAGTCTTCGTTTACTTCCTCTAATATAACGTTTACGTCGCGCTCGGCGTATTGTTTTTCTGGCTCGAATTTGCGGGCGACTTCCTCGAGTATGACCACGACTTGCTCGTGTTTCTTGGGGTAGGCCGAGAGCTTGCCGCCGCGCATGTACGTGTCCAGCACCAGCTCGCGAGCGTCGGAGGGCCGGGGCTTCACGCCTTTGTACTTGCCCATCGCCTTACGCGCCTCGCTGAACACCCTGAGGTCCAGTTCGTAGGGCGTGTAGACGTCGGGCTGGCGAACCTCACCCACGGGCTTTACCAGCCCCGCCTGCTGCATATTGTCCATATGCCGCATCAGGTCGCGGTGTGATAGGCCCGTCGTCTCGTGCATCTGTAGCCTGCTGGCGGGCCCGTTAGCGAGCGCCGCCGCGATCCTCAGCCTGTCCAGGTCGAGCAATGCCCCCGCTACCGTGATGAGAGGTTGCAGGGCGTCCTCTTCTGTGCTTGCGTCTTCGCTTGTTTGGTTGTCTGTTTGTACTTCCAGCATCGTATACTTCTCACTCTCGTGGGAGCGCACGTCCGGTTTTGCGCCGGAATATCCCACAATAGAATCATACCAGGCATGAGTGCCAGAGTCAATGACTTGAGTGCGTAGGAGGATCACGTTTCTGCCGAATCTAGCCCGTTGACTGCCGCCTCTTAGCTCTGGTACAATTATCGACGGAGAGATGGCAGAGTGGACGATTGCGTCCGTCTTGAAAACGGATGACCGTTAAAGGTCCGTGGGTTCGAATCCCACTCTCTCCGCACGTGGAGCCTCGTATGCAGGCTCCTTTTTGCATTGCCTGGAGGTGCCGCGGACATGAGCGTAATCTTGCGGGTGGAGTTGGTAGATACCCTTATGAGATGGGAGAACTACCTGGAGGCACACGTGCAGTCAGGTGACAGGCAGAGCACCTTTTATTTCAGCGTGCCCGACTCGTGGGTGTCGGAGCCGGACAAGCAATTACAACTGCGCGTATACACTACGATGCAGCAAATGTACTACGACCTGAATGCTCACTTCCGCCTTGTCGAGCCGGACGACCCCGGCTACCTGCTCGCCAAGAGCACGAGCGCCACTCCACTTAGTACCGAAGAGCTAGCCGCCAAACCCTGGCTCCAAGCCCCGGCCCCCGCCATCTGGGAATGGACACCTTGCGTAGTTGTGACGGAAGACGACACCTACACGAAGGTATCCCCACAAGAGTTCGCCTAGCGGACAACGAACGATAGCGGCGGGTCTGTCGTCCATCGTCTATCGTCCATCGTCCCTCAGTGTCCGCACCCGCAGCCGCCGCCACCGCAGGCACAGCCTCCTCCGCTGCGGGGCGCGTAGCCCTCATCGCTGCGCGACACGGCGGCGACCACCGACAGCATCCTCCTGACGCTAGAGCCGCACCTGGGGCACGTCACCTCGGAGTCCTTGCTGCCCATCGGGCGTAGCTTCTCGAATTGCCTCTTGCATTCGGGGCACCAGTATTCATAAAGTGGCATCTGTCTTTTCTCCTGATTTGTGGCCTGCCCTTATTATACCTCTTGCCGGGCCTGGGCTGTGATTGTGTATTGTTGTCAGAATTACTCACCTGCCACACGTCCAGCCACTGCCCAAGCCCTGGCTATAAGGCGGATGGTGCCGTCCACCTCAATAGGCAAGTGGTTCAGGATGTAATCGCGCAGTTGCGTTCGGCGCTCCTCATCAAGTGACATGGCGTAGCTGGGGGCTGGTCCCTGGCCGCCCAGAAACGGTGCCCAGTAGTCGTCGAAGTCGTGGAAGTGAGTAGGAGCATCAATGGCTTGCACTCGCACGTCCTGTAGACCTGCCTCAGTCCAGAGCCTATCAAGTGCCTCTGGCTTGCATATAGGGAAGCGCTCTCCTTCATCGAGGCTCCTGGCCGAAGGGTCAAGCGCGACGGCGGCGTCCCAGAAGTGACGCATTAGCTGCATCTCGCCTGCGTAGTCCCAGA
The DNA here is from genome assembly GCA_034667185.1 of Chloroflexia bacterium. Classification (GTDB taxonomy): domain Bacteria; phylum Chloroflexota; class Chloroflexia; order QHBQ01; family JADMIH01; genus JADMIH01. The sequence goes on along the minus strand of JAXDKH010000205.1, from coordinate 8,084 downwards.
CGTATGCCGCCACCGTCGCGTTGGGACGTGCCACTCGCGCCATTTCAGCCAGGCCGCGCTCCGGCTGAGGCACGAAGTTGAGCACCAACCCCGACACCACCGCATCGTACGAGGCATCCTCCGCAGGGATTGACATAGCATTTCCCGTGCTGAACCTGGCGCGGGGGTCTTTTACCTGCTCGCGTGCGTACCCCACGTAATCGGCGGAGGGCTCAACTCCCGTGACGCTTCGAGGCGAGGCGCTATCGAGTATCGTTTGCGTCAGCGCACCGGTACCACTCCCTACGTCGAGCCAGTCGAGGCCGCCCGGCAGCCCAAGCCACCTCAGGAATTCACGCGCTACCAGCCTGCTCCACCGCCCCACGTAAGGCTCGTAAGCATCACCACTTGCCCAGATATTCCTGCTGCCCGCGCCCGTCATGGCTTTCTCCTGATAGCTGCGAGTGGTTGAGTCGAAATGATTGAGAATAATACAGCATGCCGCTTGGACATTCAATATAGTTGCCTTGTGCGTGGTAGACGCGCGGGCATTCAACCGCTTATAACCAGAGTGAGTCTCTTCTAACATTTCTACAGGAGCAAACCTATCATGGATGATAAGAACACCGGGGACAAGAGGACCAGCAGCGGAGGCCAGTACACGGGCCTGGGTGTTGCGGTTGGCGGGGGCGTGGGCGCGGCCGTCGGCGTGGCTATGGGCAATCTGCCGGTAGGGTTGGCTATAGGCGTGGGTTTGGGCGCGGTTTTCGGTGCCGCCTTCACCCAGGCGCTAAAGTCCACGGGCAAGAAATAGTACGGAATTTGGGAATTGGGATTTCGGATTGCGGATATATTTCGATATCTACTAAATTCGCAATTCGAAATCCCAATTCCCAAATCTAGAACCGGGGAACAACTCTTGCAAACTTCTCTCTTTGGCCTTCCGCCAGGCAGTTTGGCGGGCTCGTATGCGGACCTCCGCACGTAGGAGCAGTGTTGCTCATGCAAGGGAAGGAGCAGAAAATATGAAGGATTCGACTCAGAGTGTGGTCAAGCCGCGCGTTATGTGGCTTGTTGTAACGGGCATGCTTATGTTGCTCACCGGCTTTCTCGGCATGGTGATAGCACGGCAGGCACTAGCCGCTACGCCTCCCGGTGGCAGGCTGTCGCAGGCCAGTCCCACCGTCAATTGGAACGGGCCTAACTACACAATAGGCACCAACGTGCAGAACCAGGCCCTTTGTGATGCGCCGGGCGTCTGCGATGAATACGGTCTGTACGTGGATCTGCCTTCGAGCATCACGGCCACGCAGCAGGTCACAGTGGCGATTGAAATCTCATCGACCACGCCGGGCGACGACTACGACGTGTACGTAATTGGCCCCGATGGCACGACGGTGGCGGCCGGAAACTCGCCGAGCGGAAACGAACACGTAGTCGTCATCTGCCCGACGTTTAATTTCACTTACACAGTGCAGGTGGCCCCCTCTCTCATCACCAGCCCCAGCAGCTCGTACACCGGCACCGCTAACCTGCAAGTTGGCCCCGGCAGTGCATGCAATCCGAACGTCCCGCGTCCTCCCGGACCGACCCGTTCCGCCGGTGGCATCACTTTCGATGTCAACACGCTGGTGGACTTGCAGCGGCAGGTTGGCGAGCCCGACATAGTCTGGGGTCCTCCGACCAGCACCAACCAGCTTGGTGACGTGGTGGCTAGCGGACCCTGGGGTGCTTCCACGAACCAGTCTTTCGTGTGGCTCTCCACCGACGATGGAGATACCTACAACGCAGTCAGCAAGCTGCGTCCCGATGCTGGCCCCGGCGGAGGTGACACTTCCACCGAGATCGACGACCAGAACAACTACTACTTCACCGACCTGGAAGCCCTCCAGAACGTGGCGGCCTCCGTGTCCACCGACCAGGGCAATACGTGGCCGCGCAACTCGGTGACTTCGTACCAGCCGGTCGTGGACCGCCAGTGGGAGGCGATTGACAACGGCCCCACTTCCAGCGCTTCCGACAACACCATGTTCCTAACATACAGGCAGACCCCGCTGGGTTCCTACTTGCTGTCTTCTACCGACGGCGTCACCTATCTACCGGCCCAGGCGAACCCCGCCACCGCCATCAACAGCGGTGCGCCCTGCGGTGACTTGCGGTTCGACCCGACGCTTCGCTACCTGTACCTGCCCTGCGCTAAGGGCGACAAGGTAGAGGTCTCCTATGCTCACATTAATATTGAGCAGCGCACGGGCATCACCTTCACGTCTACCCTGGCCGGGGACGCGCTGGGCGATACAGGCAACCTCTTCCCGTCCCTCTCGGTGGACACCGCCGGTAACGTCTATGTAGTCTACACCGACAGCGGCGACTTCAACCTCTACATGGTCTACTCGACCGACCACGCCCAGACCTGGAGCAACCCCATACGCCTGAACGGCAACGCCGCTAACACCACCATCTTCCCGTGGGTCGTGGCAGGTTCGGCTGGGCGCGTGGCGGTGGCCTACATAGCAACCGACCAGTACGGCGCACCGGGCCCCGATAGCTTCCCAAGCTGGGTCAACGATAAGCCCGGTTCCACTACGGTGAAGTGGTACCTCTACATCAACTACATTGAAAACGCCAACACGGCCAGCCCCACCATCTACCAGGTGCAGGCCAGCCAGCACCCTATGCACTACGGGCAGATATGTACCGCCGGTACAACCTGCATTGCGTCCGGTGGCGACCGCACAATGGCCGACTTCCTGACGATCCAGCACGACAACAGCGGGGCAATGCGCGTCATCTACAACGACACCACCAACCAGCACCACGGGGCCAGCGTCTTCGTGGCGAGCCAGATTGGCGGTCCGTCGCTCTTTGGCACGACGCTGAGCAAGCCCGCTTCTACCAACCCAATAAATGACCGTACAGGTGACGCTCAGTTCCCGCACCGAGACCCAACCGGCCCAGGTCCCAACTACGATGCCCTTGACATAACGGGTGCAGGCGTAGCAGCGGGCGAGGACAACATCACGGTGACGCTGACCATCTCCGATCTCACCGCTACCAAGGTCATACCTGGCGCGGATTCGGTGGTGTGGATGGCGCGGTGGCAGTCCAAGTCGCTCGGTGACTTCAACGAGGAGAGCTACCGCGTCTACTACGCGCAGGCGGTCTCCACGCTGGGTGGCGCGCCCCAGTTCTTCTACGGCACTAGCTTGGCGGTAGCCGGTCCTGACGCGGGGTGTACAACCACCACGCCGCAGACCTGCAAGCTGATGCAGTACCCGCAAGGGGACACCACCACAGGTACATTCGATGAGGCTACGGGCACGATCACCATAATCGTGCCGAGGGAGGGCGTCGGCTCGCCGCCGGTAGGCTCCACCCTCTACTCGATTACCGCTGCCACCTACGGCCAGCGCAATTCGACCGTCGACTTCTACGACGACGTAGACTTCGCGAAGCCGTTCAACTACACCTTTGCAAGTGGCCCCGAGCCACCACCCGTGGTCTGCCCAATCCTGTTCCAGGACGTGCCGCAGAGTAACGACGTAAGCTCGTTCTACTCTTACGTGCGCTGCCTGGCGTGCAGGCACATCCTGGGTGGCTACCCGTGCGGCGGTACCAACCCGCAGACCGGCGAGAGTGAGCCTTGCGGTGCCACCGGCAACCCGTACTACCGCCCGAGTAACAATATCACCCGTGGGCAGATCTCAAAGATCGTCGCCAACTCGGCCAACTTCAACGAGGACCCAGGCGCGCAGATCTACCACGATGTGGCCCCTGGCGACCCGTTCTACCCGTACGTCAACCGCCTGTCCAACAGGCACTATATGGGTGGCTATCCGTGCGGCGGCCCAGGCGAGCCGTGCGATGGCAGCAACCGCCCGTACTTCCGGCCCGCTTCCAACGCCACTCGCGGCCAGCTATCGAAGATAGTGTCCAACGCGGCGGGCTTCAACGACGAGCCGGAAGGGCAGACCTATCACGATGTGCCGCCGAGCACCAGCGAATCGTCGTACTACCAGTACATCGAGCGCCTGACCTCGCGTGGCGTGATGAGTGGCTACCCGTGTGGCGGCCCAGGCGAACCGTGCGACGACCAGAACCGGCCCTACTTCCGCCCTAACGCACTGGTGACCAGGGCACAGGCAGCCAAGATAGTAGCTAACACCTTCTTCCCCAACTGCCAGACCCCGGCCAGGAAGTAGAACGGACGGTGGACGATAGACGATAGACGATGGTCACTTTAGCCATCGTCTATCGTCCATCGTCCTTCCTCATCCTCCGGCCCAGACGTGCGAGACCTTCCTGGGGAACAGGATAGGTAAAAGGGCGTTGGCGGTAGCGTTGTGGGCCAGGCAGTCGGGGAAGGCGTGCTGTATCTCTTCCAGCGACCTGTAGCCGAACAGTAGCTTCAGGAACGTGAGGTCGGGGAAGGCGGCATCTCCCTCTTCCACCCGGTCCGGCTTCCAACCTTCCGCCGAAATGCGGCCCTCCTCGAACTTGAGAACCAGGCCGCTCCGGTAGAAGTTGATCTTCAACTCGCCCGTGTAGCATGACTGGGGCGACTCGGCTACCCTCTTTTCAAGAGCGGGCGCAATGTGGTTCAAGAAGGCGGGCAAGTCGGGCACCCGGATGTACCAGGCGTAGGGCTTACGCACGTATGGCAGCCTATCCTTGACGCTGTCGTACACGGGGTGTGCTTCGCCCATTGCGAAGCCGAACGCCTCGAACTCCTCACCATCCCGCTCGCCGTACTCTCCACCTGTAGCCGCAAGGTAGCGCAAGACGCTGTCGGTTACCTCCAGGAAGGGCACACGGGGCACGACCTCATACAAACGAGCCACCAGGCGGCCACCCCTCAGCTTCCGCGAATGTGCCAGCACGCCTGCAGGTTGGCCATCCTCCGTCTCTATCACGCGCATCTCGACACGGAAGTCGCTTTTCTCGCTACGCCCCTCGACGTCGTAACGCCAGAGCGCCTCATCTCGTATGGAGGCTAACATGGACTGTGACGTTGCCTGCTTGTACATCTCAAGGAAAAGAGGTACGTCTTCAGGTACGGCGCGGCGGAAACGGTATGGCTCTGTCTCCCCTTCCTTCAATTTGGGTACCTGAGGCTTGAAGCCCAGGCGGCCCCCGCCCAGGTTTATAGTCATCTCGTAGCCGAACTGCCTGTAGTACCAGGGTATGCCCGTGATACCCTGCACCAGCTCGCCCCTCAGTGCACTCCACCTGTGGACTTCGTTGAACTGGGCGCGCACGAGACCCCGCCTGCGGTAAGCCGGGTTGGTGCTGACAATCTCCGGCTGCCCGAATTTGAAAGGTACGCCCTCATAGGTCCACACCTGCGAAATGTGGCCGATGGACGAGACAATCTTGCCCGCTTTCGTGTCCTCAACGAGCACGAAGTCTCCCGGCCTGAAAGTAGGGTGCTCCCCACTCATCAGGTCAAGCATCCACGCGTGTAGACCCTCGTTGGGGCCGACCTCATCTATGTCGAGCAGGTTGTTAGCGTGGAAATCGGCCAGCGACGTGTGGTCCTCCGGCCTGGCCTTGCGCATGACCAACCCGTCACCCAGGTCTTGTGGAATATCCTCTTCATCTAGGGTGTCTTGCGCCAATGCATTCTCCTTGTGTGTTATCGCACTACAATAACATGGAGCATTGGACGAAACATCAGCCCGCAGCCCCATCTTTCACAAATCGAGTTGCACAGGCAAAACCTAACGCATTCCCAACCGTCTATCGCCCATCGTCCATCCTTCGCAGGCTCAGGACCTATCGTCTAACCACGATATAGATCCCCAGCAGCACCAGCAGCCCGCCCCCAACCTGGTAGAGGCTCAGCCCCTCGCCGAGCAGGGGCACCGCCAGCAGCGCGGTTATGACCGGCTGCAACAGTAGCGTGACGGCGGTGAGCGAGGCGGGCAAATGTCCCAGGGCGTAGTTGATCGCGAGCCAGCCGAGGGCGTGGGTTATGAGGCCGAGGGCGATCAGCGCAAGGTACTGGTCGAAGCTGTAGCCCGTAAGCGGCTGCCCGGTGGCGAGCACGTAAGCCAGCAGCACCACGGTGGCTACCGCCGAGGCCACCCACATGAAGGAGAGCGTGCCCATGTAGTGCCGGGCGCGTTGCGTCAGCAGCATGTAAGCCGCGTAGAAGAGACTGCTGCACAGCGCCAGCAGGTCGCCCAGGCCCAGGTTCGGGTGCAGAAAGACGTCACGCCCCACTACGATGGCCGCGCCCACCACTGCCGTAGCCATGCCCGCCCAGAACCGCCGTTTCAGGGCCTCCTTGAACAGCAGCGTCGCACCCACAGCCACCCACAGGGTAGAGGTGTTGCCCAGCAGCGTGGAGTTAGCCGCCGAGGTAAACAGTAGCGAGGTGTTCCAGAAGCCCAGGTCAAGCGCGAAGAAGAACCCAGCCAGCGCTGTCAGCACGAACGCGACAGCGGGCAGGCCGAACGAAGACCTGTCGGTGCCCCGCTTCTTCGTCTCGCTCAATGCATAGGGAATCGCGAGCACCGCAGAGGCAATCGCTACCCGGTAGAAGGCCGAGACCGGCCCCGGCGTCCCCGCCCACTTGGTGAATATGGCCGAGAAGCCGATGCACAGTGCCCCGATGCCGAGCGCCGCATATGGCCTATAGCGCGGTGACATAGCGTTCAGTCTGGCGCGTTGTGCCCTGATTTGTGTGTTAGCAGTGTTCATTTACCTTGTTTTGACCTGCCTCGGTTCATATTATTGATTGGTTCTGAAGTGTGATATATGATGTCTAACAACAGGGCTGTCGCATTGTGTGGCTCCCTAAGGGAGGATGCTTCGATGAGCAGACCCAGCAAAGGTATCTTTTTCTTTGGGCTTGTCGTATCGCTGTTCATGGCGGGGGCGATTTTTATCGCCGTAAAGCCTGGTGAGCATGTGCCCGCCCACAGGAGCGACGTTTCTGCCCAGGTGCCTCCCCCCGTGGGCACTTACGACCTGCTGCCTACCTTTACGCGAATGCCTCCCGCGCCCACATCGACCCCTTCACCTGTTCCGCCGCCTCCGGCAGCCTCAACTATGCCGCCCATCGCTGGCTACGCACCAAACGTGGCGTGGGGCGCGATAACCGACAACAGCCTCACGCTTTGGTCGGGCCGCTACAGTGATAGTCCCGCGCCAGCGATAACCGGAGCTAAACCCCTGGCGCGCTGGGCCTTACCCCTCGACATACAGAGCATGGCGGCTTCGCCCAACGGCAGGTATCTCGCTCTCCTTACCCAGGAGCGTTGCATTCCGCCCACTCCCGAGCCAACACCGACGCCACGCTACGTCAACGGTATGCCTGAAGTCTTCCCCAATACCGGCGAATACTGCGAGGGAGACTGGCCTCAGTACATCTATGTGGTCGATCTGCTCACCAATGAAGTGCACCACGCCCCCGACTATGCCGACTACGACCTCTATGCGCGGTTCAAAGGGAGTGACGTGCTTAGTGGATTGGGCTCTTACTGGCGCATCCTAGGCTGGCTAGACAACGACAGGTTCGGGGTTGTCAGCCGCGCCAACCAGATGGTCCTTGCGACAAGAGACGGTGCGACCTTCGAGACTCGTAACTTCCCCAACCTCACGGGCAGGGATTTCATAAGCGATATTGATCTCCTCTCCGACCGCAAGACGCTGCTCGTAGCGGTGAACGGCGAGCTATACTTCCGCGACCTCGACTCAGGGAAGATCCGCAAAGCAGACTTTGACAAGCGGTTTTCCCATATCCCGGCACCCAATGGGGCATCTTCTGCCTACATCCGCGAAGAGCGCGACCCCACCGACGGTCACATTTTGCAGCAGGGCCTTTGGGTCCGGGACCTTGGCGGCAATTCCGCAAGCCTCCTGTTCAACGGGGCTGTGGCCGGCGAGCCCGTCTGGTCACCCGATAGCTCGCGTATAGCCTTCACCTCGGTCGAGATTGCGGACCCGAACTCGGATACGCCCACTTCAGATATCCATATTGCCGACCGCGCCGCAAAGATATCCCGCCTGTTGGTGGACTTCCAGGGCGCTCGCAATACCAACCTCCGCTGGACCCCGGGCGGCAACCTGCTGCTTCTCTCGACTGGCTCAGGTGGTGC
>JAXDKH010000204.1:0-4350 GCA_034667185.1 Chloroflexia bacterium | reverse complement strand
CAACGTACGGCGCATCAGCCGCGACGAACTGAACGAGGTGATGGCTGCGCGTCTCGACCAGCTATTCGGCATGGTGGGCGACGAGATCAGGCGCAGCGGCTACGAGGGGCTTCTACCCGCGGGCATGGTGCTCACCGGGGGCGTGGCGCAGATGTCGAACATCGAGGCGCTCGCTGCGGGCAAGCTCAGGCTGCCGGTACGCACGGGCCACCCCAGGCGAATAGGGGGACTGGCCGATGTGTTCGACAGCCCTGCGTACGCCACAAGCGTGGGTCTCATCCTCTGGGGCATGAAGCCGAACGCGGTAAATACACCAGTGCCGGAGGAAAGAAGCGGCAGTAGCAAGGGGAGAGGTTCGGATAGGGGCGTATTGGCTGATTGGCTAAGCAAGTTCATACCGAGGGGTTAGCTGGTCCAATCTGAGGTGAATCATTGCCAATTTGCGCAAAATAGGCAGAATAAGCACCAGAACACCTTGAACTTCGTGCTCTGATGGTGTATTATCAGTCCTTAGTCCCACTCTTTTTGGGGCAACCCGCATAATAACGAAGCTCATCTTGCTGGTTCTTAAGGCCGCATGGGCCGCTACGGGGGTTGGGGTACTGTAATTCGCCACACAAACACACGCCTTTAACGATGCGTGCAAGCGTTTGTGTCGCGCAGCCCGTATGTCGTATGGGCGTAAAGAGCAACCGGGGAAGAGGAGGATTGGACATGTTTCCGCCTATGAATAATAACCCTAATAGGCCGGTGCACATTCAACACGGTTCGGGCCGTGACAACGGGCTTCCAGCCGAGAACTACGCTCAAATCAAGGTGATTGGCGTGGGCGGTGGCGGGTCCAACGCCGTGAATCGCATGATCCAGGCCGGTGTCAAAGGTGTCGACTTTATTGCTGTCAACACCGATGCGCAGGCCCTGATGCACTCCGAGGCTCCCACGCGCATCCGCATTGGTGACAAGCTCACCAAGGGTCTTGGCTCCGGCGGCAACCCCGACGTGGGCCGCCGCGCCGCCGACGAGACCAGCGAAGAGCTTTTCGAGGTGCTGAAGGGCGCCGACATGGTCTTCATCACCGCGGGTATGGGTGGCGGCACCGGCACCGGCGCTTCCCCAGTTATCGCCCAGATCGCCCGCGAAATCGGCGCGCTCACGGTGGGTGTGGTCACCAAGCCGTTCACTTTTGAGGGTTCTCGCCGCCGCCTGGCCGCGGACGAGGGACTCAATGGCCTCAAAGAGCAGGTCGACACCCTCATTACTATCCCCAACGACCGCCTCCTCCAGATAGCCGACAAGAAGACGACCCTCAACGAGGCCTTCCGCATCGCCGACGACGTGCTGCGCCAGGGCATTCAGGGTATCTCTGACCTCATTACGGAGCCGGGCCTCATAAACCTGGACTTCGCGGACGTGAAGAGTATCATGCAGCTTGCCGGCTCGGCCCTCATGGCAATAGGCCGGGGCACGGGCGACAACCGCTGTATCGACGCGGCACGGCAGGCCATCGAGTCGCCGCTGCTGGAAATCAGCATCGAAGGCGCGAAGGGCGTGCTGTTCAACGTCACGGGTGGTCCCGACCTGGGCATGCTGGAGGTGCACGAAGCTGCCTCAGTTATCCAGCAGGCTGCCGACCCGGAGGCCAACATCATCTTCGGCGCGGTCATCGACCCGGAGATGGGCAGCGACGTGAAGATCACCCTCATCGCTACCGGGTTCGACTCGGTTCGGCGAGGCGTGGAGATGCGTCCGGGCTACGGCGCTCGCGAGTCGGGCTACTACAGCGGATTTACGCAGCACCAGCAGCAGCCACAGCCACAATCGCAACAGCAGCCTCAGCAGCAACCCGCGCCGCAACCTTCGCAACAGCCGAGCTACCAGGGCAACTACCAGCAGAGCCAGCCGATGCAGCAGCCAGCCGAGCCCTCGGGCAACGGTGTCAGCGGGGGCAACCAAGCTCCGCAGTACAATACCCCCGCGCAGCAGCCCAGGGCTACGAACCCGAACGCCCAGAACCCCGCCGGGCCGAACCCCAACAACCCGCGCCAGCCCGTCCAGCCCCAGAGTGGTGACGATCTTGACATCCCGCCCTTCCTATTCCCCAAGTTCAAGAACCGCCAGGGGCAGTAGGAATTCCGAGTTCTGAGTTCCTAGTACAACTGGTTGATAATGAAGAGGCCACTCACGACGAGTGGCCTCTTCATTATTCGTTGTGCTTTGCTCTGCAAGCGTACCCTAGGGAAGCAATGCAAGGCAGTATAGCTCTTACACCTGGCTGCCCAGTACTCAGCACCCAAGTATCCCTTTGTCATTCCGAGCGTAGCGAGGAATCAGGTGGGCAGAGAAGAAGAGGAATTGGAGCAGGGTAGTGGCCTTGTCAGTCTTAGTACCTCATTACGACCGGGAACGACGCCCGCCTGATCCCTCGCTGCGCTCGGAATGACAAAGGGGTGCTTGATCCTCTTTGTGGCGTTTGCCTTCATCTGCAGGGCTGATTATGCTTCGAGACCCAGCCACCTTCTGATGCCTGGTGCGTGGTCGTCGTAGTGGAGGTAGGTCTCGTAAGGGACTAGCTGGTATACCGGCTTACCACGAGCCCATTCCCACTTCTCGGTAGAGGTGAGGTCGGCGGGCGAGAGGGCTTCTATGGCGGTGATCAGCTTGCGGTGCGACTGCGCAGCGTAGGCGAGTGCGGCACCTGCGTCCAGGCGACGGTTGTACTCGAAGATCCAGGCGTTGCGCTGGTCCTGGCTCATTGTGTCTACTTCGTGAGGGATGTTCGGGCCGCCTGCGTTCAGCTGCTGCGCCATCCAGTCCTCGTAGATGGCGACGTGCGCGACTATGTCCTTGACCGACCACTCATGGCCCTCTCCCTCGACGCCGGGCTCCGACAGCCTCTCCTTGGGGACTTGCGCGATCAGCGCGTCCCATTCGGCGCGGGCTAAGCGTACCTTGTCGAGCAACTCTATCTTTATCGTCTCACCGTCCACGCGCTGACCTCGATTGCGGAGGTTGTTCCACGCTATGCCTCGATCTTCTGGCCCTTCTTGCGATGGTAGTGACGGCGGGCCTTGGCTTGGTTACCGCAATTGCTCATGTCGCACCAGCGGCGGCTGTGGTTCTTGCTCATGTCGATGAAGAGCCACCCGCAATCGTTAGCCGCGCATTGGTGCACCCGCTCCAGCCTGCGTCCCTCCTCGGTCAACAAGTCAACCGCTGACCTCGCAACCGGCCACAGCATCTTGGTAAGGTCGTCGCTCTCCTGGTCCCAGCCCCATTGGAAGCCGTTTGCGCCATTTCGCAGGCGCATGTGCGCCAGGGCGACGGGCAACTCGGCGTTCAGCGCCTCCAGCGCTTCCTCGCTCACCGGCAGCCCCAGTGAGTAGCCGGTGAACACGCGGTAGAGGGCATGCCGGAACTTCCTCACGGCGGCCACGGCTTCCTCGGCTTCACGCGGGTGCTCGCCGGCCCTTACCACCAGCCTCTCGGCCTCAGCGTCGGTTATAAGCTGCAACTGCCTGCCCCACTCGACAAAGTCGATATAGTTGCCGATATGGTCGCCTGTATATTTCGGGTTGGCCTCGTAGCGCATGTCCTGGTACATGCCCGCGGTTGAAACCGTGTTTATGAAGTCGAGGGCAAGATCGCCCGCACTGTGGGAGAAGGTATAGCCCGGTTCGGACCGCTGCTCCTCGATTGTCTTTTGCAAATCCATCATTCTAACCACCAAAATGACTATTGACAGGTTAGGGATTATAATGTACAATCTAACCATCAAAACTGATTATAGCCAGTTAGAAAGAGATTGTCAATAGGGAGTTTGTGGCGATTACGGTGCGGGGAATGTCCCACAAGGGCGGGACATGAGGGACAGGCACGAGGAGGTGTGGAATGTTGGACTGGCAGAGCGACCTGGCGATGCAGAGGCAGCGTGACATGTTGAACGACGCGAAACAATACCGGCTCCTGGCCGAGGCAAGAGCCTGTGAGGAGAGCTACCCTGGTTTAGCCGGCAAGGCGCTGTGCAGACTGGGTACATTGCTGGTTGTGGCCGGACGCTGGCTGCAGAGCAAGTCGGGCGCGGCACCGACCCAGAAGGGCAGCCTGGTGTTCTTGTCGGGTCGCGAGACTGCGGCCCCACGGCAGGACCGTCTCGACTCGCTCAGGAAGGTGGCGTAGCAAGATAGGTGGTATGCGGCACAAGTAACCGCAAAGAGGGGGTAGGAGATGGAAGGGATACAGATCGTGGAACTGGTGATTTTTCTGGTGAGCGTAGCGGCCCTGGACCTGTTGGCGATGCGCAGAGGCTTCGACAGCCGCTTTAGCTCGCACTCTAAATACGAACACCCTCGC
>JAXDKH010000203.1:0-4924 GCA_034667185.1 Chloroflexia bacterium | reverse complement strand
GTCAGGTTGATGCCGTGGGCAATTATCCAGAAGAGCTGGCCGTCGCTCTTGCTGCGGGTGCGCTGTTCGTGCAGGTTGCTGGCTTTGGGGTACATGGTCACGCCGTAGGAGCCGTCGCCATTGCCGTTGTTGCCATGGCACAGCGAGCATTGTACGTTGTAAAGCTCGCGGCCCTTGGCGGTGGTGATGTCAGGATTGCGTGCTGGGAGGCGCATATCGGAGTACTCAGCCGGCACGCCAAGATAGCGCAGACCTATGTCGGTAATCTCCGGTTCGAGGGGAAGCGGCGTTTCCTGGCGAAGTATCTGCATGCCCCCCAGTGTGGCTCCTGCTCCAGCTCCACCCAGGAGTACCAGCAGCAAGAGTATCCAGCAACCACAGCCCCGGCCTCGGTCCTTATCTTTGTCCTTATCCTTGTCGCCGTTGGTAGTGGTGCCGGTATCGGTGGTGCCTGAGCCGGTGACCCGAGTTTCGTCCACGCTTGTCCTCCTGAGGGAATGTTCCAGTTCGCCAGCCTTACAACAATACGACGCCGGTTACTCTATTTCCTGCGTCTGCTTACATGCGCGATCGCGGCACTTTTGAGCACGAAACGTGCCTCTACTAGTCCTCGTGATACAGCATCTCCCCGGCGCGTACCTCAACCGGTAGGTTGTTCTCGCCAGGCGGCAGGGGGCACGAATAATAGGGACTATAGGCGCAGTAAGGGTTGTAGGCGCGGTTGAAGTCGAGCACGTACTCGTCGGTGGCCTTCTTGTTGAGGTCGATGTAGCGGCCCGCGCCGTAGGTCTCCTTGCCGGAGGTCTTGTCGCGGAAGGGCACGAACAGGCGGTTGCCGTGCAAGGGCTCGTCGGCGGGCGGCAAGAAGGCGGTGAGGCTCAGGCGCTGCCCATTCAAGTCGAACTCAAGCCTGCCCGCCCGCGTGTATTCTTTGTGCCCGCCGGTGGTGGTCTGCACCCTGAAAATGCCGGAGTGGGCATCCGGCACGAGGCGAGCCGTCACGCGGTACGCGAGGTCAACGGGGTAGTACTTCAGGCCGCCGAACTGGTCCTTCTCCTCAGGGAGGATGGGGGAATCGGGGTTCTCGTTGAAGAACTTGTCCTTCTGCCTGCGGAACGCTTCCAACTGCCTCCTTGCGCCCTCGTCTTCGGGGGTCGCCGAGTGCGTGTGCTGGTGCTGCGCGGGATTGTGAGGGTCGTTTGCCATCTTTATACTCCTGGATCACCGAATGTTCTATATGTTAAAGGGGTCACATCTATAATGGAGAGGGCGCTGTCGTTTGCATTTGTAGGTCTCGATTATAGCATAACACGGAAGTCAAAGGCCGCTTTTCGCATCCGGCCTGTATAGCCCCTTGTGGCACCGCACTTGACACCCAACTGGAGTTACTCTATGCTGCCCGTATGATGGATATGGACGAAATCGACGTTCTGGAAGTGGCCGTAGACCGCACCCCGAGAAGCGAATTGGAGCAGCGGGCCACTCGCTTGCAGGCGGCCATGCGCGAAGCAGGGCTCGACGGGGTGCTTGCCACGCAGAACGCCGACGTGTTCTACCTGTCGGGTGTGGTCCAGCAGGCGCAACTCTACCTGCCCGCGGAAGGGCAGCCGTGTCTCATGGTCCGCAAGCACTTCGACCGCGCCCGCATGACTACGGGGCTGGACGAGTCGCGGGTAGTAGCGGTGCGGTCGTTGCGTGAGTTGCCTGGCCTGGTTGAGGTAGCAGGTGGCAAGCCCCGCAGGATGGGGCTGGAGCTTGATACCCTACCCTACAACACTTACCAGGCGTACGCTAGGGCGCTGGCACCACTTGAGGCAGAGCTTGTAGACGCCAGCACGCTGTTCCGCCAGGTGCGGGCGATCAAGAGCGAATATGAGCTGGAGCAGCTCAGGACCGCCGCTAGGATCGCGGATGTTGGCATCAGGGCCGCCGCCGAAGCCGCGCATGAGGGCATGGCCGAGGTGGAGCTTGCGGCCATCATCGAGGCGGCCACACGGGTGGCAGGGCACAGCGGCGTGCTCCGGATGCGCTTCTTCGGCCAGGAGATGCACATGGGACACCTGCTGGCGGGTAACGCGGGTGGTGTAGCCTCCTTTATGAACTCCCCCACAGGCGGGTACGGGGTCGGTCCCTGGGCACCGTACGGAGCGAGTCGCAGGCCGATACGGAGAGGAGAGCCCGTGTTTATCGACTACACGGGCGAGTGGGGAGGCTATATAGCCGACCAGACCCGCATGCTGTCAATAGGCCCATTATCGCAGTTCTGGCAGGATTCCTACGTCGCCATGGTGGACGTGGAGACCTATGTCGCTGCCAACGCACGTCCCGGCATGACCAGCGGCGAGCTATTTTCCCTGGCTGAGGAGCGAGCGCGGCACCTGGGACATGGCGATTACTTCATGGGCCCGCCTGAAGAGGAGTCGCCCGGCCAAAAGGTGCCCTTCGTCGGGCATGGGGTGGGCCTCGAACTCGATGAATGGCCGCCGTTGCAGCGCGGCACCGACGCCGTGCTCCAGGCCGGTATGGTGCTGGCCCTCGAACCGAAGTTGATTTACCCCAATCGCGGCGCTGTCGGCCTGGAAGACACTTACGTGCTCACAGACCAGGGCCTTAGCCCGCTAACCATATCATCGCCGCAGATATTCGTGGTCGACTGATAGCCGCCAATGTCGGTAGCTTCCCCACCGCCTATTCCCACCCGTACGGCCAATCGTACCGCCTCGGCGCACGTCCAGCGAAAGCTCAACCGCGTGGAAAGGGTACTCGCAGGCCCGCCGCCCCGTTTCGCCAGGCCGCTGCTCATGTTCCTCCTTGCCCTGGGTCTGCTTGCTGCCTCTATTTGGGGCGTGGTCTCCCTTGCGGGTGGTGTGGAGATGCGGCTGCTGTTACAAAACAACTGGAACTCGCAGACCGACACGCTGCCGACTTCGATGATCGGGCAAAGCTTCTACGTCACGCGGCCCAATCTCTCGCGTATTGACATAGAGATGAGCTTCATACCAGCATTGCAGGCCGATGGGCGGGTCCGCCTTCTCGAAGGGGAGGGGCTGGGCGGGCGCGTGGTGTACGAGGTGCCTCTCAGGCAGACACGCTTCACCCAGGGCTTGTACCTGACTGTGGACATACCCACGCAGACTGACTCTCAAGGTCGCACCTATACCATTGTCGTGGAGACTCCCGGTAGGCCGCTAGGTGACGCAGTGGGCATGCGTTACAACACCTTCGACGCACTGACCGCCGGAGGCATGTACACCAACGAGAGCAACGGCAAGCCCACCGGTGGCGACCTGTCGCTGGTCACTTATTATCGCTACGACCTCGGCACGTTGGCGGATGACGCGGCCAATGTGCTGGGTGAACTGCGCAGGTTGGTGCTATCGCCGCTGCTACTGCTGTTGCTGCCCGGCCTTGCATTGCTCGTGTGGCTGCCCAATAGCCTATCCGGTGGACAGAGATTGCTCGCCGCCCCCGGCCTCACCGCGCTCGCATTGCCGGTGTTCTTCCTCGTCACGCGGGCGCTGGGCATCAGGATGGGTGAGGTGCAAATGTGGGCGCTGCTGGTGCTGTGTGGCGCCCTGCTTGCCGCGGGGCTGTGGCGTTTGAAACCGAAGGTAAGTATGCGGAGCATCAAGCTGGAGGACGCCGCCTTCTGGTCGCTCCTATTCGGCGTGCTGGGGGCTACCATCATCAGCCGTTTCGTGGCCCTGCGCGACCAGGTGGGTGGCATCGGAATAGACGCCTACCACCACACCATGATCTCGCAGCTTTTCGTGGAGCAGGGCGGCATCCCCGCTAACTACCTGCCATACGCGCCGCTGGTGTCGTTCACGTACCACTACGGCTTCCACTCGCTGGCTGCCTCGGTCGCCTGGCTTTCGGGCCGCACCTCTACAGGCGATATGATGCTCATCATGCCGCAGGTTGGGCAGATAGTCGACACCTTGCCGGTGCTGACCCTCACCCTCTTCGCGTGGAAGGCGCTGGGTGACCGCTGGGCGGGTCTGGCGGCGGGTGCGCTGGCGGGCGTCTATTCGATTATTCCAGCCTTTTACCTCAACTGGAGCAGGTTCACGCAAGGGCTGGGGTTGGCGCTCCTACCCCTCTCCTGGATACTCCTCATGGAAGTGCTGGACCGCGCTCCCTTTAAACGACAACCTGCCACTGCTGGCGTTCCTACGCCCCCAGCTTCCAATGGCAAGCAGGAAGTTCCGGCTTCGCCCAGCGCCCCGAATAGCAGCGACATCACATGGCAGGTGGCCTTGCGACAGTCTGGCCCGTATATGCTTGCGGTGATCGGGGCAAGTGGACTGGCGCTGGCGCATTATCGCATCGCCGTCATTTACGCGGTGTTCGTAGCCCTGTACGTGCTGTGGCGCATGGTGAAGTCGCTCAGGCAGAAAGCGCCCGTGCGGGAGGTGCTACTCCCGGCCAGGCGGGCAGTAATGGTGGCGGTGCTTTCCGGGGCCACGCTGCTGCCATGGGTAATAAACCTACTGAGCAACTTCGCGATCAAGCAGGTGAGCAAGGGCAACGAGCCGGGGCGAGAGTCTTACTACGACATCGGCGAGCGCCTTGGTCCCGATATCCTCTATCACCCTTCGCTATTCCTTTTGTGCGCGTTGGCATTGGGCGGCATTGCCTGGGCAGTCAAGCGGCGCGACGTCCTGCCCCTCCTGCCCGCTTTCACATGGGTGCTCGTCCTGCTCTACTCCAACCCGTACTTGCTACCGTTCAAGGTGTTTGGGGCGGGCGCCGTGGACCTGGTGACCGTGCTTTCCGGTGGCTGGGTGCCTCTATGCCTCATGGCAGGCTACCCGCTGGCGAGATTGGCGGCCTGGGTTATTTCCCTGGGTGATGCCACACCGGGTGCGCGGCAGCGAGCGTGGCTGCTGGCTTCGGGCGGTTTAATCGGTGCGGCGGTGTT
>JAXDKH010000202.1:0-3067 GCA_034667185.1 Chloroflexia bacterium | reverse complement strand
GGATGGTCAGCACCAACTCGGACAGTGGGTCGAGGTTGGGCTTCCAAACAAGCTCGCCGTAGTATTGCGCTAGGACAGGCTGCACCCACTCTATCTTCTCCTGCGGTGAGAGCCTGTACCCCTCTGTGGTGTGGATAGCTGCGTCGGTCATGCTGCGATTGTATCATTTTGGGGCGGGATTACAAAGCGGTGATTTGCATGGAGGGAGCTGCGTGAAGACCATGTGCCTGGATGGACTGGAACTCTGCTTCCTTTGTCATTTCGAACGCAGTGAGAAATCTCGTCCTCTACCTGGATGCTCCATCTTTCTTGGCGTGCTATTTGGCCATAGGAAACCTGATATTTAGGTGCCGAGGGACGAGATTTCTCACTGCGTTCGAAATGACAAAGGGAAGCAGAGTTGCTATCTTTGAGATAGCTTCTGATAAGGCTACTTCTCCGCATGCGCCAGCAAACGTGCACCCAGCAACCGGGCCAGCCCTTCGCCCCCTGCTTGCATCACCTTGTTGTGGTTCCAGACGAACAGCGGCCGGGCAACAGGAGCAATCGCGTTGAGGAAGGGCTTCGCCATATCGACCTCCCACAGGTAGCGCACTGTGGTTACGCCGTCCGCGGTTGACAGGTCCCAGCGGCCGGTGCCCGTTAGCTCTCCCTGCGCCTCCCCTTCCAGCACGTAGGGCTTTTCCGCGCGGGTGGTCCGCATGTGGAAGGTAAGCTTGTAGGGTAGGGCGCTCGACCATGTGTAGCTACGCACGCTCCCGACACCATCTTCGATGCCCTCAACCTTCCCGCCGACGGCTTGTACGTACTTCCACCACCTGGGCCATTCATCGGTATCGTGTATCGCCTCCCACACCCTGTCTATGGGAGCATCGAGCTTCCACACTGTGAGGAACTTGTACTTGCGAACTACGTTCTGCATCTGAAGTAGTCTCCTTCATGCGCCATGAACTGGGCCGACATATCTGCGTGTAACCACATGCTAGCATGCGGCGCGGCCCGTTCGCCAGCCCACGCGATGCTCACTTTATGCTCACTTCTCTGTATCAGTTGCTGCCCGAATACAGTCCGGACATCGCTCCTAAGCCTACTTGACTGCCGCGGCTGTCGCTGCTATCCTGCACTGGCGGCAATTGGCAGATACGCCGTGGTAGATGGAAGAAAGGGCAACGTGCGGCTGTGAAAACATTGACGTGGCGACAAGTGAATGGTTGGCGTCTGGAGCAGCACTGCTTGTCGCCACGGTTGAAGCGCATCGATTACGTCAAAGCAGCAACAAGCACCTGTGGCGTCCAGGCTCAGGTGATGTCCGCAGCCGAGTTGGCGGTGGGTGTACGCGTGGATGGGTTGACAGCCCAGGACGTGCAATCCGCACTGTGGCAGGACCGTACGCTCGTGAAGACCTGGGCGATGCGTGGCACATTGCACCTGCTGGCTGCCACCGACTTACCCTTGTTCGTAGCCGCCCGGGACGCGCGCGACCGCAACTGGTTAAAGTATTTCACCTATTACGGCATCTCAGAGGCGCAGTATAAAGCTTTCCTCGTTGCGGTGCCGCAAATCCTCGGCAGCGAGCCGATGACCCGCGAACAACTCGCAAAGGCAGTGGCGAAGGACATTGGCGCTCCCGAACTTGGAGAGCAGTTGGTGGCTTCAAGCTGGGGTTCGCTGTGGAAGCCTTCAGCGTGGCGCGGTGACCTCTGTTTCGGCCCGAACCTGGGGCGCAACGTCACCTTTGTGCGCCCGACGGCCTGGTGCGGAGGCGAGTGGCAACCCCTAGAGCCACAGGAGGCGCTGAAAGAGATAGCTCGTCACTATCTTCGCGCCTACGGCCCGGCTAACCCGCAAGACTTTGCACGCTGGTGGAGCGGCACAGGTGTAACCCCTGCCAGGAAGCTATTTCAGTCGATAGAGGACGAGCTAGAGCCGGTAGATGTAGAGGGCTGGCGAGCCTATGCCCTGCGCTCAACTCTTGAGCCGATGCAGCAGATCGAGCCAACACAGACCATACGATTGCTGCCGCTGTTCGATGCGTACGTTCTGGGACTCGCGTATAGCATCGGGTATTTGCTGCCCAAGGCTCATAAGAGCCGAGTCTTCCGAATCGCAGGCTGGATCACGGCTGTCGTGCTGGTCGATGGGCGCATAGAAGGCGTGTGGGACTACAAGACAGGAGGCGGGCAAACAGTCGTCACAGTGACCATGTTCTCGCCACCGTCTGCGGGGGTCCGACAAGGCATCGAAACTGAAGCCCAAAGGTTGAATGCTTTCCTAGACACTGCTCAATTCGTCTTCATAATGGACGTGCAAGCAGGACCGCCACCTCCCCGCTAGGGAAAGGGCGGTCCTGCTTGTTGGGTCCTAGTCAGCTATCCTCGTGGTGGCCTGCTATGCAGCGGGCCTCA
The DNA here is from genome assembly GCA_034667185.1 of Chloroflexia bacterium. Taxonomy (GTDB): domain Bacteria; phylum Chloroflexota; class Chloroflexia; order QHBQ01; family JADMIH01; genus JADMIH01. The sequence goes on along the minus strand of JAXDKH010000202.1, from coordinate 662 downwards.
GAGCACTACAGGCAGGCTTAGCACCAGTGATAGATTACTCCACTCCAAGTTTTGGAGCCGACAAAATATTTGATGGTGAACGACCCGCCGAGGTCACAGTCCGGGATATACAACGAGATGACAGCTTCCAGTCCGATGCCTGCAACCGAGACATCGATGTCTACCCTTGGATTCTGAGCGTCAAGGGTGACGTTTGCTACCTGGACACCCGCAAGCTTGACCGTCAAATTCGCGCTTACCGGGTTGAGGCTCACATTGTAGCATACCTCAACTATCGCCCAGATCCAGCACCCTCCCATCGCGTCCAGTACTGAAGGATGTACTCTCAACTGGCCGGGTTGGCCGAGTTCAAGAGATTGGGCTTGTGACGCTTCGAAAGTCAGTTCCGCTGCCTTTGCCATAGTTTGCTCCTCCTTAAATCAAGTGGATCAAGGTACGAGTTGACACGTAACACGAACTACTCCCCTACAGGAGCCTGAGCCGTATTGGTCTATCTAAGCAGCGCGTACCAGGCATTAACTGAGACATCAACGTCAGACCTGCAAAACAGTATATCTGGCTGGTTGTGCTTGCCACAATGGAGAAATACGACCCTGGCACCTCTGACGCAGTAGAGTCAGGAGGGCGTCCTTAGTATACCATAACTGGTGAGGGAAGTCAAT
>JAXDKH010000201.1:0-3734 GCA_034667185.1 Chloroflexia bacterium | reverse complement strand
GGTCGAGGGCCTTGTGTCGGCTGAGCCACAGGCTCCGAACGGTATCGAAATCAGGGAGCCGGCAGTCAGCGTGATATCGGCAGCCTCGGCTCCGCCACCAATAGACCTCTTCCGCCCCACGCTTCAGGCCCAGCTACCCACGATACTCGATTATGCAGCCCTGTCATTGCGGCACCCGCGGCACCGCGCCATTTTCCAGGTGGCTTCGGCCTCGATGATGGGCTTCCGCGAGGCGTTGCGCTCTCAGGGGTTCGTGGAGATACAGACGCCCAAGATAGTGGGTACGGCCACCGAGAGCGGCGCCAATGTCTTCAGCATCGACTACTTCGGCAAGACGGCCTACCTGGCGCAAAGCCCGCAGTTCTACAAGCAGATGTTGGTGGGGGTATTCGAGCGCGTGTTCGAGGTAGGGCCGGTGTTCAGGGCCGAGCCGCACGACACGCCCCGCCACCTCAACCAGTACGCCTCGCTGGACCTGGAGTTCGGCTTCATCCGCGACCATACCACCGTCATGTCGCTGCTGACGGAGGTCTTGCGTGGCATGCTGGCGGCCATACAGAAGGAAACGCCCGGCGCACTGTCGCTGCTGGGCGTTAGCATGCCCGAAGTGCCCGCTACTATCCCCTCGATCCATTTCGCCGAAGCGCAACAGCTCATGCACAAGGCCACAGGAGAGGACACGTCTAACGAGCCGGACCTCTCACCCGCGCAGGAGCGATGGCTGGGCGAGTGGGCGCGTCGTGAGTACAACTCCGACTTCTTCTACGTGACGGGCTACCCTATGATAAAACGTCCCTTCTACACGCACCCTGAGCCTGGGCGACCGCAGTACTCTAACAGCTTCGACCTGCTCTTCCGCGGCATGGAGATCGTCACGGGCGGCCAACGCCTCCACAGGTACGAGGACTACCTGCAAGCCATAGGGGCACGCAGCATCACGGAAGAGTCGCTCGGCGGCTACCTGGACGCCTTCAAGTACGGCATGCCACCGCACGGCGGCTGCGCGATGGGCCTGGAACGCTGGGTAGCGCGTCTGGTGGGCGCTGACAACATCCGGGAGACAACCCTCTTCCCCCGGGACATGCAGCGACTCACGCCCTGATCAACAGGGGTAGGAGACGAAAACGCAAAGACACAAAGGACGCAAGGGACGCAAGGGACGCGCTAAGAGGATTACGGTTTAGTTGGTAACAATAAGGACCAGAGTACATGTGTCGTACTCTGGTCCTCTTGCTTAGAACTCAACAATCCTTAATCTCTGCGCGTCCTTTGCGTCCTTTGCGTCTTTGCGTTTTCGTCTCTTACCCTTCAGACGACTCGTATTGCTGCTTGATGGAGGCCATTACGGTGGGGTCGGATAGGGTGGTGGTGTCGCCCAGGACGCGGCCTTCGGCTATGTCGCGCAGGAGACGGCGCATGATCTTGGCGGAGCGGGTCTTGGGCAGCTCGGCGGTGAAGTAGATGCGGTCGGGGCGGGCGATGGCGCCGATCTTCTCGGCTACGTGTCGCCTTAGCTCCTCCGCCAGTTGGTCGGTGCCCTGGTAGCCGCCTCTTGGCGTCACGAAGGCCACCACGCCCTGTCCCTTCAACTCATGGGTCACGCCCACCACGGCTGCCTCGGCCACCGCGGGGTGGCTCACCAGCGCGCTTTCAAGCTCCATCGTGCCCAGGCGGTGCCCGGCCACGTTGAGCACGTCGTCCACGCGTCCCATCAGCCAGAAATAGCCGTCCTCGTCCTGGTGCGAGCCGTCGCCGGTGAAATAGATGTCGAACTGGCGGTTGAACTTACCCCAGTACTGCTGCTTGTAACGCTCGTCGTCTCCCCAGATGGTGCGTAGCATCGAGGGCCAGGGTTGCTTTATCACCAGCAGCCCGCCCGACACACCTTTTTCAACAGGGTTGCCCCACTCGTCCACGATCTGCGCAGCGATGCCGGGGAAGGGGCGGGTGGCCGAGCCGGGCTTGGTCGCCACCAGGCCGGGCAGCGGAGTAATCATGATAGCTCCGGTCTCGGTCTGCCACCAGGTGTCCACGATGGGCCGCTGCTCCTTGCCGATGTGCTTGTGGTACCAGATCCACGCCTCCGGGTTGATAGGCTCGCCCACCGTGCCGAGTAGGCGCAAGGACGACAGGTCGGAGCGCTCAGGGTACTCGGTGCCCCAGCGCATGAAGGTGCGTATGGCCGTGGGCGCGGTGTACAGGATGGTGACCTTGTACTTCTCGATTATTTGCCACCAGCGGTCCTTGTCGGGGTGATCGGGGGTGCCCTCGTACATTACAGCGGTCACACCGTTGGAGAGGGGGCCGTACACCAGGTAAGAGTGCCCGGTCACCCAGCCGATGTCGGCGGTGCACCAGTAAACATCGTTCTCCTTCAGGTCGAACACCCAGTTGGAGGTGAGGGTCGTGCCCACCATGTAGCCGCCGGTGGTATGCAGTACGCCCTTTGGCTTGCCCGTGGTGCCGGATGTGTACAGGATGAATAGCGGGTGCTCGGCCCCTACGTGCTCCGGATCGACAATGGCGTCCTTCGCAACGTCCTGCAAAGCCTCGTGCCACCAAACGTCGCGTCCTTCTCGCATGTTGGCTTCGACGCTCTCACCGATGCGCTGTACCACCAGCACCTTCTCCACCGGCAGGTCGGGCGAGTCGAGCGCGGCGTCCGTATTGGCCTTAAGGGGCACGATGCCGCCGCGCCTGTATCCACCGTCGGCTGTGATTACCAGCTTGGTCTGGGCGTCGATGATGCGGTCGCGCAACGCCTCCGGGGAGAAGCCGCCGAATACCACCGTATGGGGTGCACCCAGCCGCGCGCAAGCCAGCATCGCCACCACCGCCTCGACGATCATCGGCATGTAGATGGCTACGCGGTCGCCCTTGCCCACGCCCAGGTTGCGGAGCATGGCGGCGGCGCGGTTCACCTCGCGGTACAGGTCGCTGTAGGTAAGGGAGCGGGTGTCGCCCGGCTCGCCTTCCCATATGAGGGCGACCTTATCAGCGCGTGAACCCAGGTGCCTATCGACGGCGTTGTAGCAGGCGTTCAGCTCGCCGTCCTGGAACCATTTGGCGAACGGCGGGTCCCACTGTAGCACCTCAGTAGGCTGTTTGAACCAGTCGATCACGCCTGCCTGCTCACTCCAGAAGGCGATGGGGTCGGCCTCGGCGCGGGCGTACACTTCAGGGTCGGAGATGTTGGCCTGGGTTACGAACTGGGGCGGGGGCGGGTATAGGCGCTCCTCGTTCAAAAGGCTCTCAATCGTGCCTGCGCCGTCGCCGGAAGGCTCCTTCGTCGGATGCATCTTTGACCTCCGCATAAAATGTGGGGATTAGTGCCCCCAGTATATCGCAAGCGGAAGGAATAGCAAAGAGCTAAAGGTTGGCTCTCAGTGGAGAACGCTCAGCGTCATACCGAGGAAAAATGCCCCCAGCAAGAAGGGCACCGCGCCCATGAGCACCATCCTTGCGCGCTTGGCGGGGTTATCTGCCACCAGCGATATAGCCAGCGGCAAGAAACCCGCCACCAGTAGAACGGCAGGCCACCAGGTCTCAACGAAGTAGAAGAGATCGGGGTTGGTGGCCGGGAGCCCCACTACATGGTCGGACAGCCGGTAGAGCGAGCCGGTGACGGTGCCCATCAGCAACGTACCCGCCACTGTGGATATAACAGCCCCGACCATGAGGTAGGCGGGCCGCTCCATATCGGAGGCCAGGTAAGCCACCAGCGCCGCGAGGCC
>JAXDKH010000200.1:0-8837 GCA_034667185.1 Chloroflexia bacterium | reverse complement strand
GCTACCGAGTGGTACATAGGCGTGGACGAGGTGCGGCCCCGCATGCGCCGCGCCGCCTCCGAGGTGAAATGGACCCCTGAATACGCCGGCAAGCGCATGGACGACTGGCTGGTGAACATGGGCGACTGGAATATCTCGCGCAAGCGGTTCTGGGGGCTGACTCTGCCCTTCTACGTGTGCGCCAGTTGCGACACGGTGACGGTTGTTAGCTCCAAGCAGGAGTTGCGGGACAAGGCCGTCAACCCCGAAGTGGTAGACGCGCTGCCGGAACTGCACAGGCCCTGGGTGGACGAGGTGAAGATCAAGTGCCCCAACTGCGGGGAGACGGTGTCGCGCATACCGGAAGTAGGCGACGCGTGGCTCGACGCGGGCATAGTGGCCTTCTCCACGCTCGATTACAGGTCCAACCCTGAGTACTGGCGCAAGTGGTTCCCCGCGCACTGGGTGAGCGAGATGCGCGAGCAGATCCGCCTCTGGTTCTACTCGATGCTCATCATGTCGGTGACGCTGGAGGACACCGCGCCCTACCGGCAGGTGCTCACCTACGAGAAGGTGCACGACGAAAAGGGCCGCCCCATGCACAAGTCGTGGGGCAACGCCATCTGGTTTGACGAGGCCGCCGAGAAGATGGGGGCCGACGTGATGCGCTGGCTCTACGCAGGTGCTAACATCACCCAGAACATGAACTTCGGCTACAACCTGGCCGAGGAGGTCAAGCGCAACCTGCTCACGCTGTGGAACACCTACAGCTTCTTCGTCATGTACGCCAACCTCGACGGTTTCGACCCATCCGCTGCCGCCGTGCCTGTGCGCGAACGTGCCGAACTAGACCGGTGGATACTGGCGAGGCTGCACGAGCTAATCCAATTTTGCCGGGACGAACTTGACGGCTTCGATACCGCCTCTGTCACCCGGCAGGTGGACGCTTTCGTGGACGACCTGTCGAACTGGTACGTGCGTCGCTCCCGCCGGCGCTTCTGGAAGAGCGAGTCCGATAGCGACAAGCTGTCGGCCTACTCGACCCTGTACGAGGTGCTGGTTGCACTATCAAAGCTGGTAGCGCCCGTAATGCCGTTCCTCGCAGAGGAGATGTACCAGAACCTTGTGGTGAGGGGCGGCAACCGCGACGGCGAGCCGGAGAGCGTGCACCACTGCGACTACCCGCAAGCCGATGAGTCGCTGATAGACCGCGATCTGCTGGCCGATACCGCGCTCGCCCAGCGGATAGTCAGCCTGGGCCGCGCGGCTCGCAATAAAGCGGGGGTGAAGGTGCGCCAGCCGCTACGCGAGATGGTCGTGCGTGCCCCGTCCAAGCGAGACGAGGACTCGGTGGAGCGCATCGTCCAGCAGGTGCTTGAGGAGCTGAACGTGAAGAACCTCACCCTCACCAACCAGGTCGGCGAGCTAATCACGTTCGTCATCAAGCCCAACTTTGCCGCGCTAGGCCCCAAGTACGGAGCTCGACTCAATGCCATACGGCAGGCGCTGTCTAAAGTCGATCCCGCCGAAGTGGCTGCCGCGGTCGAGAAGGAAGAGTCGGTGCGCGTGCAACTCGATGGCGAGAACGAGCCGGTGGAACTGCTGCCAACAGAGCTTGTCGTCGAGACCCGAGAGCGAGAAGGCTTCGCGGTGGCGCAGGAAGGTGGCCTGGTAGTGGCGCTCGATACGAACCTGGACGAGCCGCTGCTGCAGGAAGGCATGGCTCGCGACCTGGTGCGCGTCATCAATGACATGCGCAAGTCGGCGGACTTCGACGTAAGCGACCGCATCACGATCTACTTCCAGCTAAATGGCGGGAGCGCGAACGGCGAGGCTGGCCTGTTGAAGGGGGCCATGGAGAACTTTGGTGACTACATACGGGCCGAGACGCTGTCGAACGGGCTCGTGGAAGGGGCAGCGCCGGAAGGTGCCTTCACCAAGGAGGAGCAGGTAGGTGGGGCCGCGATCAGCCTGGGGGTTGAGCGACGCTAAGCGATTAGCGTGTGGGGAAAGGAGAAGGGCGACCGTGTGGTCGCCCTTCTTGCTGCCAAGGGCGTTGCCTACCTGGAACAGAGGGACACGAGCAAACCGCCTACGAGAAGGCCCACTGTGCTGAGGGTCAGGCCCACCTTACCGAAGCCGGTGGCCGCGAAACCAACGAAATGATGTGTCACATTATACTCAAGAGACTCATGGTTCATGATAGTACCCTCTTACCGGGTGCGACGTAGTAGGACAACGCTGTCGATAATGGAAGTAACTGTGTGGGAGGAAAAAGGCCTGGGCTGGCCGAGGCAGATGCACTCGTAAATCCGATACAAATACCCCGGCTGCCCTGACGGAGAGATGAGGGGCGCACTCATCAAGCCGTTCCGATAGTAATAACGACACGCAGGCGCAAAGGATAGGAGTAAAGGATGGCGAATTTCGCATCATCTTGTGTGTTTCTGAGGATGCCCACCTAGAAAATTCCTCCGTCACGCAAAAGAACGACAAGCAATATCCTGATTGCTTGGCCCTTGTTAGGCAATGGTCGGCAAAACGATGCCTTGTCCGCTTGTTCATGCCTCTCCTCAAACTATTTTGTGACACTTCTTGTGACGCCCACTGGCGCGGTAAGGCGCGTAAGCTATAAGTGCTTGGGCTTCGCAGAGTGTATGACGATGTCCTCAAGCAAAGCCGGTGTCCGCAACGTCACGGTTCTTCCTGTGATTGGCCCATCTTGCTTGACCTGGATGAGCACATCACAATCTACTCATGGCTGTTACAGCCATGTCCACGAAGCGTGCCCTACTTGACTACGGCTCAACAATTCAGCAGCTACACGGGCGCACGATAATCCCATTCCGAAGCAGAGCCACCAGTCGCACCTGGACGCACCGCGGCGCAAATGGGCACTCATCCGCCTCGTATCTGTCATTAAGACTTAGTTCGTTCGACAAGGAGCTTTATCATGGCGAAGTTTGAACTTGATGTATGGATAACGCGGGACTTTTCTAGGGATTGGACGCACGTCGTAAAGGGCTCGTTCACCGACCCACAGGTTGCTATGAACGGGGCAACTGATCTCTTCTGCTACAACCGAAACTCGGGCATTGGGGCGTTCTTCGCCACCGTGCGCAGTGGTCACCTGAACGATGGCACAGTCGTTTCGGACGGGCCCCGCCAGGTCGGACCCAATCACACGTTTCACAACCGGTGGACCCACATAGTGTATGGCCCATTCCAGGCGGCCGTGCAGTTGCTCTTCTACGACGCTAGCTCAGGCGTGGGTGAGTTCTACTCGACCGACGGCCACGGTAATCTGACCCTGAAGAAACGGCATACCGGCTGGCGTACCTCCTGGACCCAGATTCTGGCAGGGCGCTTCGGCAATGCTAACCTGCTCTTCTATGACCCGGCAGCGGGTCTGGGCGCCTTCTATCGTGTGGACGCATTGGGCGCAATACACCTTGTTCGAGAGGCCACCGGTTGGCGCGAAAGTTGGCACTCGATTGTCAAAGGCAACTTCAGCAACAGCCCCAACGACGACTTGCTCTTCTACGATAAGTCCGCCGGTGCCGCGGAGTTTTACAGGCTCGATGCGACCGCCGGGATGACGCAATTCCACCAGGATCTTGGCTGGCGAAAGACGTGGCAGAAAATAGTTCCCGGGCAATTCCTGCAAAAATCGACCTTTGACGGCCTTCTCTTCTACGAGGAGGGTACCGGTTTCACCAAGTTCTACGCGACTGACGGTCATGCCAACATCAGCAAGATCGACGTGAACCTTGGGAACCCGTGGGCCCTACCCTGGAAAGAGATTCTTGCGGGGGAATTCACCCCGAACCTCGGCATCATAGGCACTTCGCGTCTCTGTTGCTACGATGCGAAGGACGGAACGCTTCGGTACTTCTATTTTGAGCCTGCTACTATCAAGACGCTGATAGACCTGAATGGCAAGTGGGCATCGGGCGGCGTTCCGGGTCCAACTATATCCTCAGCGTTCACCTCTCTGACGATTGACATGTCGGCCTTTCATCGTCCGTCTGCTCATGGGTCCATTGAGGATGCTTCGACGATCACTGTAACCTTTCCGGACGATGCGACCTTCACCGCTAAACTTCAATTGCCTAACATGATCAAGTGGGCCAACCACTCGACATGGACGAAGGTCTGAAGACTTGTAGTGGGGAAACTCAAGCCTTGCCTGAACCGCGTACTAGCCAGGTTTCCCTAAAGGGATAGCGACTCAATCGCTCGTACAGGCGCTGCTGGCGCTAAGGTCAAGCGTAGTCTACAGTTTGCGCAGGAGCGTGCTGCTTCTCATGGTGCTTCTAAGCATCAAGGGGAGCAGCACGCTGTTTGTGCAGTCCCAAAAACAAGAGCTAACACTTCATTACATCTGCTTCTCGCTATGCGCCTAGGCTTTAACTGGTCTCTATATCACTTCCACGAATGCCGCTGCTTGACCACAGGCGTGCAGCGCCTGTACAATGTGCGGCGCAGGAACATCTGCAAGAGCTCATATTTGAGCCGGGGCCTGTACCCTTCATACCATTAGAACGAGTGCCAAATGTTCGGCAAGCACACATCCATTTTAAGCCCCTCTCGCTTGGTACTGAGTATGGCGCTGTGCCTCTCAGCGTTGCTCGTCCCGTTCAGCCTCGCCGCCTGCGACTCTGGGAGCGGCACCCCAAGCACAGGCACCCAAGTCGCCCGTTCCGGTGAAGTAATCTTCCAACGCTACTGTAACGTCTGCCACCCCGGTGGTGGCTTCGGTGCTGGACCCTCACTAATCGTTGCGCTTCCGGGCCTCTCCGACGACCAAGTGAGAGACTACATCCGCCACGGAAAGACCCGCATGCCGGGCTTCACCGAGCAGGAAATTTCCGACCAGGAGCTAAACGACCTTCTCGCCTATGTTAGAGGTTTGAAGTAGCTTCATCACTTCACCTGGTACGGTGCGGGGCTATGGTACGCGGCGCAGGCAGCGGGTATATGCTGTATAATGGTCAGCGTGCCTGACGTGCAACGTGACATGGTGAGCGGCATTTTGACCCTGCTTAGGAACCACCCAGACCTATGAAGATCCTCATGGTAACTAGCTCCTATCCCAAGTTCGAAGGAGACGTTACCGCCCCGTTCATCGAGTCGATTGCAGCCAGCATCGCGGCGCGCGGCAATGAAGTCCACGTACTCGCCCCCTACCACCCCGACCTGAAGCGCGAGCCCGTCGAAAAGGGCGTCCACCTGCATTTCTTCAAGTACGCACCGCTGCGGCACCTCAACATCTGGGGCTACGCCGAGGCGTTGGAGGCGGACGTTCGCGTCAAGGGCGCTATCTTTCCCCTCACGCCCGTCGTATTCGCCAGCAGCCTCCTGTCGCTTTTCCAGCTCACACGCGAAATCAAGTTCGACATCATGCACGCTCATTGGGTTGTGCCCAACGGCCCCGTAGCAGCGTTGATAGCGCGCCTGCGCAGGCTCCCGCTTGTGGTCAGCCTGCACGGCTCGGACATCTTCATCGCGGAGCACAGCCGCCCCATCGCTTCGGTGGCCCGCAGGGTCTTCAGGGCGGCGCACGCTATCACGGCGCCCAGCGACGACCTCAGGCAGCGAGCCGTGCAAATCGGTGCGCCCGCCAACCGCTGCCACCTGGTGCCCTACGGCGTGGACCCGAGCAAATTCACCCGAATAGAAGGTGCAGGGCCGCTGCTGCGCAAGGAACTCGGGTTGCCTGAAGATGCGATTGTCATCTTCGCTGTTGGGCGCATGGTCTACAAGAAGGGCTTTGAGTACTTGATAAGGGCTGTGCCCGCCGTGCTGCGCGAGCACCCGAACGCCAAGATCGTGCTTGCAGGGGGTGGCGACCTGGAGAGCAAGCTGGTGTCGCTGGTGAGGCAGTTAGGCGTCGAGAAGTCGGTAATCATGCCTGGCTGGGTGTCACGCGACAAGCTACCTCTCTACTTTAGCGGCTGCGACCTGTTCGTGCTGCCCTCGGTGGTGGATCAGCAGGGGAACGTGGATGGCCTGCCCAACACGCTGCTCGAAGCGATGGCCTCGGCCCGCCCGGTGGTCGCCACCAACGTGGCCGGGATACCGCTGGCAGTGAAGGATGGTGAGAACGGCCTGGTGGTGCCTGAGAAGCAGCCGGGGGAGCTATCGGCGGCCATCAACCTCCTGCTGAGGGCACCCGACCTGCGCCAGCAATACGGGGAAGCTGGCCGCCGCCGCGTGGAAGACGACCTCAACTGGGATACCACCGCCCGCACCTTCGAGAAGCTCTATAATGCCGCCTTTGGCCGCAGGCGCAGGAGCAAGCGGCAGGGCGAGCCCGTCGGAAACCAGGTTGAAGGCGCACAGTAGCGGCACACAGGGTACTCCGCACTCGAACCATGCGCCCACCGCCAGCGCAGCCTCCTATTCGTTCTGGAAAGACCCCCTCACCTGGGCACTCATCGTAGCGGCGTTCGTTTTCCGCCTGGTCTACAACCTGGCACTACACCAGGCCGGGCATACACCCCTCGATTTCGTGATTGATGAGCGTGAGTATTTCAGTGCGGCCCATACGCTGGCGGAGGGCCGCGTCTTTGCTTTCTACAACGACTTCATCTGGGTTAGGCCGCCACTGTACGTGCTGTTTCTAGGTGGGATGTTTGCCCTGGGCGGGGGTAATTACCAGTACTTTCCTGTGCTGTTCGTGCAATCGCTCCTGAGCGCCTTGTCGCTGCTGCCGTTCGGCAGGCTGGCTTTGCAGGTGCGCGGCAGGGCAGCCGCACAATGGACGCTGGGGTTGGGCGCTCTCTACCTGCCGTTTACGCTCTTTGCGGGCCTGCTCGTCTCGGAGACGCTGTTCCTGTCCTTCTTCGGGTTCGCTCTCATGTTGCTGTGGAAGTGCAGGCAGACGTTACTGGCTGGCGGGCAATCACGCATGGCTTACATGTGGCTGGCGGGCGCTGGCGTGCTTCTTGGCTTTGCCACCCTGACCAGATCGACGGCGCTCCCCTTCGTCTTTATCGCGGCACTCTGGCTGTTGCTGAGTCTTCCTCGTAGCTGGGCTTTCGGTAGCCGATTCGTCCCGGCCCTTGTGTTGGCGCTCATAGGATTGGCTACTCTCTTGCCCTGGACAGTGCGCAACTACGCCGCGTACCACCGCTTCATCCCGGTTGACACCACCGGCGGCTACAACCTCTGGCTCGCCAGCCTGGGGGTGCGTGACGAGCCCCGGTTGCAAGACGAACTTCGCCGCATCCAGGGCCAGGGTGAGAGGCAGGACTACGCCTTCGCCCGCGCCTGGGAAACGATTGCCGCAGACCCGCCGGCATACGTTAGCAAAGGGTTGAAAGAGTCCCTCGATCTATGGAAGCCGCTGCTCAGCGCCGAGGAGAACGCGACCCGCGGGTATCCCTCGGGGCGGGTGACCGGCTGGCATCTCGGATCCCTGTTTCTCCTGGACAACGTGCTGTACGTAGCGATTCTACTGCTTGCCGTACTTGGGCTTGCGCTGTCGAGGCCGCACCCGCTGAAATGGCTGACACTTGGCTGGGTGCTGCTTTGGGTGCTAATTTCGTTCGTCTTCTTCGCTGTGACGCGTTTCCGCATGCCCATGCTGGCCGCCTTGTTACCCTGGGCCGCGGTAGGTATTACAACGCTGCCTCGCCTGCGTGATTGGCGGTCCACTGCAATCGTTACTCGCATAGCGTCGGCGGCTGCGGTACTGGCCGTGTTACTTGTTGTGGTGCTGAACGTGCCGCTTGAGGATACGATATCTGGTATGCAGGCGTGGGAGCGCCAGGCACCATACCGCGAGGGCGAACGATGGCTTATGTCAGGCAACGCTGATTTTGCGGTGACCAGCTACCGCGAAGCCGACATGAATATAGCCGATACTCGCTATGGGTTGGCCGCGGCGCTCCTCCAGCAGAAAGAAGTGGACGAGGCTATGTCTGTGCTCAGGCAGAACGAGCCTGAGGACCGTTATGAGCCACCAGTCCTGCGCGGGCAGGCGGCTCGCATGCGGGGCAACCTGGATGACGCGCGTTCGTTCTTCAATGCGAGGGTGGTCCAGGTGTCGGGGGACAACGCCTTACGCTGGGCTTGGGACCACCTGCGGGTCGATGCGGTGCAAAGTATAGAGGTCGGCAGCGGTCTTGATGTAGGGTATGTGAGAGGCTTTTACGGCCCCGAAAGAGACAGTGAAGGCAGGGCCTTCCGCTGGAGTAGAGAACATGCTGAGGTGAGAGGGTTGCCGGGAGCAGCGTGCCAGATGGAATGGAGCGGTTGGCGACCTTCGGGGCTCCCACAGGCCGTGGCGAATCTCACGCCGATCTTCGGTCCCTATAACCAGCGATACTTTCCATACGACATAAGACTTCCTAACTCAGCCGACTGGACCACCTCTGAGCTAATGTTTGTGCCGTTCGGCACAACAAGCGGACTTGAGATAGATGTGAACTCCTTCGTCGTCTCAGGAAATGATCCAAGATCGGTAGGAGTGCAAATCACAAGGGTTACCGGATGCGGGCGGTAATGGATAAAGAGGAGATACAAAGCACGCCACTCGCTCCCATCCGGGAGAGGTCGGAAGTGTGGCGGCTGGCTGGCTGGGCCCTGACGGGTGTGCTGATGTTGCTGCTGGCAGGGCTGGTGGTCAGGAGCGCATTCTCCGCAGCCACCTCAGCGCAGATGTGGGCGTATCCCTTCCAGTTCGACGAGTCTGAGGGCATGATCGTTGCCGAGACGATGCTGCTCGACCGGGGCATATCCATCTACGACGTGCCCGGCCCGGACCTCTTTATCTCAGCGCCCTACCCACCGCTGTTTTACCTGCTCAACCTGCCGGGGCAGCACCTGGCCGGTAGCGAACCTACTTTCAA
>JAXDKH010000199.1:0-14535 GCA_034667185.1 Chloroflexia bacterium | reverse complement strand
CCGAAAACCCAATTCCCAAATCTCCTATGTTATAAGCTCCCTTTGCGTGACGTTTCACGCCTCCAAGACACCGACGGAGGAAGGCTTTGCTTACCAAGTTGCTGCAAGACTGGGCGCGGAGAACGGCCCGTGGCGCAGCGCAAGTTTTCGTCAAGACACCCATTACGCCCAATATGCTCACCTTGTTTGGCCTTGTGCTCAACGGGGTCGTGGCGCTCCTGCTGGCGACGGGACACCTTGTGGCGGGTGGGGTGGTGATGATACTGGCGGGCCTCTTCGATCTGCTTGACGGTGCCCTCGCGAAGATCACCAACCGGGTGAGCGACTTCGGTGCCTTCCTCGACTCTGTGGTGGACCGCTATTCCGAGGCCCTTGTGCTGCTCGGCCTCCTGCTCTACTACTACGGGCGGCCCGCCACGGACCAATCCGGTCTTATCAACCACTACTTCCTTCCGACCGATCCACGCGTCGTTAGCATAATCCTCATCTACGCCACGTTGTTCGGCTCGATGATGATCAGCTACGCGAGGGCAAGGGCCGGTGCGCTCAAGATCAGAAACGAGGTGGGTATACTGGCGCGCCCCGAACGGATTGTGCTGCTGGCGGTAGGGTTGTTGTTCCAGACGGTGCTGCTGGAGCCGGTGCTGTGGGTGCTCGCGATAGGCACACAGATTACCTCGATTCAGCGAATCGTGCATGTGTGGCAGGTCACGACGGGAAAGAAGCAAGGCTAGCGCAGGGAAACAGGCACGGCAGAGTCGCTAGCCGACACCCTGTCTAAGCGAGTGTCTGGGGTATAAGATGCATAGTACGACGCCCGGCGAATAAATTCGCGGGCTACACATACAAAGTCACCCTTCGAGGACTGAGACATCTTATCAGGTCTATCTAGAGCCTGTTATGAACTACGGTAAATGAAGGTGACAGAATAGGGGTATGGCAGTAACAACACTCTAGAATGGTTTTCCTGGTTGGGTGTGTTTGAAGCAGCACGCGGTTATCGCATCTGCGCTAGAGCGTCTTCGATTTCTCCAGACCAGCCCCAGTCGTCCCCGAATTGTTTTAGAACAAACGTGAGGCAATGGCGAACCTTTTGCCTGTCCAGGACTCCTGCGTTTGCGAGTTGAGCCATGTGGAAGATACCGGCTTCCATTGCGTAGCCGGCTCCTTGTTGGTTGCCTGCAAGTCGTCCGAATTCGTAGAAAATATCATGTGTTTCCATCATGGTTATGTAACCTTTGAATAGGCGCCTCTTGGTAGTGAGCAGATAGAATGACTCGATTAGCTCTTTTAGGGTACGAATATGCCGTGGATAAGACACGGATACAGGTCTCCTTTCCGCGAGGAGTAAGAGTGATGTTTGGTTACCAGACGTCCGTTCAACGGCCTCACTACATTACCAGAGTCACTTCAGAAAGCTGGCACACCCCGATGCTGGGCACGGGCATGTGACCCACTCATGATGTTTTCCACGCAACTATTCTGACAAGGCTTATTTGTTCTCGTTGAAGTGCCGTATGATGCCCAGATAGTACGCGAAAATGATACCAAGCGCAGGAACCGCATAAAGAACCAATTCTTGTAATGATTGCGGAGAAACGCTAGGACGCAGGTTACCGCGGCCGAAGATTGCATCACGCATAAGGAAACCCAGAAAGACCATGCAAACAATCAAGGTAGTTTTATACTGCTTTCGCATTGGAGCAAGCGGAACCAGGATCAGATTGAGAAATGGAATTCCTGGTGCGAGTACCCAGAAGGCGTATTGTAAGTAGTACATATAATTCGCTCAAACCTTCCTTATCATTGCTTGACCGTACTCATGCTCGGCAAACGCATAATCGAAGTGGATGCTGTAACCCATCATTTCATCTCATCACGTAATTGGGAGAATCTGCAAGGTCGCGCTCGGTGGCTAAAGCCGCGAGCTACATTGGGATGAAGCCTTCCTCTGGGGGCTGCGGTGATCGGCATGTCCGGGTTGGGCAGCCTCCGTAGGAGAATTTGTTTGGCTATCTCCTGCGCCTGCAGGTGCTGAGCGGAGTCTGCAGATATGCCCTGGCGGCGTTGCTTTGTGAGCAGCTCCTACGTGAACAATATAAAGCCTTGGGAACTACAATACAAGACCGATTAGTACAGGGAGCAGCGAAAACTACACCTAAGTAAAGAATGGGAGACATGAGCGAGAAGGAAGAGGTAGACCGTGTTATGAACTTGTCAACACCCTTTCATGCGTGGAATGTGCCACTGATCGGCCTCTGTTGGCTGACTCAGAGGGCCGAAATGGCTGCAATCAGCCTGCTTGACATGATAACCGGGCCTTTCCACGCACAGATCCCGCTTATTCAAGGCCTGTAGTTCATAACACGCTCTAGATACTTCTAGACGTATCAGTCTGCCCCAGGGCAGACTTTGCAAGCCGTAAGCCGTAGCCCGCTAATTTATTCGCCGGGCGTCCCATGGCGACTCTGCTGAAGCTTGCCCCTACCGGAACCACGACCTACAACGCTGCACCAATCGCGCCCAAAGCCCGGACGATGGCTGCTGAGGCGCTGGCAGGAGCCTGATAGTGTCGGCGCTGTGACTGGCGTCGTCCTCCGGTGCGGGGCGGTTGCCGTGCTCCCATGCGCTGTAGTCCTCGGTGGGCGCGGCGGGATGTTGCATGGCGGGGATGATGAACGGCAATACTTCCTCGAACTTGCGGACCTCAGTGCCACCGTCATTGGTGCGGGTCCTTACGTCAAACTCGGACATCACGGAGCGTAGCCTCAGTACCTCGGTGCGCAATTCCGACTGCTCCTTGCGCATTCGCTCGGCCCACTCCTCCCACATCCGTTCGGTGGCCCGCAGCCCCGCCACGTTGAACTCTAGCGTCTGGTTGAGCTTGTACATCTTGAACGCCTTGAACTTCATCACGGCGTACATCGAGTGGTAGCTTGCAAGGTCTTGCACCAGGCTATCGACGCGGCTAGCCAATTCGCCCGCGTCCTGGCTCCGGTTGATTTGCTCCACCTGCAAGGTCGAGTCGAGATAGCCAAGCCCGGACATGAGGACGGTGAGCAGACCTTCCTGCTCCTTCCAGCCGTTCGCCTGGCAGATGCGCAGGATGGAGTCGTAGTGCTCACGAAGCAGCTCGATCTGCACCGTTACTTGCTCGGCTGCGTCGAGCACGGGCACAGGTTCCACGCGCGGGCGTGACGGTCTCGTGGGTCTAGAGGAGAAATCGCCCCGGTGAATGCTGCCGTCGGAGATGCTGTCAGACATGCTATGCCCCTGACTGTAAAGCATGGATAGAGGGCCAAAGAACAGGCCCGTCCTTCGCCCATGTTATTTACTGTTCCGCGCCCTTTATGGTTTAAGCTGCTCTCGCCACCTAAAGAGCAGCGGCAAGATCGGCTTGAACGTGCGCCTGCACCAGGTCCGGGTTCAGAGAGCGCCTATGCGAGTTCGGCTCTTCCTGTACCTTGAGCTGCCCGCAGGCCGCCGCTATATCCTGGCCCCGCTCGATGCGCATCGTGGTCCAGATACCCGCGTCCTGCACTATCTTCTGGAACGCGAAGACCTGCTCGCGTGGGGTGGCAAGCATGTCGGTGCCGGGAACGGGATTCAGCGGTATCAGGTTCACATGGCAGAGCATGCCCTTCAACAGCCCGCCCAATTGGTGCGCAAGATGCAGGCCATCATTTACGTCTTTGATGAGCACATATTCGAAGGTAATTCGCCGCTTGGTAGCCTCAATGTACTCGTGGCAAGCGGACATCAACTCCTCGACGTTGAAGCGGGCGTTCATCGGCACCATCTGGCTGCGAAGCTCGTCGTTCGGCGCGTGTAGCGACACCGCCAGGTTCACCGCTATCTCTTCTTGGGCCATGCGCCGTATCTGTGGCACCACGCCCACAGTGCTCACCGTCATGCGCCGCGCCCCTAGGCCCAGCCCTTGCGGCGAGTTGAGCATGCGGATCGCCCCCCACAGGTTGGCATAGTTCACCAGCGGCTCGCCCATGCCCATGAAGACGATGTTGGTGACGGCAGAGATTTCGTTAATTGTACGCTCTGTCTGCTCGTCCTGGTTCACGTGCCAGAGTTCGAGGTCGTCGTGCCTGGTAGCCACCGAATTTCTCGCACCTGAACGCTGAGGCTGCCTGTCGCCGGTATAGCGTGGGCGAGCGTCGTTGGAGAGGACTGCGCGATGTGGGTGCTCTCGGAGCCAGCGGTTGAACCAAAGCACCTGTTCCAGGATTTCGCCGCTGCTCAGGTTGCGGGTGAAGCCCATCTGCCCGGTCGCGCAGAAGGAGCAACCCATGGCGCAACCTACCTGCGACGACACGCACACCGTGGCGCGGTCGTAGTAGAGCATCAGCACCGACTCGACCGTGCTACCATCCTTCATCTTGAGCAGCACCTTGCGCGTCCAACCATCGGTAGAGATCTTCTGGGCCACAAGCTCGGCAGACCCGACACGGTACGTTTCGGCCAATCTCATGCGCAACGCCTGCGGAAGGTTGGTCATCTGGTCGAAGCCGGTAACGAGTTCCTTGTAGAGCCAATGCAGCACCTGCTTCGCGCGAAATGCAGGCTCGCCCCACTCGACCATGACAGCGGTCAGGTGGTCGGGAGTGAGGTCGTAGATGTTGGGCCGGAGGTCGCGGGGCTGAAGCGTGAGTGGCTGCGACACGGTGCTGGTTTGCTCCATGCCCTATTATAACCAAAATACGTGCCGCGTAGCCTCCATCTGGAGATGCAAAAAGGGGACCGGCGTGATACCGGTCCCCTTCAAATTGTCGGGGTTGGTTAGCTCCTGGACCTGCCCATGCCGCTGACGAGCATCAGGTAATAGAGCAAGTTGAGGACTGCCACCGACAGGCCCGCCACGTAGGTAAAGGCGGCGGCTGTGAGCACCGACCTTGCCTGGCCGTGCTCCGTGCGGTCCACGATGCCCATATTGGTGAGCAACTTCATGGCGCGCGAACTGGCGTCAAGCTCCACAGGCAGGGTGAGCAGCGAGAATAGCACCGCCGCCGCGAAGGCGATGAGGCCCAACCAGGCCAACGCAGTCATGTGGAATACGACGCCGATCACAACCAGGAAACCGCCAAGCTGCGAACCCAGGTTGGCGACCGGAACGATGGCTGTGCGAGCGCGCATGAGAGTGTAGCCCTGCGCGTCCTGCAGCGCGTGCCCCGCCTCATGGGCGGCGACCGCGATAGCGGCTACCGAGGCCGTACCGTACACCCTGGGCGATAGCCTGAGCACCTTCTCCCGCGGGTCGTAGTGGTCGTCCAGGTCCGGCGATGCACTGTTGGAAAGGCTCCTGCCGCGGGGCTGGGTCGGCTCAACGGGCACGTGGCTCAGACCCGAACTGTCAAGGATCATGCGGGCCACCTGGGCACCCGTCAGCCGCTGGAGATTGGGAATCTGGGAGCCTTTCTCGAAGGCGCTCTTGACCCACCAGGAGGCCAGCAGCATCAGCGCGATGCCGGGGATCATCACAAAGAATATGTAAGTTGGACTGAATAAGAACATTTAGCCGTCTCCTCTATATTACTTTCTAGTTCTCCAAAAACCTTCTTCAATACGGGTAACACCGTAGGGCACGCGCGCACCCACCATGCTTCTACCAGATTATACGCAATATCGGGACCATTTGTTGCATTTACGCGGCGGTCAACACACGCCTGAGTGCGAACGAGGACAGGGGGAACTCCGGCTCTTCACCCAGTGCGAGGGCCGCCAGAAGCTGGCCGACCAGCACCCCGAACTTGAAGCCATGTCCGGAGAATCCCGCACCGAGCACCACGTTTGGGTGGCCGGGCATATGGTCCACGTAGAAATCCTCGTCCGGGGTCATCGCATACATGCACATCCTTGATAGGTGCAGCTTACCCTGTGCCGCGCCGGGTATGTAACGTTCCAACAAGCTGATGAGGTGAGCCTCAAACTCGGGGTCGGTTAGCTGCGGCACGTCTGGGTCAATCACGGGGCCTGGCAGGTGCAGGGAGACTTTCAGTAAACCGTTCTGGTCCAGAGGGAAGCCGTAGAAATCGTGATCGAGGTTCAGGAAGACTGGGAACCTACCTGGCCCAAACTCCGGTCCGAGGCCGCTGAAGTATACAACTTGCTGTTTGTTGGCAGTAAGCGGTAGAGGCAGGCCCAACCGGGGCAGCAGAGTGGAGGACCAGGCTCCCGCAGAGAGCACCACCCGGCGGGCCTGCACCTTCTCGCCGCCCGCCAATTCCACAACCACACCCTCACCGTGGGAGTCCAGGTTCGTGACCCCGGAACCTTCGCGGATAACTCCACCAAGCTCCTGCACACGTCGCGCAAGTGCCGCGACGCAACTAGATGCCCTCAGAAAGCCGCCCTCCGGGTTGATGGTCGCGTAGCTGATGTCGGCAGGAGCGAACTGTGGGTACTCGCGGCACAGTTCCTCGACACTTACCTCCCGAATTGGCACGCCCAGACGAGAAACTGTCTTGTAAGAGGCACGTGTGTAAGGAGCATCACCCCTGCCCCAGCACACAACCCCGGCATTCACGTAAAGGTCGGCCCCGCTCGCGGCCTCAAGCTCACGCCAGAGCTGAATCGAACGGCCCACCATGCGGGCGTACAGCTCGTTGTCTCCGTACTCGTAGCGGATTGCCTTCGTGGCGTCCGTAGAGGCGGCGCGGTCGTGCCCCACCTGGTGCTTTTCCAGCAGCACGACGCCGCGCACGCCCCGCTTCAAAAGGGCGTACGCTGTTGACAGGCCCATGATGCCGCCACCAACGACAGCAACCTCGTACTGCACTTTTAGCTCCAAATAAACAAAGGTAATACGTAACACGTAACTCGTACAGAATGGATCGCGCGTTACGTGTTACGCCTACCGATTAGCGTGTAGAGGCGTACCCAGTATCTGCGCGAAGGCGGTTTCGGCTACGGCTTCAGGCATGGTCGGGTGGGCGTGGATGGTGTGAGCTAACTCCTCGGCGGTGATACCCTGCTGGACCGCCAGGGTGCACTCGGCAATTACGTCCGAAGCGTGGGCACCCATGACCTGCATACCCAGAATGACGCCGGAGCCTGGGTCGCACACCATCTTGACCAGGCCATCGGGTTCGCCAATTGCCTGGGCCCGGCCAAGGGCCGCGAACGGGAACTTGGTCACCTTCACAGGGATGCCTCGGTCCTTCGCTTGCTGCTCCATCATGCCCACCGATGCGATCTCCGGTATGGTGAAGATCACGTCCGGTATCGCTCCGTAATCGGCGGCACGGTAGTGCCCGGTGATGTTGTCTACGGCAATCTCGCCCTCGTAGGAGGCGACATGGGCCAGCATCGCGCCTGGAACTACGTCGCCAATCGCGTACACGCCATCTACCGAGGTCATCATGCGCTCGTCCACGGGTATGAAGCCGCGCTCGGTCCGCACGCCGATGCTATCCAGGCCCAGGCTCTGCGTGTAGGGGTAGCGGCCCTTGGCCCACAACACATTGCTGACTTCCCGCACTTCTTCCGCCCCTGAGTCGCCGTTCTTGATGGTGGCCTTGATCTTACCACCCTTTGCTTCTTCCATCTTCACGATGTCGGAACGCGTAATGATCTCGATGCCCTGGCCCTTGGCTACCTGGGTGAAGCGGCGGGCAATCTCTTCGTCCACCAGCCTGAGCACCCTGGCAGAGCTGATTACGACCGTGACCTTGCACCCGTAGGCGTTGAATATGGACGCGAATTCCATCCCGACGACGCCCCCGCCCACGATGATGATGCTCTCAGGCAACGTAGGCAGGCGCTTCAGCGTCAGGTCGGCGTCAAGAATATCGTCGGAGGTGATTACGCCGGGCAGGTCGCCTCCCGGCACGTCGGTCGGGAGGACGGTGCCCGAACCAGTGGCGATCACTATGTTGCGGGTGCGCAACTCGCGACCATCTACCATGACGGTGCGAGGCGAGGTGATCGTGCCGGTCCCGGTGATGACTTCTACTTTCCGCGACTTCATCAGTCCGGTGAGGCCGTTAGTGAGACCGTCCACCACCTTGTCCTTGCGGGCGACGGTCTTCTCCCAATCGACGCTGACTTCGCCGCTGAGACCCAGGCCGTACTTTTCGGCATGGCTCATCTGCAGCATCAATTCGCCGGTCTTCACCATAGCTTTGGAAGGGATGCAGCCTCGCAGAAGGCAGGTGCCTCCCAGGCGGCGGTCCTTCTCCACGATGGCAATCTTGAGACCCTTGAGGCCGCCGTAAAGAGCCGCTACATAGCCGCCAGGCCCCGCCCCGATTATCGTCATATCGTACTCTGTATTGCTCTGCTGGTCAGACATTATTTACCTCTCTGCAAAGTATCATATGCGCGAGCCGCGTCGCCCGCACCCTCATTCCCGTGTTTTTACCCGCAGGCTCAAGCCTCTCGTGATGGAAACTTGAACGTTACGACGCTCTCCCACCCGATTTTCACCAGGATTTCCGCTGCAACTTCCGCGATGGTCCTGCCCTCGGTCTGGACCAGGAAGTCCTCTACCGCCCTCGCCTGCATCAGGTCCTTCAGTTCGGCGGCGCGGTTGCGGTGCCAATCCAGGTTTGCGCCGGTCTCGCGTCCCTCTAGCCGCCTCCGGATTGTCGCCAGAGTGGCATCGAGACGCACCACCTGTATCTCTGCCCCTGGCACGGCGGCCTTGTAATCATCAACTGCCGAACGCGTCTCCACTATGTCCACGAGTATAAGCCTGCGCGCGCCGACCACATGATAATTGGCCCACACCGCAGCCAGGTTCTGGAAACCCAGGGCTGTATGAAAAGGGTCATCTGCGGGACTCGGATAGCACCAGCGAAGCCAATCCATATCCACCATCGCGTGGGCCACGCCCGCCGCGTCGAGCAAGTCCGACAACTCGGCTGCTACGGCGCTCTTCCCGACGCCGACCGGCCCTGTTATCACCACCACCTGCGTGTTTTCGCTCTCAAACTCCATTCTGCCAGTATATCAATTACGTCCATCTCACGAAATTATGGCTCTACCTGCGTGCTGTCCACGCCTCAGACCCATACTTCTCAGCAGCTAACTTCAATGCAACAGTTTCCTCCCCGTGGTCGAGGGCAGCAGGGTTGAGGCTGATATGCAATTGCCTCTCGAACGCCGGGATAAGGGCTGATAGAAGTTCCTCAGGCGCGATGGTGCGTCCAAGCTCATGCTGCAGGGAAGTCATGCGCTCCGGCAGCTTCGTGTAGGCTCGCCGTCTTCCTGCTTCTGAGGCGTAGGCAAACACCGACACCCAGGCGTCCCAATCAATGTCAAGGAGGATCGAGCCGTGTTGCAGGAGGGCACCTCCACGCCTGGCCTGGGCGCTCCCCACGAGCTTCTTACCACCCGCAGTCAGTTCATAGGCGGAAGCTGCGTCGAAGCACACTGCGCTACTACCTTCCGGCGCGTCGTACCCTTCGTCCAAAGTCAACACACGGCGGGCAGACATCGCGCGCAATAGGGCCCTGTCCGGCGCTGCCAACGAGACGGACGCCCCTAGCGTCTGCAAACCCTCCACAAGCGCCGCGCTGATCTTGCGGTACGACTCGACCACGCCTCCTGACACTCGGGGGTCGTTCTCGCGAGCGATCACCGAGTACGTAAGCTCGTGCTGGTGGAGCACGGCCCGCCCCCCTGTGAGACGCCGTACCAGGCCGAACCCGCGTGCGGCGCATGCCTCCCGGTCGATCTCCCCCACTGCCTGGTTCGTCCCAAGCGATAGGGTAGCAGGTCCCCATGTGTAGAAGCGCACCACCGGCACCCCGCCCGCGATAACCGAGTCGAGCAACGCCTCGTCAATCGCCATGTTCAACGGCCCCGGAAGGTCGAATCCGGTGAGCAGCCGCCATGTATCTACGCGCAGCGGGCTATCGGTTTTGGTTGTTTCAAGTGACAGGGTCATAGACGAAAAAGGGTGAGCAGCCGGTTGGAGGCGCTCACCCGCATTATATCAGTTTGCGTTTTGCCTGACGAGGAACCAGGGCGTAAGGGCACGCTGCAGCGTGCCCTTATATGTTGTTCATCGCGTGCGAGTGGGCGTCCTCACCGATTGCTGGCTCAGTCTATCATCTCCCACCATAACCAGGATGTCCACCGGCTTGCCGTCCAGGTTAGTGGCGACGGGAGCATCAGCCACATTGCCCTGCGACACAGCCGCATCTGAGAGGCCAAGCGTCTGCTTGATAATCTCCAAGGTATGCGGCTTCTGCCCGTCCGTGAAGTCGGTGACGGTGGTGCGCGGGTGCTGGCCCTGGTCGGGGGCCGAAGAGAGGTCGGCCACTGTCAGCCCCTTCGCCTCCAACAAGTCGCTCACACCGCGGGCCGTGCCTCCAACTGTGGTGCCATTTTGCACCGACAGGTGGGCGTTCTCGTTCACCAGCTTCGGGTCGGAAAAGCACTGCTTCACTCGCGGGCGTATGCGCTCCCAAATGGGCATCAGCACGTCGGCGCCGCTTGGCAGGATCGTCTGCTCCACCATCGTGGCATCTATAGCGCACGTGGTGATGTTGCCCGTACCGATCTCCTGCGCCAGTTTTGCTAGCGACGGAAGCTTGTCGAGAGGTATGTCGGTCTGCACGGCACCTGACAGCTTGCCGGCCAACTCTCCCAGCCGCGGCAGCATGTCGAGGTTCATGCCCTGCTGCTTAAGCGCGAGTAGCACCTGCTGCTGGCGCTGGTTGCGGCCCAGGTCGCTGTCCGCATGCCGTGACCTGGCATACTGAAGGGCCGTCTTGCCGTTCATGTGCTGCAGCCCGGCGGGGATGTAGACGCGGGTAGCCCCGTAGCTCCTGCTGGCGAGGGGGTATTCGTTGTCCACCAGAGGGGCGGGTACGTCAATTTTCAGGCCGCCCATCGCGTCCACCACACGCTCGAACCCCTGGAAGTTCACCTGGGCGTAGTAGTGGATCGGAATGCCGAAGGTGGCCGAAATCGTGGACATCGCGAGAGTGGAACCGCCGCCGGGCAAGCTGCCTGGGTCCTGCCGGTCGGCCCGGTCGCCCATCTGGTAGCTCTGGTTGATGCGGCCCATGCCGAAGCCGGGGATGCTCACGTAAAGGTCGCGAGGCACGGAGAACATGGTGGCGGTCTTGGCCGCGGGGTCAATGTGCACGATTATCTGGGTGTCCGCGCGTGTATCTTCTTCCAGAGGACGGTAATCTAGCCCCAGTAAGAGGATATTGATCGGCTCGTCACTGTTCCAGTCGGGCGGCTGAACTGCCACAACCTGTGGCGTCGAGTCGGGTGAAACGGTGCCGTCCGGGTCCACCACGCGCACGCCAACCGGGGGCTTGGAGATGTTGCCGGGTAACTCAATAACGGGCTTGATCTGGGTCTGGTAGAGATAGTACCCGGCGCTCGTGGCCACCGCGGCTAATACAAGCAGCAGCACCAACAGCACGCGCCTCAGGCGGCGGCCCCGGCTGGTGCTGGCACGTGCACTCGCCACCTGGGCCGCGACCGGCTGGGCAGGCTTCGTTATCCCGCTGGTAACAGACCGTGCCCTGTAGGTCGGTTCGGGCCGCCGGTACTGGTGATGAGTGTGGGGCCGAGGGTGAGGACGGGTGGGTCTGTTGTGGGCAGACGTGGGTGTCTTAGGCTGGTTAGTCTGGCTCAATCCTGTGTAATACCTCTTGCGCGGGCCAACTTGGGCGACCCCACGCGCTTTCTTCGTTATGAGTTACGTCTTACCTGCCGCGGCCTGTTCGTCTGTCATTTCATCGAACTGCTCAATCAGTTCGTCCTCAGAGTTGATTCCCGGACGCCTGGCTTCTTCGGCAAGCTCTCGTTGCTCGCGGGCCTGGACCGTCTCAGTCTGCTCGTCCTGGCGCGATGGCACGCTGGCTTCGGCATCGCGTGGCGAGTAGCCCTCGCTGAACCTCCGGTAGAGGTACAGGTAGATGTCACGCAGTATGGCAGCCACCGGCACCGCTATGATGAGGCCGAACAGCCCGCCCACCTGGCTGCCAACCACCAGGGCCACCATGATGATCGAGGGGTGCAGCTTGACGCTGTCGCCCTGCACTTTTGGAACGAGCAAGTTGTTCTCAAGTTGCTGCACGAGCACGTAGACCGCCAGCACCTTGACAACCATAAGCCAGCCTTCAGGGTGGAACGCCGCTACTGCCACCCCAGGTATGGCACCTAGCAACGGTCCCACCACCGGGACTATCTCGGTAACGCCGGAGATGATCCCCAGCACGATCGGGTACGGCGCTCCAACTATCAACATACCGATGAAGCTCGCCACACCCACAATCACACCGAGCAAAAGTTGCCCGCGTATGTAGCTGCTGAGCACGCCGTTGATGATCCGCACGATGCGCCACACGTCGGTGCGCCACGCGGGCGGGAGCATGTTGTTGAAGGCGTTTATACCGCGCTCTTTGTCTTTCAGCGTGTAAAAGAGCCAGAAGGGGATGATCAGCAAGCCCACGATGAAGCCCATAGCGCGGGTCACGCCACGCAGGGCACCCACCGCGCCTTGCTGCACGGCAGAGCCAAGAGCACCCACCGAGTTCCGCAGCCCATTCTCGATAGATTGGCGCACGTCAGCGGAGATGGGAAGCCCCTGGTACCACGACATGAAGTCGCGGCCCCACGCCTGCGCCTGTTCCGAGTAGCGGGGTGTTTCCTTGAGGAGTTCACCGATCTGGTGTGTAACCACCGGCGCGAGCCACGCGATGAGGCCCCAGACAGCGCCGATAAATACAGCGTAGACCAGGAGAATTGCCACCACTCTCGGCATGAAGCGGCTGAGGCGGTCCACAAGCGGGAGCATGAGGTACGCCAGCACCAACGCGATTATGAAGGGGCCGAGGGCGTCCCACGACTGGTTGAGCAGCCACCAGACCACAAACAAGGCAAGACCCACCAGGACCAGGCGGGCGCGCTGCCGGGGCGTTACTCTAATTTCGGGTAGAAGCGGCTCTAAAGGCTCGTTGCGGTCGCTGCGAGCGTCGCTGAGGCTCAATAATCAGGTCCCCCAGTGTCTAAGGTGACATCAGCAATGCAATCACGGTGCCACATAGGTATTCTAACACAGCCCTCCGTCCGCGGACAGCACAATCCACAAGCACGAAGCAGCATCACACGTACGCCCTATATAGTAACGGCGCACCACCTCCCGCTGTTCCCGGCGAGTGCAAGCAAGTGCACGGGTAACAGCGCGCTGGTATAATCGTTCTAGGGATGAGAGGCGAATAGTGCTGAGTGAGGGAGTCTGGGATGGATGAGACGGAGCGTGGAGATGGAGAGCGCGGCGACTGGCAGTACGTGGACGGTAGAGCCGTGCGCCAGGGACAGCCCGCCCGCATCCTTCCAGGCGACCCAGAGGACACCCAGCCCGTAAGCCTACGCTCCAGCAGACTTGAACCTTACGAGCCTTCAGCAGCGACGTCGGGCATGCGCAACGTCGGCACCAAGTCCCTCGCGCGCACCGAAGCACCTTACCAGCCGCCGCAGGAGGCACCTCCCACTGTCGTGAAGGTGCGTCGCGGACCTACAGCCTGCGTTATCCTCGCCGGCACGTTTGCAATACTTGCCCTGTCATGCGCCTTGCTGGGTTTCGCGACCCTCCAGGGTGGGCTCGATAGGCTCGGCGGGGTCTTCCCAAGCTTCTCGTTCGGCATCACGCCGACTGTAACAATCAACAGCCAACCGGCGGTTATCAGCCAGATTCGCAGCTTGAGCAGGCTTGAAACAGTAAACTACCAGCTTGAAAAGGTAGTCACAGGCAAGAGCAGCGGCCCCCTACCCGACTTGCTGACCAGCGACAAGATTCTGCTGGTGGCGCATGGCGAAGTGGTCGCCGGAGTTGACTTGAGCAAGCTCAAGCCGGAGGATGTAACAGTCCTGAGCGGCACAGTAACAATCAGAATGCCCAAGGCCGAAGTGCTTTTCACGCGCCTCGACAACGACAAGACTTACGTCTACGACCGCCAAACCGGCATACTCAGCAAGCCCGACCCCAACCTTGAAACCCAGATGCGACGCGTGGCCGAGCAGGAGATCCTGCAGGCCGCGCTCGAAGATGGCATTCTGAACAAGGCACGAGATAACGCCCAGGCGGTCCTTAGGACGCTCGTCACCGGGCTTGGTTACAAAGATGTGCGGTTCAAAGAAGCGCCCTAAATTGATACGTAACGCGTAACGCGTTACTTCTCACTCCCCACTCCCTAATTTCCACCCGGAGGTAATCATGGCAAAGAAGGACGAGCTGAAGAAGGAGCGACAGAAATCGCGGTTCGCTGCGATGGAGGCATTGAGGGAGAACAAGGGCTTTCCCCTGCCGCCGCGCAAGGCTATGTCGCAGGCCAACAAGGCCTCGAAGAAGCTGGCCTACCCCCTGCCGCCGTATGCAGGCGCAAATTTCATACAGCTATACCGGTGGGCGCAATTTGAATGGAAACGGCTCGGCAAGTGGCAGTGGGTAGTGCTGCCGGTTGTGGTGCTGAACGTCCTGCTCACGTGGGACCGCGAGAAGGCGCTTCAAGACCGCTACTGGGACCAGTTGGAACTCAGTGCGACCAAAGAGAT
>JAXDKH010000198.1:0-2931 GCA_034667185.1 Chloroflexia bacterium | reverse complement strand
AGGACAAGACTTACTATGGAGAGATCCCCGGGTTCGTGGGTGTCTACGCCAATACTGATACGCTTGAGGCTTGCCGTGAGGAGCTAGAACAAGTCTTGGAGGAATGGATACTCCTCAGGGTATCTCGCAACCTTCCGCTTCCCGACGAAATAGCGCAGGCGTAACAGCAGCCTAGCCCAACGAATCATCGTCGTCTGTTCGCCCCCGCCCCAGGAAAGCAGACACCATCAACCCAACCGCGTATATAACCACCGCCGCCCCTATGACCACGCCCGCCGTTGCAATAGACGCTGCTTCCACGGCTGGGTAGTCGAACCTCGGGCTGGCGGGGAAGACCACTGACAGTGGCGCTACCAGCGGAGAGGTGATAGCGTACACCGCTCCGGGGAGAGGTACATCACCCCGCACGCCGATGAAGCGCATGCCGAAGCGCAGCCCCAGGAGCGTGACAAGGCTGCCGGTGACCCCCCACAGCACAACCGGTGCATAGACGGGAAACAATTCTACCAACAGGGTAGGCGGGCGGCCCGAGGTTCCGGTGAAGGCGCGGCGTACTGCTCTCCTCCTGACCACGGGCCGTTGCGAGTACATCTTACTGGTCCCCTGCCCCTTCGCCCCTGTCCTCTACCCGCACCCGGTTCATCTTGTCACGGGAGGCGATTTTCTTCACCACGTCCATGCCGGAGATGACCTGGCCGAAGTTGGTGTATTCCCTGTCGAGGAAGGTGGACTCGGTCTTGACGATGAAGAACTGGCAGTCGCTGTTGAGCCGCTTGTCGGGGCCTCGCGCCACGCCCAGGGCACCTTCATAGAAGGGTAGACTGTTGTACTCGGCGGGTATCTTGCCGCCACCGCTGCCTGTGCCCGTAGGGTCGCCACCCTGAATCACCCAATGCTCGACCCTGTGGAACACTAGGCCGTCAAATAGGCCGTCGTTGGCGCGCTTCTCGAAATGGGCGATGGTGTTGTCCACGCCCCCTGCGGTCGCCAGGCTGCACTCTATTGTGCCCTTGTCCGTCTCGATTACCATTACCTTCATCGAAAGACCTCCTGATGCCGATCCTCGTGGGAAAGGCTGTAAAAGTAGGGAAGAGGATATCGGCGACACCCTGCACCCCTGACGCTATTTCTTATCCACCACTGCGGCGGCATTGATCTTGTCGCCTATGGCTATCTGGTTCACCACTTCCATACCCTGCACCACCTCGCCCCAGTTGGTGTACTGCCCGTCCAGCCAATTCGCCGCAGTCTTCGTGATGAAGAACTGGCTGTCGTTGTTCTGGGCGGGGTCCTGTCCCCTGGCGATACCCAGCGACCCGGCCTTGAACGTGATGTCATTGTACTCGGAAGGCATCTTGCCCCCGCCGGCGCCGGTGCCCTGGGGGTCGCCGCCCTGGATTACCCAATCTTCCACCCGGTGGAAGACCAGGCCGTTGAAGAAGCCGGAGTTGGCCTTCTGCTCGAAGTTGGCGATAGTGTTCGTCACTTTGGCCGAGGCATCGGTGTAGAGCTTGGCGACGATGCACCCCTTCGCTGTATCTAGAACGAAGTACTTGCCCGCCTGGTTCGGGGCCGCACAGTTGGACACACTTGCCGCGCTGGAAGCGTTACCCGTGTCACCTGTGTTACCTCCAGTGCTTGCGCCGCTACCGCCGCTACCTGGACGTAGCAGCAAGAAGAGCACCAGCGCCAGCGGGATCATCATAAGCACCCAGATAGCCACGTAACGCTGGATGCTGAAGGGCGGCAGCGTGCGGTCTATCGTGGCCCTGAAGCCCGTAGTGGGTGGGGCCGTGGCTGATTCTCGTCTAACCGGGGGGCGTGCTCCGCCTCCACCTGTGGGCCTTGTGCCTCCGGTCCTCCCCTGTGACTGAGAAGATGTCCTGCGCGCCTGCCCGCCGGTGCTCCTGGCCCCGCTGCTTCCTGGCGGTCTGTTGGCGCTACCTGGGGGCCTGTTGCCTCCAGGTCTACCGCCCGTCCCGCCGCTTCCGCCTGACCCTGATTGTCCCATGTAGAAGAACCCTCTCTGCAGAATGCTTATAATTACGTAGGCGGCCCGATACCGGGCAACGGCACTTTGTAACACATAGGCTTTCGCCCCGTCAAGAAGAACTATGAGAGGAACGCAACAGTGGTCCATTACCGGCCCGTGACATTAGACGACTACCAGCAAGTGAGGGCCCTGCTGGAAGCGTGCGGCGTAGAGGGGCAGCTATCGGAGGAGTCGCGCCTGCGCCGTATGATAGACAACGCCGACCGCACGGTGGGAGCCTTCGACGGAGACCGCCTGGTGGGTTTCGCCCGCGCCCTATGCGATGAGGCCTTCAGTGGCTACATAGGCACAGTGTGCGTCCACCCCGAACATAGGGGCCAGGGCATCGGCACCGAACTGGTCATCCAGCTAACGGAGGATAGCCCCGAAATCACCTGGGTAGTGCGGGCAGTAGAGGACTCCTCTGCGTTCTGGGAGCGCCAGGGCTTCACCCACTCGACAGTGGGCATGGAGAAGCTTCGCGAGCGGTGACAGATGAGCCGTACACCAAAGTCAACATGAAAAACGAATTGCCCATTATTACCTTCGAGCACGTGTCGGCTTTGCGAGAGTGGCTCGAAGCCAACCACGCTACATCAGATGGCATATTTGTGCGCATCTATAAGAAGAACTCCGGTATTGCCGGAGTGAGCTTTGAGGATGTACTCGACGAGGGTCTATGCTTTGGCTGGAGTGAGAGCCTTCGACTCAAGGGTGACGATTTGTCCTATCTGCAGAAATTTTCACCTCGCAAGGCAACGGGAACGACCTCGGAGCGTAACCGGCGTCGTGCATCACGGCTTATCCAGGAAGGTAGGATGACAACAGCGGGATTGGTTGCACTGGATTTTGATAAGACCTAACATCGGCCAATTCGAAAGCAACCCGTCCTTCTCTGG
>JAXDKH010000197.1:0-7369 GCA_034667185.1 Chloroflexia bacterium | reverse complement strand
GTCTACAACGAAACAAGACGCATGGGCGAGCGACTGCCCGAGTTGCTGGCCTTTCTGCACACCCAGGAATATGCGTATGAGATCGTGGTCGTGGACGACGGCTCGACGGATAGCACGCCCGACCTGGCTCGGCAGCTGCTGGCGGGTGAGGAACGCGCCCGCGTGCTGGTCCAGCCTCGCAACCGGGGCAAAGGACATGCGGTCAAGGTAGGTATGCTGGCGGCGGAAGGTCGCTATGTCCTCTTCACCGACGCCGACCTCTCGACGCCCCCGGCGGAGCTAGACAAGTTCTGGAATTGGCTGGAAGAAGGCTTCGACGTGGTAATCGGCTCGCGCAAGATGCCAGGGGCCAACATAGTCAGGCACCAACCACGCTGGCGCGAGTCGCTGGGTAGGGTATTTACTTGGCTAAGTGACCACATAGCCACAAAAGATATCAGCGATGTAACGTGCGGCTTCAAGTGCTTCACCAACGAGGCCGCGCAGACCTTGTTCGGGCTTTCGGTGATCGACGACTGGAGCTTCGATGCTGAGGTGCTGTTCCTGGCGCAGCGATTCAAGTACCGCATCAAGGAAGTACCGGTGACCTGGCATGACGACCCCGGCTCGAAGGTGCGTCTCTGGAAGGACGCTGTGAACTCGCTCAGGGGCCTCCTGCGCATCCGCTTGAACGCTTCCCGTGGGCTGTATAAAGCCAAGCAACGAGTACCCAAACGCCCATAAAAAAGAGGGCCACCGCGGCCCTCTTTTTTATCGCTTAATATTGAGGCTTACTCTTCGTCGCCCTCGTTGTCCTCGTCCTCACCCTCGGTAAGTTCGCCCTCCTCGCTTGGACGCTGGTAGCCATGTGCCACGAGCGCCTCTTGCAATTCCACGAGGGACTTCTGGCCGAAGTTGCGCAGGTGTAGCAGGTCGTTGTCGCTGTATGCGAGCACCTGGGCTATCGAGGTAATATTGGCCCTCTTGAGCGCGTTGGTGGTGCGCATGCTGAGGTTTAGCACCTCGATAGGCCTATTGGTATCGTCCTCCACGGGGGCTGCGGGCTCCTCAAGGCCCAGGTCGCTGACGTCGCGGCCATAGCGCGCAACGGCGGTGGCGTACCCGGTCAGAATACGGGCGGCCTGGCTGAGCGCATCGTCTGGAGGAAGCGTGCCATCCGTCCAGATTTCGAGCAGCAACCGGTCGTAGTCGGTCATCTGGCCGACGCGGGTGTGCTCCACCACGAAGTTGACCCTGGGCACGGGCGTGTACACGGCGTCCACAGGGATCACGTCGGCGGGCAGGTCGATACGAACCTCAGCCGAACCGTAACCAACACCCGTCTCGATGAGCAACTCAAGCTCAAAAGTGCTGCCGTCGCCGTTAGCGGTGGCAATCAGAGTGTCAGGGTTGACCACTTCCAGCCCCTCGGGCAATTCGAGAGAGGCACCGGTGATCTCGCCCGGAAGCTTGCTCACGACCCGCAGCATGGCACGGTTCTCACCCGGTTCGGCACCATCCTCAGAGGGCGTAATGCGGAAGCGCAACTGCTTTACGTTCAGCACCAGGTCGATGAGACCCTCCTCGATGCCGGGGATCTCGCTGGGATCATCGGGCATTTCGGCCAGGCGGATGCCGGTCACGGCGGCACCCTGCAGAGAAGAAATCAAGATACGGCGAAGGCTGGCACCCAGTGTCGTGCCCCACCCAGGCTGAAGCGGCTCAATGCGATAGCGCCCATAACTATCACTCACTGCATCGCAGTTAATCTCAGGCAAACTAACGTCGAACAAAAAGGCACCCCCATCGAATTATGTTACAGGTATCGACCTAACAATATATCATATGAAGGGCTCGGATGCAAGCGGTTTTGAGGAGACTATCGGGGCAAACGCATCTAAATTGCATGCGAAGGAGGTTCCATCCAGCAGCAAATCCAAGTACACTTGTCATCCTGAGCGCAGCGAAGGAGGAGCGATGTTATTGGTGGAAAGCAGGAAACAGGTTCGGACAACTCAGTCCGTACCTGGCACATGGCAGACGTACAAAGTAGAGGCTGAGAGGAGGCTGGAGGGTGAGTTTCGAGTCTGAAGAACAAAAAGCAGTCTTGCGGCGGTTCGTGGCAGCCTGTGAGCAGGATGAAAGGGTTGTGGCAGCCTTCCTTGGAGGCTCTCTTGCTGCCGGCAGCGCTGACGAATGGTCCGACCTTGATATCTACCTGATCACAACCGATGAGGCATACGAGGATTTCCTCGACAGCCGCAAGGCTTTCATACGGCGGCTGGGCGAACCTGTATTCCTGGAGGACTTCGACCTTCCGTATACGTTGTTTTTCGTATTTGCTGACGGTACTGAAGGTGAACTCGGTTCCGGCTGCGAGAGCCGATTCCTGGATATGCACAAAGGACCCCACAAGGTGCTGCTCGACAAGAAAGGCATACTGGCGGGAGTTGAGTTCAGTGGCTATCAACCTGCTCAACACGAACAGGTCGAGACCTTACGCCGCCAGGTGTACTGGTTCTGGCATGACCTATCTCATTTCCTCACTGCTATGGGGCGCGGGCATCTCTGGTGGGCGCAGGGCCAGTTAGAGGTGCTGCGTCGCTGTTGCATGAGCCTCGTCCGACTTCGACAAAACTTGGCAGCGACAGATGCGGTTGAGGATCCTTACTTCAAGGTGGAGATAGCGATACCTGCAAGTGATTTAGCACTGGCATCTTTGCAGACAACTATCTGTCCCATGGAACCAGATGCCATGCTCCGATCCGCGCTCGCTATCATAACCTTCTACCAGGAATTAGCC
Organism: Chloroflexia bacterium; assembly: GCA_034667185.1. Lineage (GTDB taxonomy): Bacteria > Chloroflexota > Chloroflexia > QHBQ01 > JADMIH01 > JADMIH01. Next base: position 4,587 of record JAXDKH010000197.1, on the reverse strand, counting down.
CATTTGCTCGTAGAGAGACACGGAGTATCCTACCCGGCTGATCTGGAACGAGTCATACTTACCCGCCTGGAAAGGCTGCGCCAGGCAACCGGATAGAAGTCATTCGGTAGATCTTCTGGTTGAATATTCCTCACAATTGCCAGAGTTTTGAAATACGCTGTTAGATGCGTTTGCCCTGAGGAGACGATGGACGATAGACGATGGACGATGGTTGGAGTGGTTGGTGTCCAGAGATAACATCCTTGGCGGGTTCTTGGCGTCCTTGGCGTGATGCGGTTCCGTCTCTTCTTCTATTGTCTATAGTCCATCGTCCCCGCTTGAAAATCACTACTGCAGGCTGTATACTCACAACGCAGCTTACCCGTTCCTGAAAGGCAGATCCCCAACTTGAGCAAGCCTCGGCGCGCCCTCAACTCCCTTCGTTATGGCCTTGTAATTATTGCCTTACTTGTCGCTTCGTGGTCAGCGGAGGTCTTCGCGCGAGTGGCCTCGGCGGGCGCGCTCTACACGGTACCCACTACGTCCGTCATGGTGCCTGCGGGTGGTAGCGCACAGTTGCAGGTGCGCGGTATGTCGCTGCAGCCCGGCTCCACGATCCCAGCGTCCTCCGTGTCGCTTGCGGAGCCTTCAACCCCGCCCGATAACGTGCGCGTGACACTCTACTACGGCATCAACTGGGGCTACACCGAGTCGGACCCGCAACAGGCCGTGCTGGCCGTTTGGTACGCTCAGGACGGCACATGGCACGGCGAGCAGCACGCCACCGCCGAGCAGATACAGTCGGCGGCTGCTTCTTCGCCCGGCGCGCCAAGCTGGAGCCCCGATGGCAGATCGGCCCTGCAATTAGCCGGCAGCGGGCAGATTACCCTCAGCCAGATCACCTTCGCACCATCATCGCAAAGCCAATCGGTGGGTAGCGGAACGCTTACCTTGACTAATACTTCGGGACAGGACCTGCTGGTCTACCTGCCCTATGGGACTATATTCGGCAGCGGATCCGGCTCGGTGCTCGTGTGGGCCGTGGGGCAGGTTGCTCAGGCAGCACCTTCCGCCACCCCTGAGGAGGCACAACCGCAGCCCACCGACACGGTGGAGGTAGTTGAGGACACGCCCACAGCCACTCCGGCGGAGACCGCAGCTACGGCCACGCCACGGAGCAAGAAAGCGCCGGGTGCTTCTACCCCAACCACCGAGGCAACCCAGGAACCAAGCCCCACCCAGGCGACGGCACCTGGCAGGAAGAGTGCAGCCACCTCGACGGCAACTTCGGCACCGGCAGATACTTCTACGCCGGTGCCCACCAACACCGCCACGCAAGAGCCTACATCGACAGCTACCGTAGCGCCGCCGACTGCCGGCACATCCTCCAAGCCCCCTACCGCCAAACAGAACGCGTCTGCCGACCAGTACGCACCGGCAGCCGCCAACGACGGCAGTACGGCCCAAAACGTCGCGCCCAGTAATGGGGCAAGCACGGGCAGCAAGGCTACAAGTAACGGCCAGAACAACGTACAAGAGCCTGCAGGCGTGAGCAAGAGCAATGGAAATAGCCAGGCGCCCACCACAGGCAAAGAGGTATCTGATGGTACTTCCGAGCAAGCCGCCCCAGCGCAAATAGCAGCTTCGAGCGAGGGCAGCAAGGTTGAAGCATTGGCCCCGGTGGTGACGATCACCAATATACCCAAGCCGGTGGGCACGTCCGCATCCGGTGACAGTGCTGCCGTTCCTCCCGCCGTGCAGACAAGCGGCACTACACCCGTCGTTCCGCCCGTTCAGACCACCAACCCGACCGTGCGCCCCGGCAGCACCGGCCAGCCCACCAGCGTACGTACGGGCACGCCAGGGACATCTCCCACGACTAGGCCGACAAACACAACTACCATCCCTACGCCGGTGAGCACCCCGAACAACGTACCAACGAAGCAGGTCGCCCCTACCGAAGCCCTGCCTGACGTGCCCACCAAGGAGCCGGTGCCGCCTGAGCCCACTCGCCTGACCGACATCCAGCCTACGGCCACGGCTGAAGTCCCGGTGATTGTCACCGACCCCGGTGGAGCAGGTGCAGCTGGCGGACAGGGCGGCGTTCAAGTAGGCTCGGACAGCGGCACAGCACCCGCCGTGAACCCGCGCACCGGAGCAGGCCCGTCGTCCCTACCGCTGCTGCTATCAATCTCCTCGCTGGCGCTGGTGCTGTGCGGCTTGCAACTGCGAAGATTCGCTTCGAAGCAATACAAGCACCATCAACACAGGTAGAGGATAGCTAAACGCCAAGACGCCAAGAGTATTAAGGTTTGGAGAATACAAAAGGACCGGAGTACGACATTATGTACTCTGGTCCTTTTGCTTGAATAACAATCCTAACCTTGGCGGATCCTTGGCGTCTTGGCGTTTAGCTATCCTCTAGCTCGTGCTGCCGGGATCGGTAGGTGGGCCTACTATCTCCAGTTCGCTCACCATCCACTTGCCGTTTTCCTTTACCATGTGGTAGGTCTCGTGCAGGGTATCAGGGCCGTTCTGCTGCACTACTTTCTTGGTGTCTTTGTTGTAAAAGGTGACACTCCAGGTCTCTATGGTACGCACGGTTGCGGTGTCGCCACTCACCTTCACATCTACGAAATCGAGGCGCTGGATGACGGGCACGGCGTACATGTTATTCTTCCTGAGCATGTCGACCATGTCAACGTTTTCCTTGAGCACGCTACCGACCCGCGTGCCCTTCAACACCTCGGTGTCGAGGTCGCGCCAGGCCTTGATTTGCTCGTCGTTGCTACGCTGCACGGTATCCTTTAGCTGTGCCTCTTCCTCAGTGACACTCACGTTGCTGGGCTGCGACTGTTGCCTGTTGATGAAGAGATACGCGCCGCCCAGCGTCAGCAACACCAGCGCCGCTATCCCCGCGATTAGCACCGGCATAAGCCACGTCCGCTGTGTGCCCTGTCGCTCAAGCGACCGGACCGCCCCACCCTCGTAGGGAGCGAACGCCCCACCCTGCGCTTTGGGTGCGGCTGTGGGGGCAAAGTTGCCATACGTGCTGCTGCCGGTGCCGGCCTGAGTCACATCGAAGGCGCGGGGCGGGGGTGGGGGAATGGAGCTGCGCGGGGTCTCGGCTGCGGACGGTCCCATTGGCTCGCCCGGCAGCGCGGGAGGCACGAAAGCCGGGAACGGTTGGTCCTGTTGGGCCGTACCTACTGTCCGCACCGTCAGACCACTGTCCGTGGTGGGACTTTCGACGGGAGGCGAAGACGTGTCGTAGCGCTGCACAACGTAAGTGACCGGCGGTGCTCCACCGGCTGCCGTTTCGCTGCTCGAAGGCGGCTCCGGCGCGGGCGTTACAGGCAATGTGGGGGCGCTTACCTGGGAGTACCCGCAGTTGGAGCAAAATCGATGACCCGCCTGCACAGGCGAGCCACAATTGGGACATTGTTGGGACATGAAATGATCCTGATTTCTATGTGAAGGCTGAGTGGGACCGGCTATTGTGGGGCGTGCCGCAAAACAGGGCTTTCGGTTGGAGTATACGCTATGCAAAAGTTGGGCGTCAAGAACTACGGCTGCGGTGGCTACTCCGCAATAGCCCCTTTACGTTACGACTCTCACCTGAAGATGGCACCCACCAGGTAGTTGAGCGCGGGCAACTGTAATGCATCCGCGAAGGGCTGCGGGTAGATTATGAACAGTATGGTGGCCGCGCAGAGGGCCACGCCGTAGGGCATGAAGTCGCCTATCTTGCTCTTCCTCAACAGGAGCAGCAGGATAGCCGCCGCACCGGCGATCAACGGCCCGATCAGGAGAGCGCCCACTACGTTAGGGAAGCCAAGCATCAGGCCCATCATCAGCGCCAGCAGCACGTCGCCCAGGCCAAGCGGTTCTTCTATATGAGGGAAGATAAGCCGCGCCAGCAAGTAGGCCAGCAGGAAGAAACCGCCCGCTACCCCTGCCCCCAATACCCCGCCCAGCAGGTCCATGCCAGGCAAGAGGAACAGTCCGGCCAGGGCAAACAGCGAACCCAACGCAATGATGGAGAAGTAGATGTCCCGGTGCTTCCAGTCGATTACCAGCACAAGCATTAGCACTAAGACGTAGGCCGCGTGTAGCACAAAGGAGAGACCAAGGCCTTCAAACCACGCAAGGCCCCCGAGTAAAACGCCCGTAGCAAGCTCTGTGGCAGGGAACGCCAGAGATAGCCTGCCGCCACACTGCGAGCACTTCCCGCCTTGCGTGAGGTAGCCGAATACAGGGAACGCCTGTACCCACGAGATACGGTGAGGCGCGCGCGTGCAATGAAGCGGCCCGAACATCGGCTTTTGCGCCGCGAGCCGCGTAGCTATCAAATTGACGCCGAACCCGGCGAAGAGGCCCAGCACAAGCGCCACGGCCACGTAGACAAAACCCAAGTCAGCTTCCTTCAAGAATTACCCGTTCGGAAGCAAATATAAGCCATGAAGGTGGCAGGCGCAATGGGAAAATTGTTTCCCTGGAGCTAGCCGAAAGTCACGCTATCAGGGGCTGGTGGCTGCCGCCCAGCGCAACTGATAGACGGCGATGAGGTCTTGCCCCGCGATCCTGTTGTCCTCCACGGGGAAGCGG
>JAXDKH010000196.1:0-6147 GCA_034667185.1 Chloroflexia bacterium | reverse complement strand
TCGGCATGCAGTTGGCTCCGGTGGTCGTGAAGGACAACAAGCCATATCTTACCCCTGGCGATGTCAACGTAATGACCTGGATGCGAGATAACCTGCCGCGTAGCTCCTACGTGTTGGCCGAGCCGTTTGCCTTTAAATGGTCAAATGACGTACTCGGTACTGACGCAGGCACGTGGGTGCCATATGTAGCGGGCGTGCCTTCCTCAGTGCCTCCGATGACCGCCTACAACGAGCGCCCTGCCGATCCCGACTACATATCGAAGCTGACCAACCTCGTCCTTTCGGGGGCCGAACCCCTTAAACGAACGAACGGCGATACGGGCGCGGCCCTGCCAACCAGAGTCGACTGGGACACGCTCAAGCAAGCAGGCATCACCCACATCTACTCAGGCTCTCGCAGCGAGTACATCGACCTGGACTTCCTCTTCGCCCACCCCGAAAGCGTCACCCCCCTCTACCACCAGGACAACGCCTGGGTCTTCGAGCTACGCTGATGGACGATGGACGATGGACAATAGCAGGAGACGGAACCGCCAAGACGCCAAGGACGCCAAGTACCCGCCAAGATTATTGAGGTTTGTTCTTGCTAACCACTAACCACTATCCACTATTCCGGTCGTTTATCGTCCATCGTCTACTCAGTGGCACAGCTTTTGCAAGCAGCTATAAAGGTGTTGGCGTAAAAATATTGACGCCTAGTTTGTGGGCGGCGTAATAAGTTGGTACGCGCCGGGAGGTGTGCATTGGCGAGATTTCAGGGAAACACTCATGCAGGGTCAGATCGGCTGGCCGCTACTTTGCTCGTGCTGGTGCTCCTCATCGTTGTTGGCATCCTTTTCTGGGACTCAAACGATCCCAACGGCTTCCGCATCTTCTGGGACAACATAGCCGATGCGTTCAACATCCATCGGTAGCAATTCGGGTGGGTATGCCGCGCCCCCTCAACTGGTAAGTGCGCGTTAACAGACGTATGCGTGCAATCGGCTACTAACCTCGTCGCGTTCACGTTTCACGCTTCACGTTTCAGACTCAGGAGTATGCCTGATGGACAAGAGGGCTAGAGAAATAATCGGCCTGCCGGTGGTCACCATGAACCGGGGCACCAAGATTTATGACATCGAGGACATGGTGGTCGACCCCGACCGCGGCCAGGTGCTCGCGCTTGTGGTGCAGGAGGGTGCCTGGCTCCACTCGGCGCGGGCCATCCCGTTCGGACGCATCAACGTCATTGGCCCCGACGCGGTCGTCATACCGGACGGGCGTGCCGTGATCGATGTGAACCGCGACCCCGTGCTGAAGCGTCTCTACAACAGGCAAATCGTGCGCGGGCTGCGGGTGCTCACCGATGATGGGCGGCGCCTTGGCACCATCAGTGACATGATGCTGGACTCGAAAACGGGCGAGATTAAAGCCTACTACGTGTCGCTTGGTTTCGGCACTACGGTGGGCCAGGGCACGCGATTGCTCCCCGCAGAGCGCATTATCAGCGTTGGGCAGCGCGTCATGTTCGTGCCCGCCGACGTCGCTGAGCTTTTCGAGCAGCAAGTCGGCGGCATATCGGGTGCGCTCGACAACGCAGGTGATAAGTTGCGTGCCGCGGGCGCCAAGCTCAACACGCAGCTAGAGCAGATCGGCACCCAGGTGCGGGACACGGTACCGGCCCGCATCGGAAGCAGTCTCGAGGGGCGTACAGCGCACCAGGTAGTGCGAGACAGGGACGGCAACGCCATTATTGTCGCGGGCGACACGATTACTCAGGAAACCCTGGATGCCGCGAAGGCGGCGGGGCGCATGCCTCAGTTGATGCTCGCGGCTGGCGCGGGTCCGGCCCAGAACAGCCTCGGCTCGCTTGGCGACCAGGCGGCGCAAAGCCTCCGTGACATACCGAACGAGGCCCGGACCCTGTGGAACCAGATCACAGGCGGCTACAATCGCAGGGTGGACACAGCCGACTCGCGTTCGGTCGACCGGCGGGTCAAGGACGCGCTGGGCCGCCCCGTAACCCGTGTGATACTGGACGGTAACGACAACATCATCCTGAACACCGGCGATATAGTGACCAATCACGCCATCCAGGCAGCCCGCGAGGCAGGGGTGCTCGACATCCTGATAGACTCGATCTACACGGCGCGTCCCAAGCTGGAAACACAGGACCTGAAAGCGCCCAGGAGTGGAGATGCCAGCCTGGAGCACGTCAGCGGTCAGCCCCTCGCACCTGCTGCCGCGGCCACGCCCCCGCCGCCAACTTCAGGCCGGGTAGCAGGGGGCACAACGGATGGAGATAAGGGACCGGCGGGCGCATAGTTGTCCTGCCTTGCAATAGTAACTTTGGAGGTACAAGGCTTTGAATACCAGAATTCTAATGGGCATCCTGCTCGTGGTCCTCGGCATCTTGGTGCTGATTTTCCCCGAGTTCCTGCGGGTGGTGGTCGGCGTTGGCCTGGTCATTATAGGCCTTTACATAGCTTTGCAGAACGCTAACGCCGGCGGCAACAATAGTATCTGAGGTGGACGATGGACGATGGACGTTGGACCATAGCACCTCATACCATCGTCCATCGTCCGCAACCGCCCCGGTTGCCGTCCGTTCCTATGTAGTCCGGCTCAAGTTTTGGTATACTTTACTGTAATCAACAAAACCAATCTTGCGCGAACCTCTCGGGCAGGACCAGCCTTGTACTGAAAGGGAACAGCTAAATATGGCAATGGCAAAAGGCCTTAAGATAAAGGCCATTTCGGGCATACTCAGCTTCGGCGTGGCGCTGGCACTGGTTGCCCCGGCGGTGGGACAGGCCAGCGGGCAGACCTCCCGGCCCAATGACCTGAACGGTATCAGTGTTGAGGCAAAGCCTTACACTCCCCATATAGTGAAGAACCCCCTCGGCCACGTAGCGGACGAGATCCTCGTAAAGGTAGACAACCCTGCTGCCTTCGGTATCAGTGGTGGCAAGCTGGCTCCGACCTCGCTCAAGTTGGCGCAACTGCTGTCCTGCTTCGCGCTAAACTCGGCGCAGGAAGTCTATCCTGGCCTGTACAAACTGAAGGCAGCGGCTGGCAGCGGACTCGATGTGGCGGCGGCCAGTGCCGCGCTTGAGAAGGTGCCGGGCGTATCCTACGCTAGCGCCAACCACACCTTCTATATTGAAGCCACCCCCAATGACCCCCTGTACCAGGCCGGGCAGCAGTGGGGCGTGTCTCAAGTTAAGCTGGAGCAGGCGTGGGACGTGACCACAGGCAATGCTGACATTGTGGTGGCCGTACTCGACACCGGCTCGGCCCTCAACCACCCCGATCTTGAAGAAAAGATCGTCCAGGGCTTTGACTTCGTGAACAACGACAACAACCCCTACGACGACGAGGGACATGGTACCATGACCTCGGGCATTGTTGGTGCCTTGTCCAACAACGGCACGGGCGTCGTGGGTACGTCGTGGGGCGCGCGGCTCATGCCTGTGAAGGTGTGCAGCTTTGAAGGGCAGTGCACCGAAGAAGCAATAGCCGCCGGCCTTCACTGGGCGACCGACCACGGCGCTCGCGTCATCAACCTGAGCCTGGGCGGCGACGAAGACACCGAGATCATGCGCGATGCCACCCGGTACGCTGTGGAGCGCAATGTGGTGGTCGTGGCCTCTGCCGGCAACGAGGCGAACGGCAAGGCCAATTACCCGGCGGCTTACCCCGGCGTTGTGTCCGTGGGTGCCACAGGCCGCAGCGACACCTTCACCGGCTTCTCCTCCTACGGTGACTTCGTGGACGTGTCGGCCCCCGGCGTGGGTGTGCTCAGCACAGGTTGGCAGGACGGCGAGCTAACATACACCTACGGCAACGGCACTTCCTTCTCCGGCCCGTTCGTGGCAGGTGTGGCCGCCCTGGTGTTGAGCTCTAACCCTTCGCTGTCCGCCGAGCAGGTGGGCTTCGTTATCATGGACTCGTCAGACGACCTGGGCGAGCCGGGACCCGACATCCACTACGGCAACGGCCGCCTGAACGCATTCCGCGCCGTCACGCTGGCGAAGGAAGGTCCACGTCCCGCTCGCACGCCCACTCCTGTGCGGCCACCGACGCAGGTGGCGCAGCCTACCGCCACAACCCCGGCAGGCCAGGGTCCCACGTTGCAAGTGAATTTGCGCGACGTGCTACCTGGAGTGCTGGTTTCGTTGTCGGGCACCGGCTTCGGCAAGTCGGAGTTGGTGGACCTGTCGCTGCTTGCCTCGGATGGCGATCTCAAGCCTCTTGGTAGCGCGCAGACGAACGCACAGGGCGCTTTCCAGGCGGAAGTGGCCCTTCCCAAGAACGTAATCACGGGCAAGGCAGCGTTGACTGCCAACGGCAAGCTGTCGGGCACCCGCGCCTCGGTGGATGTGGATGTGCTTGGCGACGGCGGCGCGGCCCCGAGCCTGCGGCCCCCTGCGTTCGAGCGCGTGGCACCGGTGAGCACCACCGCTACGCAGGCCTTCTTCCCTGAGGTTGGGCACACGCTGCGCGGCTCGTTCCTACGCTTCTGGCAGCAGAACGGTGGCCTCCCCATCTTCGGCTTCCCGCTATCCGAGGAGTTTCAGGAAGTGTCTGCTATCGACGGCAAGACCTACACGGTGCAGTACTTCGAGCGCAACCGCTTCGAGCTGCACCCTGAGTTCGCGGGCACCAAGAACGAAGTGTTGATGGGTCTGCTCGGTGTGGAACTTACGAAGGGTAAGGCCTTCCCCGCCGGTGCGCCGTTCCAGAGCGACAACAACCGTGTCTTCTTCCGCGAGACGCAGCACGGTCTGGGCGGCTCGTTCTACCAGTACTGGCGGCAGAACGGCGGCCTCCCTATCTTCGGCTTCCCCATCTCGGAAGAGATGCAGGAGATTTCTCCCATCGACGGCAAGACCTACACGGTGCAGTACTTCGAGCGCAACCGTTTCGAGCTACACCCCGAATTCAAGGGCACCAAGAACGAAGTGCTGCTAGGTCTGCTCGGTGTGGAGATCGTCAAGAGCAAGGGCTGGGGCCAACCCTAGACCTCAAGGACGGAAACGCAGAGGCGCAAAGACGCAAAGAACGCGCAAAGAGAAGAAATGGTTGCTGGATACAAAGAGGAGCAGGGTACGACATCACGTTCCCTGCTCCTCTTGCTTGAACAACAATGCTAATCTCTGTGCGTTCTTTGCGTCTTTGCGTTTCCGTCCTAAACCACGTTGACATACACAGCGACGCGTGCTAGACTCGGGGCGTGGACACGGCTGCCGCTCGTTTCTCTATAAGCCACAGGGTTTGGCGTATGCTGCTCCTGGCTGCCTTCATGGCTGCGGCTGTTATGCTGCCGGCGGGTTCCAGCACGTCCAGCGCGGCCCCCGATGGATTCGCGGACAAGGCTTTCCTCGATATATGGCAGCGCACCGACGCCCCCGTGCTGGATGGCAAGACGCAGCGGAGTTGGTACTGGGGGCCTACGCCAGGGAGGGCGTTGGAGGAGGCATACAGTGGCCTGAAGGGCGGCAAGCGCCTGGTGCAGTATTTTGACAAGGCCCGCATGGAGATCAACAACCCCGATGCGGACCGTAAGAATGAGTGGTTCGTCACGACGGGGCTGCTGGTGGTGGAGATGGTCACCGGCAAGCAGCAGGTCGGTGACAAGGCGTTTGTACCCAGGCAGGCCGCCGAAATCGCAGTCGCGGGCGATGGCCTCACCGACGACCCGGATGCGCCCACCTACACGTCCTTTCGCCTTGTTGCCTCCCTGGGTGGCCCCGGCAACAACCGAGCGCCTAACAGGATGGGGCAGGCGGTGACAGCCACTATCAACCGTGCGGGGCAGGTGGGCAGTAGTAGCGCGTTGGGCCTGTATCCGGGTGCCAAGCTGGCCGCATACAGCGACGTGCTGGGGCACAATATCCCGCAGGCAATGTGGGACTTCCTCAACCTGAAAGGCACGGTCCAGCAGGACGGGAACCTCTCGACCAACCAGCCGCTCGCGAACTGGGTGTTCGTGATGGGCTATCCCATCAGCGAGCCGTACTGGGCACGCGTGAAGATAGGCGGGGTGTTCAACGACGCGTTGATCCAGCTTTACGAGAGACGCACTCTGGTGTATGTACCCGCGCTCGATAAGGGCTGGCAGGTGCAGATCGGCAACGTGGGCCAGCACTACCAGCGTTGGATATA
>JAXDKH010000195.1:0-3573 GCA_034667185.1 Chloroflexia bacterium | reverse complement strand
TGGCTGTGGCCTGGTTCTGCGCTTACACCACGAATACCTTGTGGTGTCTATGGCCTCAGAGTAGATGACCTTGCCAATACAATGTACCGCGTATGCATAGAGCGCGCATCACTTGAAACAATTAACTTGGGCTCTCAGATAAATTAAATGGCGACGCCTGACGTATTATTCCGTCAGGCGTCCTAATCCGCAACCGCTAGCTACCTATGGCCTGCCGCCATACCTCCCCTGGTACGTCTGCACCCCCAGCAGCCCCAGCAACACCTCGAACTCGGTACCCTTGTTCTCAGGGTGGTACTCCAACCTGTTGCGCTCGAAATATTGCACGAGATACGTCTTGCCGTCGGTGGGACTACGCTCCTGGAAGCCTTCGGAGAGGGGGTAGCCGAATACGGGGATGCCGCCGTTGCGCGACCAGTAGTCGGCAAGCTGCGGGTGGAGGGCGTGCTTCGTCTCGTTGAAATAAAGCTGGCCGCAACCCTGGCAGGGCTGTACTGGCTGGAACGGCTGCTCGTTAGCCCTGCCGGACGCCAGTTCGACGCCCAATCTGCCCAGCAGCGCCTCATATTGTGTGCCTTTGTTCTCAGGGTGATATTCGAGGCGGGCGCGTTCGGTGTACTGCACTGTATAGGTCTTGCCGTCGCCCAGTTGCTCGGTCAGCTCGCCGGTGACCGGCAGGCCGAACTGCTGCACGCCCCCGTTGTGGAACCAGTAGTTGAGGAAGACACCCCGAAGGCACTTGCCGGTCTGCTGGAAGCAGCGGGACGCGCCGGGTAGCTGGGCCGCGAGGCGTGGGGCGGGCTTACCGGCGATGGCTGTCGGCGCGGGGCCGGAGGCAGGCACCGGAGTAGGCGCGGGGCCGGAGGCAGGCACCGGAGTAGGCGCGGGGCCTGTGTAGCTGATGCGGTAGATTATGCCTGTCCGGTCCTGGGAGGCGAATAGCGAGCCATCATAGGGGTCCACTGCTAGGCCCAGCCATGCAACCCCTGTGGCGGAGAAGGTCTGGGGCGTGCCGGAGGGCTTGCCGTCCTTGAAGGGCACGAACACGATAGCCCTTCCTTCGCTGTACTGGATGCTGTGCAGGGCCACGAACGCTCCACCCCAGTACTCACTGGGGAAAGAAGAGTGATTGTAGAAGACCATGCCCAGCGGTGCTGAGTGCGCGGGGAAGAGAGTGACCGGTGGTACCGTCTTCGAGCAGTCGCCGCCGCGCACGTTGGGGTTGTCTATGCGGTTGCCGTAGCAGTACGGGTAGCCGTAGTCGCCGCCGTCCACAAGCTGGTTCAGCTCGTCGCCTGGCAGGTTGCGGCCCAGGTCGTCCACGCCATTATCGACGCCCCACATCTGCCCGGTCACCGGGTCCCAGTCGAAGCCCACCGTGTTGCGCAGGCCGCTGGCGAAGATACGCCCGCCACTACCGTCCAGGTTGTACTGCCAGATGGTGGCGCGGCCCACTTCCTCCGGGCCATCGTCGTTGAACGAGCCAACGTTGATGTACATCTTCTTATCCGGGCCAAAGCCCACAGTGCGCGTCCGGTGCCTTCCCGTGCCTGGAACGCCGCCGGCCACCGTGTTGCGAGTGTCGGCCCGCAAATCACCGTCGGTGTCTTCGAGGCGTAGAATGCGGGTCGGCTCGCCCACGTAGGCGCTGTTGCCGTAAAAGGCCACGTTGTTGGGAGAGGCAAGGCCAGACGCGAACACCCTCACGAAGTCGGGCTTGCCGTCGTGGTTGCGGTCAGGCAGCACTTTAATAGCGTTGGACGCGGCCCCGAACTCGGCCACGTAAAGGTCGCCCTGCGGCGAGAACGAGAGGAAGCGGGGAGTGCTCAGCCCGGTGGCGTACACCTCAGCCTTGAAGCCGGGGGGCAGGCCCACTGGAGCAGCGACCGAAGCTCCGGCAGGCGCAGCCTGCGTAGAGACGGGCGCAGCACTCAGGGCGCTGAACAAAAGCACCCCACTGAGCACCAGGCATAGTATTTTCCCAATCTTGATTCGCAGCAACATGAGTCCTGATCCTCCTATAACTTGTCGAATGAAGCCAGGCTCACTAGAATGTGAGAGTACCACCTCGTTTGCTCAAGAGATGGGGCTGGCTTATCGTGACCACCAATTCTACGACTACGCTCAAGGCTTCGGCAACTACATGGCGCACCGGGGGAACCCCCTCGAATTCCAACGACAAGATAGAAGCATCGATATTTAACGAGTTGCTCGGCGGATAACCAACAACTCTCCAAAATAAGAGGAGGAAAGCTATGAACAAGAAATCGATGATAAGTGGTTGGCGAGGCATGGGCGCGCTGCTGCTACTGAGCAGCATGGTACTTGCGGCCTGCGACTCCGGCACTCCTGCTACTCCTACTGTCCCTGCGCCAACTGACACCACCGCGGCAGCGGCCCCCACCAGCACGATAATCCCGGAGGCACCGGGCAACGGACCCAAGCTCAACAAGGACGTTTCCGGCAATGTCGAATTCTGGCACCACTGGTCCTTGCCGCTACGGCGTAACGCTATCCGCCGAGTGATCGCTGCCTGCGCCGTGCAACTCCCCAACGTCAAAGTGACGGAAGTCGCCAAGCCGTTCGGTGAGGTTTGGACCGCCAACACCGCCGCCGTAGCCGCGGGCTCGGGTATGCCCGATGTACTGGTGTCCGACCGGCCCAAGCTGCCGCAGGACGCCGCCAACAACATCTACACCGACCTGCAGGAGTGGGCCACCCGCGACGGCGTGACCGGCAACCAGTTCTGGCCCTTCACCTGGCGGCAGACCCTCTACAAGGACCACACGTATGGTATCCCATTCGAGACGGACGTGCGCGTCCTCTTCTACAACAAGGTAGCCTTCACGGAAGCGGGCCTCGACCCCAACAGCCCGCCCAAGACCTGGGCCGATCTGGAAGCAGCCGCCGACAAGCTAGACAAGAAGAACCCCGACGGCACCTACTCGCGCATTGCTTTCTTCCCGCTGCAGGGTAACGTCAGCCCCACCATCCTCGGCTATACCAACGGGGTACAGTGGGTCAAGCCGGATGGCACCCTGGGCATCAACACGCCTGCCGCCGCCGAGACGCTGGACTGGGTCAAGAAGTGGGTAGACCGCTATGGTGGCTGGGAGAACATCCAGGCATTCCGCGCCGGGTTCGGGTCGCCCCCGGACGACGCTTTCATGTCGGGCAAGGTCGCTATGATCGTGGATGTGAACGGCTACGCTTCGCAGCTGAACTTCTACAACCCGCAGGTAGCCAAGGCGGATGGTAGCGGCAAGACCCGCCTCGACTGGGGCGTGAGTGACGTACCGTACAACAAGCAGAAGGCTTCGTTCAGCGGTGGCTTCGCCTTCTCGATCCCCCGCGGTGCGAAGAACGCGGAGGCAGCCTGGGAGTTCATCAAGTGCGCCAGCGGCAAGGAAGGCGCAGCCTCCTGGTCACGTGACACTTATGCCATGGCTGCCAACGTCGAGGCCGCCAGGGACCCGGTGCTCGGCTCCGATCCGATCTGGAAGTTCTTCCTCAGCGCTATGGAATATAGCACGGGTGGCACATACCTGGAAGGCTACCCGAACTGGGAAGAGC
>JAXDKH010000194.1:0-8575 GCA_034667185.1 Chloroflexia bacterium | reverse complement strand
CTGCACCACTTCTACGTGGTCAATGGTTAGGTCAAGGCCCTCCGGGGCGGCGTAGGCGGAGAGGGCCTCGTCTACGCTTGACATAATGGACAGCATTTCGCCGGGGTCGTTGAGGGTGTAGTTGGCGTCGTCTTTCCACCCGGAGTCGCCGGAAACGATGTAGGGGCCGCGCGCGAACTTCACCTTGGCTGATGCCTGGGTGTTGCCGGGGTTGTTCGGGTCGGAGGGCGGGACCGCATCTACTTTGTAGGCGAACCCTTTGTCACCGAATTGCGTGGTAGGCTCCCACTTACCTAGCGTGGTGGGATCGTCCTCCAACCTCTTTACTTCGGCGTGGGCCGCGGCTGCCGACGATTGCTTCGAGATGGAAACGTAAAAGAACTTGTGTTCATCCCCGCGACGATGGTCGCCAACATAGCAGCCGTCGTACTTGCCATTCGCTGCAGAGGAAGGCACCACCTCGAAACCAGGCCCCGAAGGTAAGAGCGCACACAAGTCGGGCCCTTTGTCCTGGCTGTTCGGGGAAGCGTAAGCAGTGAGGCCGCCTGTCACTGACGCGTTTCCGCCCGCGGGCAAACTGAAAAGGATGCACAGGAATACGCAGGTGAAGATTACCCGCAGCCAATGCCGCCTTGCTGGTGTGGGCCCTGTAATCATTTTGAGTCCTCCATGTAAAGCACGCAAAGACCAGGAAACAAAGACGCATAGAGGGCTAACTACCGTCTTCGTTCGTAGTAGTGGGGTGGCGCCGGGGCTGAAGGTAGGTGTCGAAGTGGGAACGCTGCGGCTGAGGATATTGTTGTCGAAATAGGCGCGCAACGGAAAACATTACCCGGCAACAGACCTGCAAAAGCGGCCTGCTACACCACAGATTATATCACTACTGTCAAAACTTTGTAGCGGGTCCATTCTAACCTAGCAGGGTGGCTACAAACCCGGTTAGGAGGACCCGCCTCTCCATTGTCATTCTGAACGCAGTGAAGAATCTCGTCCTATAGCACCTAGATACCACTTTCTTGAGGCAAAACGGTGCTATTGAAAAGGGGAACATCCTGGTAAAGGACGAGATTCTTCACTGCGTTCAGAATGACAAAGTTGGGGCTTTGATGGCTGATATTGTCACCTATATGACTTTGCATCCGTCCTGCTAGGTAGGTTACCTGCCTGGGCGCAAAGAAGCCACTCCCAGTTTCAGGAATGGCTTCTTGTTTCGTCTAACGTATGTACCAAGCTGTATCGGCCAAGGAAGGTTCGAGGCTGTGGGGGATTACGGCCCCGCGTTACGGCTTCAGTACCACCTTCACGCAGCCGTCCTCCTTGTTGTCCATCAGTTGATAGCCACGTGGCGTGTCTTCAAGCGGGAGGGTGTGCGTGGCAACAAAGCTGGGGTCGATGTCTCCGTTCAGGATGCGCTCGAGCAGGTGGCGGTAATATTTCTGCACGGGGGCCTGTCCCATGCGCATCGTTATACCCCTGTTCATCACGGCACCGAACGGGAGGTTGTCGATAACTCCTGCGTAGTCGCCCACGATTGAGACCCTGCCGCCATTGCGCACGGCCAGGAACACCTCGCGCAGGGCCAGGGGCCGGTCAGTCTCCAGCTTTACCGCCTGCTTCACATGGTCGAGGGCACCCAGCACGCCACCACCCGTGGCCTGCATGCCCACAGCGTCGATGCAGGCGTCCGGCCCGCGCCCGCCCGTCATATCCTTGATAACGTCGAGCAGCAAGCCATCGGTCTCCTCGAAGTTGACCGTCTCAGCCCCGGCGTCGCGGGCCATCTGGAGGCGGTAGTCCACACGGTCAATCACTATCACGCGCTCCGCCCCCAGGAGGAAGGCGCTGCGGCAGGCGAACTGGCCAATTGGCCCCGCGCCCCAGATGGCTATCGTGTCGCCGGGTTGGATGTCGCAGTTGTCGGCGGCGAAGTAGCCGGTCGGGAATGCGTCGGTGAGGAAGAGGACCTTCTCGTCCTCAATACCTTCCGGCACCTTCAGTGGATTCACATCTGCGAATGGCACGCGGGCATATTCGGCCTGGCCGCCTGCGTACCCGCCGAGCATGTGAGAATAACCGTAGACGCCTGCTGTCGAATGCCCCCAGACCAATTCTTGCTGCCAGCCGTTAGGATTGGTGTTCTCGCACATTGAGAACCAGTTCTGCTGGCACATGAAGCAATTACCACAGGCTATGGGGAAGGGCACGATCACCCGGTCGCCCACCTTGAGGTTCTTTACCTCGCGGCCCACTTCCACGACCTCGCCCATGAACTCATGTCCCAGCACGTCGCCCCGGTCCATGGTAGGCAACAAGCCGTTGTACATGTGCAGGTCGGAGCCGCAGATGGCGGTCGATGAGATATCGACTATGGCGTCGTGCTGGTTCAGGATTTTGGGGTCGGGCACCTCCTGCACTTCCATTTTCTTGGTGCCCATCCAACAATTGGCTTTCATTAGGTTCTCTCCTTCTGGTTCCGGTGTAGCTTCAATGCTGTGCTGGTGCTAAAAGCGCACTAGGCTGACTCGGGTAGGGGCCAGGTCTCCGGTGGTTGTCCGGGCCGTTGCACCATCCGGGTGCCTGCGAGTGTGGCATCTGAACGCACAACTTCTCCGGTCTCCATCACCTGCTTGAAGGCGCGCAGGTCTTCGAATACCTGCTGGTCAGGCTCCTCGTTGAAGAGCTTGGCGATCAGAGCGCCGAAGGGGCCGCCGGGCGCGTCATACTGCATGTCAACTCGCACCACGGTCCCACGCCCGCCCGTGGCCGGGGTGAAAGTCACGGTGCCGGAGTTCTGCACGTCCGCGCCTTCCAGGGACTGCCAGCCGATCAACCTGTTTGGCTCGTCCTCGGTGACCCGCGCGTCCCATTCGACCGTTTGCCCAGCGGGTGCCTTGGCCTTCCAATGCGAGCGACCGTTTCCGGACACCTGCACCGACTCGAGATGCTGCATAAAGCGGGGCAGGTTCTCGAAATTGTGCCAGAAGGTGTACAGTTCTTCGGGCGAGTGGTTGATCGTGACCGTTTTCCTCACGTTCATGTTACATCCTCCTTGGTTAGTGCAACTCCGGGTGAGACAGACCTTTGCGTGTTTACGGACGAAGCGAGCCGTTTCGACTGAATGGTTAGCGGGCTTGCGAAGTGGCTATTTTCACGGCAGCCGGAGTAGATAGGGGCAGTGTTGCGCATGCGTCTGGCGCATAGACACTGTCGCGAGAGCCCGCACATACCGTAATTGCGAACATTGCTCGCCTATTGAGCAGATGTAGTGCCAGATTCAAAGAAAACGGGCGCCTGTTGAGTAATGTTTACACTGTTGCGCTAGACGATGGCCTCGCTCACGTGGAGCTTCGCAAGAGGGAGGGACCACCCAGGCTTGCCCGCTCACACTGGAGCCCATATAATCATGTGTAAGGAGCAACAACTATGACAGATGCAATCGACACAAGCCAATCGACGAGCAGCGCCATGTCTGCCTTGCCTGCGGAGACCCGCATCGGCCACGTACACCTGAAAGTGGCCGACCTGGACCGCGCCATCCGGTTCTACAGTGACGTTATGGGCTTCGACCTGCTGCTGAACTTCGGCACGGCGGCCTTCCTCTCAGCGGGCGGGTACCACCACCACATCGGCCTGAACACCTGGGAGAGCCTCGGCGGGCAACCCCCGGCTCCCGGCACGACGGGCCTGTACCACTTTGCCATCAACTACCCTGCTCGCCGCGACCTGGCGGTGGCCCTCGCCCGGCTGCTGGACGCCGGTTGGGGAATCGACGGGGCTTCAGACCACGGCACGCACGAGGCGATTTACCTGCACGACCCCGACTTCAACGGCATCGAGCTGGCCTGGGACAGGGCGCGCGAAGAATGGCCCCGTGTAGATGGCACTCTCAGCTTCAGCCGCAAGCCGCTCGACTTCGAGGGTCTGCTGGGGGAGTTGGGAGACCCGGACAGGGCACGCCACCTGGACTACCTGTCTAACTACGGGTAGTCCGAGAAGGTACGCAGGCTAACTGTCTATCCTGCGTGGGCACCCGGCATGGTGAGGGAGGGAAGTGCTCCTTCTATAGCTGTGCGGTGGACTTCCAGCCAGGGCGGCAGTACGAGTTGCTCGCCCAGATGGGAGGGGTCCTCGTCGGTGGCGAAGCCGGGGCCGTCGGTGGCAAGCTCGAAAAGCACCCCGCCTGGCTCGCGGAAGTAGACCGACTTGAACCAGAAGCGGTCTATCACCTCGGTGGGGCGACCCCCGGCTGCTATTACCTGGCGTCGTACGGCCAGTTCGTAATCGTCGTCCGGCACCCGCCAGGCGACGTGGTGTACGCTGCCGACGCCCCACTGTCCGAGCCGCAACTCCGGCACCTCGCGTATATCGACGATGTTGCCGGAGCCGCCTCCGCGTACGCCATAACGTACCCAGCCATTCTCAGCAGCCAGTCGCTCGAAGCCAAGCGCGCCGGTGAGGAAGCGCGCTGTGTTGTCCAGGTTGCGCTCCCAGAGCCGGGCCGCGTGCAGGCCCCTGATCTGCCGTTCGACGGGTATTGGGCTGCCGTCCCACGGCGTAAACAGGCGAGGGTCGTCGGTCTCCACGAGCGCGAGTTCCAGGCCGTGCGGGTCGCGTAGCGGCAGAGTTTGCTCGCCGAAACGCACCTCGGCCTGCGACGTTTCTATGCCGTAGTGAGACATACGCTCCGACCAGAAGCCAAGGCTACCTGAGGGGACTGCCAATGGCACCTCCACGTTGAGGCCATAACCTTCGCGGCCCTTCGGCATGTTCGCCCAGGGGAAGAACGTCAGGTCGCTGCCGGGGTGCCCCTCGGCATCGGCGTAGAACAGGTGGTAGGTGCCTGGATCGTCCTGGTTGACGCTCCGCTTCACCAGGCGCATGCCCAGCACCCCCGCGTAGAAGTCGAGGTTCTCCTGTGCGTCCCCGGCAATCGCGGTGATATGGTGTATGCCCTGGACCCCTTTTGTTGTACCGTCCATGTATTTTGTCTACCTTTCGGGCCTAACTAAGCCCTTGTCATGCCTATCAGCATTCCGCAAGTTATGGGCCATCTGCGCTTTAAGATTATAAACGGAACCGCATCACGCCAAGGACGCCAAGTACCACGCCAAGATTAAGGGTTGTTATTCAAGAAAGAGGACCAGCGCACATGATGTCGTGCCCTGGTCCTCTTTCTATTCTGTAAACCTTATCTACTTTGGCGCGCTCTTGGCGTCCTTGGCGTGATGCGGTTCCGTCTCTTTCGTTTCCTTGCTACTTGTTCGAGGGGCTGGCTGTGGTGCAGGAAGCCTCGTTGCGGACGGCGCTGCATACGATCTTGGAGATTTGCCCGCGGGTGGCGTTGCTGCCCTCGCGGAAGTAGGGGCGGTGCTGGTCGTCGCATGCTTCACCGGAACCGCCGCAGGGATAACCGCTGATCATGTTGTGGCAGAAGGCAGTTTCGATGTAGGAGGAGAAAGCGGAGTTGGAAGTTACGTCGGAGAAGGACCTGTCTGCATCTGCTCTGACCAGCAGCGTCCAGCCGAGTGCCTGCTGTCCGGCGATCACTACGATCTTGGAGAGTTGGCCTCGCGTGACGTTGTTGCCGGGGCGGAAGTAGGGGCGGCTCTGCTCGTCACAGGGCTCCAGCGCGCTGCCGGGGCTGCACGCGTAGCCGCTGATGATTTCGCGAGACGCTATCGACTCGATATATGGAAAGAACGTAGAGCCGTGGGGCACGTCGGCGAAGGTGTTGTTCGAAGGCTCTGCGGCACCGAAGCCGAACGCAAGCGCGACTATCTTGGCGATCTGCCCGCGCGTGGTCAGGGCCTCAGGCCTGAAGGTGTGGTCCTCGTAGCCGTTGATGGCACCGCGGCAATAGAGGCACTCCACCCACTCGTAGAAGGGGCTGCCTGCCGGCACGTCCGTGAACCGCCCATTGATGTTGCAGCCTCCGCCCGGCGGTGTAGGGCTGGCACTGGCGCTTACAGCTGAAGTAGGCGTAGCGGTCGGCCCTCCAGCAATCACGTTGTACTGGAACAGGGTAGCGCAGGTAGACTGCGTACAGGAGACGCACCCTGGGCAGGTGCCGCTATTGGCGAATACCTCCGCGCCTCCGCCTGAATGCCAGGCAGAGACGATGTACTTGACGGTCTTGCCAACGGCTTGTGCGGGGATATTGGCCGAGATTACCTCCACAGTCTGACCGCCTTGCGTATCGTCAGCGAAGGTGCACACGCTGCTGCCTACGGCCACCTGGGTAGTACCGAATGGCGAACCGGACGCCCCGCCAGGGCTCGAGCCGTCAGTAGTGTAGTACACACGCCACTGGTTAGCGGAGCCCTGGAACTCTGACCTGAACCGGAGCGTATAGCCAAGACTGTATGCCTGCCAGCCCGCGTCGGCGCTTCGGTCAGGGTCGAGCACATAGGTGCCGCAGCCCTCTCCTACCGAGTTATTGCTCTGCTCGTGGTTTACGAAGCTCGCAACGTTGGGCGCACCTGGGGGTGCAGTCTTGCCGGGCTTCCCTAAAGGTGCTTCTGCTCTTGCTAAATTGGCCCATAAGCCCATAAGCAAGAATAAAGCGGCTGTCGCGAGCAAGATTACAGGCGCTTTCGCTCTCAAATTTACCTTCACTATGCACTCCTTACCCGGCCGCGCAGTCATGTGCGTCCGAGAACCAGCTATCCCTGCGCCTCTCAAATCGGGTCCTCTGAGCGCGGAATAGGCAGATCTCACGGGCCTGGTACATAACCAAGTTACCTGCCTCTGCTAGCTGCACAGTTTAGCAGCACATAGGTCTCACCGCAACAAGGGGCAGTTGTGCTTAGCTTGGTGGAAAACTGTATATTATAGCCATGCCGGCGGGCGTGAGCCGAGTATGTGAGATGATTAACAGGCTATGGAGTAGCGAGTGAACACGATCAACCCAATCGTCATTGTTGAATACCGACCCGAGTGGCCCCAGGAGTTTGAGGAGCTGGCACGTCCCATAAGGGAAGCACTGGGCGAACTGGCGTTCAGGGTCGATCATATTGGCTCGACCGCGGTGCCGGGGCTTGCGGCTAAGGATGTAATCGACATCCAGGTGACGGTGCGCGACTTCACACCCGAACTTGAGGATGCCTTCCAACACATAGGATATTCGCGGCTGGAGCAGATAAACCGGGACCATCGCCCGCCTACCGGCACCGGACCCGACCGCGACTGGGAGAAGCAGATGTACCGGCCAGGCCCTGAGGTGCGCCGCATGAATCTCCATGTGCGGCGGGCCGGTAGCGCGAATGGGCGCTATGCCCTCCTCTTTCGCGACTACCTGAGGACTCACCCACTGGCAGTTATGGCTTACGCCCAGGCCAAGGTTGCACTGGCGCAGCACGGGCCTACCGACTGGGACCTTTATTACGATGTGAAAGACCCGGTCTGCGACATCATCATGGCAGGGGCAGAGGACTGGGCCGCTTCTTCAGGGTGGGGCCTGGAGCACTATTCATAAGCATACATGGCATACATGTAGCCGCGCGTGGCGTGCGCTCTGCTTGACACCCCCCGGCGGGTTATGATATCATTCCGTTTGGTGACAAAAACCACATATCTGACTCTTATCCAGATGGGCGGAGGGATCGGCCCCGTGAAGCCCGGCAACCGGGTCTGAGGTGTAGAAGCCCCAGGCCGGCGGTGCCAAATCCGGCAGGCGAAAGCCTGAAAGATGAGAGACCACAGCAACGTTGTGCTGCGTGCTGCTAGTTCTCTCGTGCCGAGGGAACTTTTTTTGTGCCCGCGTACTTCAGATTGCGTGTGAGCCTGATAATAGCAATGCTACATACTGTACCCACAAATGAGACGGAACCTGAGAGCGTGGCCGGCGACCCGACTGCCTCCTACCTAGTACCGCCACCCGTCCAGTGGCTCCCGGATGGCGCTGTCCGCCTCGTGGACCAGACTCGCCTTCCTCACCACGTGGAGTACCTCGACTGCCGCACGATAAGCGACCTCGCGGAAGCCATCTTGAAGCTCAAGGTGCGGGGCGCTCCTGCCATTGGGTTAGCAGGTGCTTATGGTCTCGCACTCGCCGCCTACATATCGGATGTGGACGATGCGGCCACACTAATGCAGTATCTGGAGCAGGCTGCGCGCGTGCTCAGGCAGACCCGCCCGACCGCTGTCAATCTCCCGTGGGCGCTCGATACTGTCATGCACGCTGCTGGGGAGGTTCGTGAGCAAAGCCCGGACACGATCAGGCAGGCTGTGCTGGCCGAGGCACAGCGCCTGGACCGCGAGAACGAGGCAGCCAACCTCCGCATGGGAGAATATGGCGCGGAACTGCTGCATGACGGTATGAACGTGCTCACCCACTGCAACGCGGGGCCGCTGGCGGCTGGGGGTATCGGTACGGCGCTGGGCGTGATCTACACGGCGCACAGACAAGGCAAGAACTTGCACGTGTGGGTGGACGAGACCCGGCCCCTGCTACAAGGTGCTCGCCTCACCGCCTGGGAGCTGGGCCAGTGGGGCATCCCCTACACCCTGATTGCCGATAGCATGGCTGCTTCGGTCATGAAGGCGGGGCGCGTGGACTTGGTAATCACAGGCGCGG
>JAXDKH010000193.1:0-2724 GCA_034667185.1 Chloroflexia bacterium | reverse complement strand
CCGTGCAGCTTCGGCCCGGCCACCACCCCGAACTTCTCCGACCAGAGGAAGTAGAACGGCAGTTGGTCGGCTATGATCTGCTGGACGCGGGCATATATCTCCTTGCGGCGGTTGAAGTCGTACGTGGAGCGGCCTTCCACCAGCAGATTATCCGCTTCAGGGGCGGCAAACCCGGTGAAGTTGAACAGGGTGGGGTTGGAGGGGGTGCGGGCCTGGCTCGAATGGAACAGGTCGAACGAGTCGGGGTCGGTGCCTGAGCGATTGAAGCCCACCAGCGCCACGTCGAAGTCGAACGGCGGGTTGGTGGTGGCGCTGAGGCGGGCCTGTAGCGCCGTCTCGAAGTCCACAAGCTCCACCCTGGCGTCGATGCCCACGTTGCGCAACGGCCCGACCATGGCCTCTGCCGCCCCACGACGCACAGTGTTGTCCGCCCGCACGTACAGCGCGATTTGTAGCGGCTTGCCGGCCTTCTCCACTATGCCGTCGCCGTTCGTATCGGCCCAACCCGCCTCCGCGATCAGCCGCTTGGCCGCCTCAGGATCGCCGCCGGGCTTGGGCACTTCGGGATTGTACGCCCACGACGCCTTGTTGACCGTAGACCACACCGGGTCGCCGCCACCCCCCGTGACCGCGAACGCCATCCCCGGCTTGTCGAGGGCGAGCGCGAAAGCCTGCCGCAGGCGAGTATCGCTGAACGGGCGGGGCTCGCGCAGATTGAACACCACGCAGTCGAAGCCGTACTCGTTGTAGGCCCCGCCCCTCACACCCTGGACCTGGGTCACAAGCTGCTCTGCTGTGGGAGGAGGCAACTGCGCGAGCAACAGGTCGCCGCTGTGCACCGCATCGCTAGCCACGCCCACGTCAGGTGCCACCAGGAATGCCGCCCTGTCCACAAAGGGCCTCCCACGGTAAAAGCGGTCGTTGGCCTTGAGCACCACCGACTTGCCAACCTCACGGCTCTCGAAGGCGAAAGGGCCGGTGCCGACAGGGGCCTGGTTGTACTTGGCGTCCCGCAACTGCTCCAGGGGCACGCTTGACAGGATGTGGCTCGGCAACACCGGCATGGTGAGCTCGGCCAGCAGGGGAGCGTCGCGTCGCCGGAGGTTGAAGCGCACGGTGCTGGTCATAGGGTCCACGGCTTCAACCGAGGCCACGCTCCCGCGTATATGGGCCAGCGTGGGCGTGTCGGCGGGGAATGCCCCTAGCGTCTCGTACGACCACACCACGTCCTGCGCGGTAAAGGGCGTACCGTCTTGCCAGGTGACACCGGTGCGCAGGTGGAAGGTGAGCGACAGACCGTCCTCCGAGACATCCCACCCCTCGGCGAGGTCGGGCTGGGGCTGCAAATGGTTGTCCAGCCGCGTCAGCCCGTTGAACAGCAGCCCGGCGATGGCCTTCGTAGATGGGTCGGTGCGGGCAAGCCAGGGGTTGAGCGAAGCCGGGTCGCTGCCGAGCCGTATCGTCAGTGTGCCCCCACGCGGGCGGTCCGGCTGGGTGGGCGTGGGAGGCGGGGCGGTACTGGTAGCGGTGGGACCAGGCTTGATAGGCACAGGGTCGCTATCGCAGGCGGACACCAGCACGGAGAGGGTGATAAGTACGGCTAGCGCAAGCGAGCGGCGGGCGGATGTGGTCGGCACGCGCAGGAGGCGGGTTCGGCTAAGGAACTGCATGAGGGTATTATAGCGTAGGGGTGGAGGTTGGGGCTAAGTAGATGCCTTTTGCGCAATCTAATGTCTTATGAGGAGATTCATCTGGTTAGGAAGAGGAGATTAGCAAAGATGTAGACAATTCGATACATACGTGAGTGTTGCATTCTAGAATGCACGTGGTTTTCCTGCGATATGATAGAGCAATGATGAGGTTATAGATGGAGCAGAACCAGAAACTTACCACTAATGACAAACTTGAATACTCTGAATTCTCATTAATAAGAATCGTTTCCTCTCTGCTATGATGAAATAGACTGAGTACGTAGCCACTGCAATTAGATGTGCGCACTAAAGGGCAAGACCGTTTCTGTGTTACGATCGAGCTAAATGGTGGGTAAACAAATGAGCCAAGCGCACCGCCACAAGTACCTGACTCTGCGTTTAGGACAGAAGCGCAACGAAGAGCTTTTCTAATACCAATTCTAAAAATGCCAATGTTGGCAGCAGCACATTTTCCAATATAGTGGAAGTATTGAAAAGCTAAGCTTAGCAAGCTTAGTAAGCAGATATTGTTGAGTATGATCTTGCCGTGGAAAGAATCGATTTCCCGAAAATAGGAAAGTCGATTCCTTTGATATTATAGAGCTATAGTTAGACTAGCTCTCCAAACCGCTGGTCCAACTGAGAAGGAGCAAGCATGTACCTGATACTTTTCCTGCTATGATGTCATTAGATCAAGGAAACAAATGAGCCAAGCACCCTGTCACAAGTACCTGGCTCTGCGTTGGAGGTTTGCGGTCAGGGTCAAGCTGGCCGCAGCGGTTAGGCCGCTAAGTGAGTATAGTCCTATTCTACGGGGGTAGTCAACACCTCAAATGGACTATCTAGACGGGAATCCACCTTGTCAGACATTCATCAATTCTGGCTGGAAGGGTTTATTGGGTTGATCCTGGTTGCAGTTGCGCTGGATGTGAAGCTGCACGTCAGGGTCAAACTCAAGGGCCTGTTCCAGCGATAAGCTAATAGGCGAGTAGGAAAAGAGGTAGGGTGTGTGGCCGCCCAGCCTCTTTTCTTT
>JAXDKH010000192.1:0-6458 GCA_034667185.1 Chloroflexia bacterium | reverse complement strand
GCGGCACAAAGTTCGAGTTCGCCGAGTAGGTGCCTGTGGCCCAGATGTCTGTCGCTGATATTGCAGCGACCGCCGAGAGATCGCTGATTGATCCCGCCCCAAGGTCTGCGCCTGCCACAACGGACCACGAGCCGCTCGAATAACGTTCAAAAAGGGCATGATCGTGCGAGGATGCATCTTCATACACACCCACCGCCCATATAACCGCGCCCCCGCTACCAGGCACTACGGATATGCCTCTCAACTTGTTATCCTCTGCGCCCTGGTTAGCGCTGGTGGCTATACCCCAGCTAGAGCCGTTCCATTGCATGATAAAGGTGCGATCTACACCGGAGCTGTTGACGTAGTAGCCAACCGCCCACACATTGTCGGGGCCTGCCTGCGCGACACCAAGCAGAAGATGGAACCCGGGCCCCGCGTTCGGGCTGGTGACCAGTGCCCAGGCAGTGCCATTCCAGTGCAACGTAAGGGTGCGTAACTTATTCGTCGCAACATCCATATACTCACCCACGGCCCATGCGTCGTTAGAGGATACGGCGGTGACGGCCTCCAGCAAGTTGTAGCCGTTGCCCTGGTTGGGTGAGGGCACGCGGCTCCACGTCTGCCCGTCCCAGTGGATGATGTGCGTTCGCACCGTGGCTACGTTTCCCACGTAACCCACATAGCTACCTACCGCCCAAACGTCGGTCGCCGAGTGAACAGCTACCCCTTTGAGCGTCGTACTGCCCTCGCGATCGTTGTCACTCTCGACCGTAACCCAGTCCGGGCTGCACTGGACCGCCTGGGGGCTGGCCTGCCCTTTCGATGACCGAGGTGCGGCAGGAAGGGTGACCATGCCGCCTGCGCTGCCTGCGCCTTTAGCGTCCGAAACAGCCCGCGACTGCCTTCGCAGGTACGCCTCCGCCCGGCTGAGGCTTTCGTCAGCAGGGAGAGACTCTGTGCCCTGCGTCTTGGTTTCGCCGTCCTGCGCCGGGCGCGCGGCTCGTGCTTGCTGCGCCGATAGTGCCGCGACAAGTAGGAGCGCCAGGCACCCAAGCACCACAGCGCTGCGTCCCAGGCGCTGCCATACCTCGCGATACTTACTCATTCCGATATACGTCTTCTTAGCTGTTGACATGGTCTCCCTCGTTTGTGCTGAATAATTCCATCGTCGTCCGTGTGCCACCGGCTCCTGCACCTGAACATGCTTTACTATGAGACTTGCAGGCAGAAGCAGATGATGCCATGGTCATTTTGCTACGGTTTTGAGGCGCGGACATCGCTAGAATCAATTAATTCACTATGTAGCAATTAATTAACTTTCTAAAGAAGAAGGGCAGAAGAACGCCTTAACAACAAGAGGAGCAGCCTGTTACCAAGCTGCTCCTTATCTTTCCTGTGTTTATTACGATGTAGTTGCTGCCAGATAACTTATGCTTCTAACATCACGCCCCCGCCGGGGTCTCCTTAGGACCATCGCCCCTCATGATGTCTTCCAGCTTCACTATCTGAACGTCCGACGAGATACGCTTTATCAGCCCCGACAGCACCTGTCCAGGCCCAATCTCGACAAACGTGTTGACTCCGCCTTCCACCATCTGCCGCACGGATGCGACCCACGCAACGGGCTTGCAAAGCTGATCGCTCAGTTCGCGCTTGATGTCCTCGGCGGTGGTGAGCACCTGTCCGGTAATGTTGGCTACCAGGGGCACCAGTGGGTCGTTCAGCTTGATGTTGCTGATTACGGCTGACAGTTGCGTGCCCGCCTGCTGCATCAGCGGCGAGTGAGATGCGATGCTTACCGCCAGGCGTGCCACACGGGCAGCCCCTTCGTTCTTGGCAAGCTCCATCGCCTTGAGCAGGGCCTGTATCTCGCCCGAAATCACCGTCTGCACCGGAGAGTTGGAGTTGGCGATTACCAACACACCCTCCAGGCTTGCCTCCTCAACCACGTCCTTCAGCGTTTCATCATCCAGGCCTATCACCGCTGCCATACCGCCGGGACGCCTATCCCCTTCCTCTTTCATCAGGCGGCCACGCTCCCACACCAGCGTCAGCGCATCGGCAAACGACAGCGACCCCGCCGCCACCAGCGCCGTGTATTCGCCTAAGGAGTGACCGGCCACATATTGAGGCACTATAGGCGTGCCACTCTCCTTCAGCTTCTCCCGCATAGCCTCCAAATAAGCCACGCTCACAGTGAGTATGGCAGGCTGCGCGTACTGGGTGTCATTGAGCAGGTCAGCAGGCCCGTAGAAGCACAGTCCGGTCACGGGGAACATCAAAACCCGGTCGGCCTCCTCGAACACCGCCCGCGCCGCCGCCGACCGTTCGTACACTTCCTTGCCCATACCTACGAACTGCGACCCCTGCCCCGGAAACACAAAGCTGATTTTTTGCATAGCAACCTTTTTGGATTTGGGAATTGGGATTTCGGATTTCGGATTTGCCTGGACATCTACCAAATCCGCAATCCGAAATCCCAATTTCCTCCTTAATACATGACCATGCCGCCGTCTGCATTCACCACCTGGCCCGTGACGTAGGCTGCGAGGTCTGAGGCCAGGAAAAGGACCACGTTGGCGACGTCCTCCGGCTGGCCGTAGCGTTCGGCGGGAATTACCTTGAGCATGTCGGCCTTGAGGGTGTCAGGTAGCCCGGCGGTGATATCGGTCTCGATAAAGCCTGGGGCGACCGCGTTGGCGGTGATGTTGCGGCTGCCCACCTCTTTGGCGAGCGATTTGGTGAAGCCTATGAGGCCCGCCTTAGCCGCCGCGTAGTTGGCCTGCCCCGCGTTGCCGGTCAGCCCTACCACGCTGGAGATATTGATGATGCGGCCCCAGCGGTTGCGGAGCATGCTGCGAAGCACGGCGCGACTCGTGAAATACGCCGAGCGCAGGTTGGTTTCCAGCACCGTGTCCCACTCGTCCTGCGACATCCGCATCATCAGGTTGTCGCGCGTGATGCCCGCGTTGTTCACCAGGATGTCGAGGCGGCCCCACTCTTTCGTGATACCGCCCACCAGGGCGTCCACTTCGGCGGCCTTGCTTACGTCGGCCTTGAAGATATCGGCCTGCCCGCCCGCGGATACAATGGCGTCTGCTACCTCACGGGCCGGTGCCTCACTGGCGTTGTAATTGACGGCCACCCTGGCCCCTGCCTCCCCCAGCTTGAGCGCGGTGGCCCGGCCGATGCCACGTCCGCCGCCGGTCACCAGGGCTATCTTGCCCGACAGGTCAATCGTTACCGCCAAAACTCCCTCCACAGCTACAGAAAGTAGGTCCTCTAACTACGCGCTTTCACGACGCCTGGTTACACCGGGTAACCTAAGACCTCACTCCACATCGGTGTGGGCGCAGCCATGCAACTATACCATGCCGCATACCCACTGTCAATAAAGATAACGCGTGTAGCAGGCGGGACGTTATGTGAAATCGGCTTAAGGGCTACAACCCCGAGACGCAATACACGAATAGAGAGGGCAGGCCACGTAGCTGGACTTGCCCTCTCTATTCTGTTGTGACTATTTTGGATGGAGCCTGGAAGTTACGGCTGGGTCTTGGACGGTCCGCCTGGACGGTGACCGCCATGATTGTCGGTGCCCGCTGCTTCTACGGTTATGACCGCGCCGGTATCAGCATTTACCTGCGCGCCGCCGCCGTCCGCGAAGTCTACGTCCCACGTCAGGGTACCACTTTCGTTGCCTATTCTGGTGTGGTCGACGGTGCTGCCAGGGGCGGCTGCCAGGGCGGCCGCTTCGGCTTGCTGTTGAGTTATCTTAGCCTGGGCTACCAATGCCGCCTGGTTCTCGCCACGCCCGCCGGGACCGCGACCACCATGACTGTCGTTGCCGGCGGCTTCTACGGTTATGACGGCGCCGGTATCAGCGTTGATGATGACGCCACCACCGTTCGTGAAATCTACATCCCACGCGGCGACCCCGTTCTCACTGCCCAGCCTGGTATGGTCGACGGTGCTACCGGGCGCGGCGGCCAGGGCTGCTGCCTCGGCTTGCTGCTGGGTTATCGCTGTCACAGGAGTGGCCTGTGCTTCGGGCGCTTGCTTTGGGGCGCTGGGGACAGCAGTAGCAGCAGTAGCAGTAGCGGCAGGGGTTTGGGCTGATACGCGTCCTGTTCCTGCTACGCTTCCTACGAGCATCCCTAGCCCCAGCAAACCTACAGCCATACTGGAACCGATTAGTACTTTAGCTTTCATTTACTTGTCTCCTTGTTAAGTCGTTGATTGTCTTGAGGTGTTTGTGTTACCGCGTCGTTCCTTGGTACAGCTTCAGTATAGAGAGCCAGAATTAAGGTATGGGCTGCCAATTGTTAAGATACGGTGTTATTCCTGGCGTACTTAACCGCCTTCACAGTCAGCAACCTGGCATATCTCTTGCCCTTTGAGTAGCACATGGTATTGAGAGATAAATAACGGCGAGGAGTAGGAGATGGAACTTACCGGCCTTAAGGGCAAAGTAGCATTCATTACAGGTGCAGGCTCCGGCATCGGGCGGGCCGCCGCACTCTTGCTGGGCAAAGAGGGGGTCAAGATAGGCGCTCTCGGCCTGGACGAAGAGGAGTTGCAAAAGGTTGTAAAGGAGATCGAGCGCGGCGGAGGCGAGGCGATACCTGTAGTAGCCGACGTATCTCAGCCCGACCAGATGCAGCAGGCGGTCCAGCAGGTAGTCGACAAGTGGGGCCGCATCGACTTCGTGTTCGCGAACGCCGGCATCAACGGCGTGTGGGCACCGCTGGAAGAACTGGAGCCCGATGAGTGGGACAAGACGCTCGACATCAACCTGAAGGGCACCTTCCTCACCGTCAAGTACGCCGTGCCTTTCCTCAAGAAGCGTGGCGGCTCGGTGATCGTCACCTCATCGGTGAACGGCACCCGCATGTTCAGCAATACCGGCGCGACCGCCTACTCAAGCTCCAAAGCGGCCCAGGTGGCCTTCACCAAGATGGTGGCGTTGGAGCTTGCCAAGCACAAGGTCCGGGTAAACGTGATCTGCCCCGGCGCTATCGAGACCAACATCGAGGAGAGCACCGAAGTACGAGACGTTGAGGAAGAGAAGGAGCCCGCCGAATACCCGGAAGGCACTATCCCCCTCACTAGGGGCAAGCCGGGCAAGGCCAGCCAGGTAGCCGAGCTTGTCGCCTTCCTCGTCTCCGACCAGTCGAGCCACATCAGCGGCACCGAAATCTGGATAGACGGCGCGAGCACGCTGCTCGTCGGCTAGCTACTATGCCATGTCGCGAAACGGCCCATGGGCATCTCTGTAGCCAGTGGGCCGTTTGCGCTGCCGAAAATATGCAGCCTTTTTGCTACTTGTAGGGAGCCTCCGGCGTCGGCAGGTGCTCGAAAAACATTTCGTCCACGAAACACCAACCCCAGTCCTCGCCTGGCTCGAACGACTTCATGATGGCGTGGCCCGAAGCGTGGAAGTGCTGGGTGGCATGCTTGTTCTTCGAGTCGTTGCAGCACCCCACGTGCCCGCACAGCATGCACTCGCGCAGGTGCACCCACTCATCACCAATCTTGAGGCAGTCTTCGCAGCCCCTGGCGCTGGGCCGCACCCGCTGTATATCGCGCACATGCGTGCACTCTACTGTCTCTTCTTGCATTCGTTAACCTCGCTTGCTGTTGGACGATAGACGATGGACGATGGACGATGGAAAGGAGTTATCGCCCATCGTCCATCGTCCATCGTCCCTACTTTACTTCGGTCAGATACCTGTGTATGAGCGCCACCGACATTGCGCCTTCGCCTACTGCTGAGGCGATGCGCTTGATCGAATCGTGCCGCACGTCGCCCGCTACGAACACGCCGGGTATGTTTGTCTCAAGCAGGAATGGATCGCGGTCGCGGGTCCAGCCTTTGGGGCGCTGTCCATCGTGCATGAGGTCGGGGCCGGAGAGCACAAAGCCACTCCTGTCACGCTCCACCAGGCCGTCAAGCCACTCCGTGCGGGGCGATGCCCCGATGAAGATGAACATGGCGCTGGCGTCTACGGTCTCGTTCTGCCCTGTGGACGAGTCGGCTATTGTGATGCTCTTGAGGCTGCTGTCACCGTCCACGGCTACCACGCTCGCGTTCAGGCGCACGTGTATGGTTGGGCTGCTCTCGATGCGGTCCACCAGGTACTGCGACATGCCCGCCGCCAGCGAGTTGCCACGCACCAGCAGGGTCACATCCTCCGCGTAGTTCACGAAGAACATACCTGCCTGAGCTGCCGAGTTGGCCCCGCCCACGATGAAGACGTGCTGCCCCTTGCAGGCCATCGCCTCGGTCATGGCCGCGCCATAGAAGACGCCCGCGCCCAGCAGCCTGTCCACCCCGGGTGCCTCCAGCTTGCGGTACTGCACCCCGGTAGCCACTAGCAACGTATAGCACGTAAGCTCAGAGCCGTCGGTGAACTGCACGGTGCGGTAGGGGTCTTTCACCTTAAGCCCGCACACCTCCTGCAATCTCACGACTT
>JAXDKH010000191.1:0-2654 GCA_034667185.1 Chloroflexia bacterium | reverse complement strand
AGGCGCTGCTCAACCGCTGGATCGTTCCGCTGGAGAAGAGCATCGACTTCCTGACCCTGAAGACCGGCAAGAAGCTACAGGTGCCCTTCGAGTTGTTCCTGGTGCTCTCCACCAACTTGCAGCCCGAAGACCTGATCGATGACGCGTTCCTGCGGCGTATCCAGAACAAGCTGAATGTGCCGGACCCGACACCACAGCAGTTCTACGAGATATTCCTGGCGATGTGCAAGTCGCTGAACGTGCCGTTCGACCAGCACGGTTTTACTTACCTGATGAAGAAGCACTACATAGAGGTAGGGCGGCCCTTCCGCGCTTCGCAGCCCCGCGACCTGCTGCGCCAGCTAATCGGTATCGCCCGCTACCGCAACGTGCCCCCGGAGATGACGCCCCAACTGGTGGACGCTGCGTGCAGCACCTATTTTGTGAACACCAAGCCCAAGCGCCAGCCCCAAAGCACATAGCAGGACGGATATGGAAATGTACGAAAGAGTAGACGAGAAAGGTAAGGTCTTCACGCCCAGGATACGCACAGCCTCGGTGGAGGTGGACATCGTGACCCTGCACGGCGTGGTGCACGGCTTCGTGCACGTCAAGCCCGACCAGCGCATAAAAGACGAGCTGAACAATCCCAGCGAGGCGTTCCTGGCCGTGACAGGCGCTACCTTGCGGGGGCACCTGGACCCGGCGCACCGCGAGGTTGGTTTTGTCGCCGTCAATAAGAGCCATATAGTCACGGTGGTGCCTATCAACGAGCCGCGCTGGAATGCGGACGAGTAGCTAGTAGCGAGTTTTGAGTTGTGGCAGGGCCATGACTCCGGTATGCAGGTTTTATAGAGAGCTTTCGCACCAGATCGAGGACGCAGGATGTCACCCATACAGCCATTGAACCCAACAGCTACCCAGACCGGTGTACAAACTGACACGTACGGCCCAGGGGGCATGCCGCTGAACGCTCAGCAGCAAGGAGGCCCCTTCCCCGGTGGACCGGCCGGTATGCCCCAGGCCGGGCAGCAGCCTTATCACGGGCCCGGCATACCTCCCGGCATGAATACCGGCGCGCCCACTAACAACCTACACGGTGTGCCTACAGAGCACCTGGGAACCGTCCAACTGGCTGCCGCTACACCCGCTTCCAACATGTGGACCCCGGTCGCAAACAGCATCGGCATGCAGGCACCACCTCAGTTGGTGATGGCGCTCGCCCTGCGGGTCCTGTCGGGCCTACCTCAGAACGTGCAGCTAGAGCGCAAGCCGGAGATCGAGCAGATGCTGGCCGGCCGCTTCATGGCAGCCCTGTCGCAGATACCGGGCACGCTGCCGCCGGGCGGTCAGGAAGTGCTCTTCAAGTCGGTTATGGACGAAATCCTCGGCTTCGGCCCGCTGGAGCCGCTGCTGGAAGACCCCTCCATAACGGAAGTGATGGTCAACGGCCCCAAACAGGTGTACATCGAGCGCAAGGGCCAGCTTATCGAAAGCGGCGTAACCTTCCTGGACGACGACCACGTGATGAGGGTGGCCCAGCGCATAGTGGCACCACTCGGACGTCGCCTGGACCGCAAGTGGCCGATGGTGGACGCCCGCCTGCCGGACGGCTCGCGCGTGAACATCATTGGGCCGCCGGTCGCCCTTGGAGGCACCACCATCACGATACGCAAGTTCTTCAAGACACCCCTTACAGTGCAGAACCTGATAGAGTTCGGCACGATTTCGCAGCAAATGGCCGAGTTCCTGCGGGCGTGCGTGGTCGGCAGGCTCAACGTCGTGGTAGCGGGCGGCACGGGTTCCGGCAAGACCACCCTGCTCAATGTGCTCTCGTCCTTCATACCCGAGGGCGAGCGCATCGTCACGATAGAGGACTCGGCGGAGCTTCGCCTCAACCAGCGCCATGTAGTAGCCCTCGAGGCTCGCCCGGCGGACGTAGACGGCGGGGGTGCTGTAACAATACGCAATCTGGTGACTAATGCGTTACGCATGCGCCCGGAGCGCATTGTCGTCGGCGAGTGCCGTAGTGGAGAGGCGCTGGACATGCTCCAGGCCATGAACACCGGGCACGATGGTTCGCTGACCACGCTACACGCCAATACGCCCCGCGACGCCCTGTCCCGCCTCGAGACGATGGTGCTGATGTCGGGCATGGACCTGCCGGTGCGCGTCATTCGCGAACAGGTTGCCTCGGCGGTAGATCTGATAGTGCAGCAGGCACGCCTGAGAGATGGCTCGCGCAAGGTCACATACGTAACCGAAGTGCAAGGCATGGAAGGCGAAACGATAGTGCTGCAAGACATCTTCCGCTTCCGCGAGACTGGTGACGACGAAAACGGCAAGGTGCGCGGCAACCTCGTGCCGACCGGCCTCATCCCCAAGTTCATCCACCGCCTCGAAGCCCACGGGCAGCGGGTGGATAGGGCGATGTTCTCGTCAGGGTCGTTCTGAAACGTGATGCGGTTTGCTCATTTCAGTTCGTGAACGCAAAATGCCGCTTTAGCAGGTCCACCACCCCTTTGTCATTCTGAACATACGGCTTACGTTCAGGCTAAACTCCGCGAAGAATGTCGTCCAAAAGCACTCAAGTTGCCCCTTTCATCTGGTCAGCGCGTACCAAACGAAAGGGGCAACATCCGAATCATGAGCGATATACTTCACCAAGTTCTGCG
>JAXDKH010000190.1:0-3871 GCA_034667185.1 Chloroflexia bacterium | reverse complement strand
GGCCTGTTGAACTGGGCACCTTTGGAGAGAACCTCACACTGGAGGGCGTGGACGTTACAGGCACGGTGATAGGCGAGCGCTGGCGGGTGGGTAGCGCCGTGCTGGAGGTAGCCCAGCCGAGAATCCCCTGCTGGAAATTGGGCGCTCGCATGAACGACCCCGACTTCCCGCCAAAGTTCAGCGCGGCGGGCCGTCCCGGTGCATACCTGCGCATCATCACCGAGGGCGACGTAGGCGCGGGCGATGAGATCAACGTCCTCCACAGGCCAGCACATGGCGTGACCATAGGCGACATCGCGCACATTTACCATTCGGACCCAAGCCGGGCTGGTCTCTTGCTGGAAATAGAGGAACTGGCCGAACCGCTAAAGCGTTGGGCGCGCAGAGTGCAGCACCACGCCAGGCGTTAGGTGAGTGAGAGCGCATACGCTACTGGGCTGCTTTAGTTCTTGGTCTTCCCAGCCACGCAAACAAGATGCCCAGCTCGTAAAGTAAGATGATCGGCACGGCAACGTAGGTCTGGTTGATGGGGTCGGGCGTTGGCGTGATAACGGCGGCGAGCACAAACGCAAGCACATAGGCCCAACGCCGGAACCGCCTCAGACGCTTGGGGGTAGCCACACCCAGCTTCGAGAGGATGAAGATGATGAGGGGCGTCTCGAAGGCCAGGCCCATCGCCAGCAGGAAGTTGGTGACGAAGCCGAGGTATTCCGAGATGGTAGGCAGGTTCTCGATCTCGGGCCGCCCAAAGTTGAGCAGGAACTCGAGGGCGCTTGGTAGCACAATAAAGTAGCAAAATAAAACGCCCGCTATGAAGAAGCCCGTCACACCCGGCAGGCTGATAAGTATCAACCGCTTCTCGTTCTTCGTGAGGCCCGGTGCCAGGAACTGGAACAACTGGTATACCAGCACCGGCATCGACATCGCGATCCCCGTGATCAGCCCCACCTTCACATAGGCGACGAACTCTTCCGTAACTGTGATAGCCAGTAGCTTCCGCCCGCCCGCCATGCTCGTAAGCAACCCGATTTCGCGGTCCACGAAGATGATGCTCAGCATGGTGCAGAGGAAGACCGCGATGGCCGACTTAATGAGCCGGTCTCGGAACTCGCGCAGGTGCTCGATTAGTGGCATCTCGACGTCGCGGGTGCCGTCCGGGCGCTGCCGCCGGGTACGCTGGGGCCCTCCCCCGCGTTTGCCAAACGGGAGCCGGGGACGGAATCGCGAAAGGGTGCTGCTCATCAGATTAGACCAGAGACTATTTGGGGCCGCTGACTACGCTATCGCCAGACGCCAAAAAGCGCGGCAAGTCCATTATAGGACTCGTCACGCCCGCTTACAAATGGGATTTGGAAATTGGGATTTCGGATTGCGAATTTGATGCATACCTAACTAAATTCGCAATCCGAAATCCCAATTTCCAAATTAGGCAGCCGATACGTAGTTTTCGATGTAGCCGTCGATGCGGTCCACGGCCTCGCCTACTGTGCCAATGTTGGCGTCTTCCTCGGGGATTTTCATCTCGCCGAAGGGCTCAAAAACGTCTTCGATGGTCATGAGCAGTTCGACCATATCGAGGGAGTCTGCGCCCAGGTCGGAGAACGAAGTTTCGGGGCTGACCTTGCTCTTGTCCACCTTCAGCAGGTCGCTGACCATGTTCTGCAGGAGCAACTGGGTTGCCCCGCGGCGGTCGAGGCCCTCTAATTCCGAGGCGCTGACCTTGTACTTGTCCATGGCGATCTTGCCCAGGAGTAGCTCGCTGAGGGCGTTAGCGTCGCTATTTGCGACCTCCGCCTCGTCTACTCCGTATTGCTGGACGGCGACCTCTTTGAGGTGTTCCGTAGCGTTTGCCATTACTAAGTGACTCCTTTCAGGCTAGCTGTGCCTAAATGTTCTCTGCCAGGTATGCTACCAGCTCGCGAACGGTGGTGAGCTCAGGTACTTCGTCGTCGTCTATCGTAACCCCGAATTCCTCCTCGATGGTCGGGATAACCTCGTCATGGAACTCCAGGATGTCAGCGTTGAGGTCGTCGTAGACGTTTGTGTCCAAATCAATCTCAGCCTCGTCGGCCCCTAGGGCATCGGCAAGCAGCGGACGCAGCCTCCTGAATACTTCCTGACGCGAAGACATTCGGCGTTGGGTAATCCTCTCTTGGTCCCGTTTTCCCTCTTATTCCTGGTCTGCGGTGGCACCGTGCCCGGCCTTGTGGTACTTTTGGCGCAGTTGCTGGTGTTCAGCAGCTACCGTGCCAAGCACCCCATTTATAAAGCGGCTGGAGCTATCGCTGCCAAACCGCTTTGCCAGTTCCACAGCCTCGTTTATTGCCGCCTTCAAAGGCACCTTATTATCAAATAGAATCTCGAAAATTGCAAGCCTCAATATGTTCTTGTCTATGCTCGACATCTGGTCCACCGGCCAGTTAGGCGCTGACTTAGCTATGATCGCGTCCAGGTCTGCCTGGTGCTCTACGGCCCCCTCGACCAGCGTCCTCGCAAAGCTCCGCACGTCCTCCACAAGCGGCTCGGCCTCGGGCTGGCTCTCCGACATAGGTTCGTTGAACAGCCGGAACATCACCTCTTCCGCCGTGTGCTCGGTAGTGTCCACCTCGTACAGCGTTTGCAGCGCGGTGACCCTGGCTTGTCGTCGTACGGTAGTTGACATGGGGCAAAAAAATTACGAATTACGAATTACGAATTACGCTCAATGAGAGCTAAAGTGCTAGGAATTACGTCCTGCTCGTAATTCGTAATTCGTAATTGGGTTAGTCGCTCACATCCTCTATATAGACATTGACCACTTCAGCGGGCATGCCGACCATCTGGTCGAGGGCTTCGCGGACGCGGGTCTGAACGGTCTGGGCGAGGCGCTTGAGGTTGGTGTCGGGTTCCGCCACGATATAAACGTCGGCGGCTATGGTGCTGTTACGCACGTGCAGGGAAACTCCCGGCGCGCTGCCCATGTTCTGGCGCTGGAGCACCCGCGCGGGTGGGCGTGATACGTTGCTCATCCCGGCCACGCCCCTTATCGCGCTGGCCGTGAGGCTCACTATCATCGCGAGCACGCTTGGCGCTATCCTGACTGTGCCTAGCTTGGTCTCCTGCATGCGCTTACCCTCGTTTGCTACTGGACCTTACCGGTTGCCGCCACCCGACCGTTGGGGCTGCCTGCCGCACTGGTGACGCCATTTGCCGCGTTCTCAGTGAGTTGCTCGGCGAGCCATTCGGTCACGAGGCCGGTATGTATCTGGCCGCCAACGAACCGGGGATCATCGAGTATCTTCTGGTGGAACGGGATCGTAGTGGGCAGGCCAATTATGATGCACTCAATGAGAGCACGACGAGCGCGCCTGATCGCTTCGTCCCGGTCCAGGCCCCAGGCCATGATCTTACCAAGCAGCGAGTCGTAGTTAGTGGGCGCTGTGTAGCCGGAGTACAAATGGGAGTCCACGCGCACTCCAGGCCCGCCAGGCGGCAGGTACAATTCGATAGGCCCGCCTCCCGGCAGGAAGCCGCGCTCCACGTCCTCGGCGTTCACCCGGCACTCAATCGCGTGCCCGGTGATTGTAATGTCCTTCTGCTTGAGCGTCAAGCGCTCCCCCGCCGCTGTGCGTATCTGCCACTTCACAAGGTCCACGCCCGTCACCATCTCGGTGATACCGTGCTCGACCTGTATGCGGGTGTTCATCTCGATGAAATAGAAGTCGCCACGTTCGTCCAGCAGGAACTCGAACGTACCCACAGTGCTGTAATCTATTGACTTCGCACCGCGCACCGCAGCATCACCAATAGAACGAGTTTGCTCATCGCTCAGCCCCGGAGCCGGTGCTTCTTCAAGTATCTTCTGGTGGCGACGCTGCAACGAGCAATCGCG